>NZ_AP022826.1:663438-995157 GCF_014466985.1 Nitrosophilus labii
ATGAGTTTATAATAGATTATAGCGAACCTTTTTATAGATTTTTTAATGAATTTATAGGTGTTGAAGTAAGCGATTTGGTAAATATCTGTAAACAGATAGGTCTTACGACTTTAGCAAAAAAACTAAATGCAGTATCAAACGAAGATATAAATATAGAAGGTATCAAAGAGCTTTTGGAATTGATTTCCAATAATAGAGAGTGGGGTAATAGATATATCAAAGATATTCTAGATGGAACTATTTTGGACAAGCTCAAACCCGGGCTCTATTTTGAAGAGCTTCTTCCAAAAGGATATCTTGCTTATAATAGTAATGCAAAAATAGAAAAAAGAGATGCAAAGATGCTTTGTATAGGAGCTCTTTGTAGAGATTACGAGAGTTTTTTTAAAAATTTGACAAAGGAGTGAAAAATGGCTGAAGAAAAAGAACAAGAGAAAAAGGTTGAAGTAAAATCTCAAGAAGAGCAAAACGAGCAACAAAAGGAGTCTAACGATATTCAAAAAGAGCTTAATGAACTAAAAAATAAACTTGAAGAGTGTGAAGATAAGTATGTAAGAGTACATGCAGATTTTGAAAACACAAAAAAGAGACTTGAAAGAGAGAAATATCAAGCTATAGAGTATGCTTTAGAAAAATTTGCGCAAGATTTGTTGCCGGCTCTTGATAGTTTAGATATGGCTTTGGCAGCTGTAAGCGCTGAAAATTTAAAGGCCGAAGAGGCTGTAGAGCAGTTAAAAGAGGGTATAAAACTTACAATTGAGCAGTTTATAAAAGCTTTTGGAAAACATGGTATCGAAGTAATAGAAATAGAAGAGGGGGGAGAGTTTAATCCGCATCTTCACGAAGCTCTGCTTCAAGTAGAAGACGCCGAGAAAAAGGCTGGCGAAATAGTTCAAATTATCCAAAAAGGTTATAAGTATAAAGAAAGAGTACTTAGACCTGCTAAGGTTAGTGTCGCTAAATGAGCGAGGATAAGCCGTAGGCTTAAGAGGTAAACTGCTTTGCCTCTGTATCCGAGCGAAAGCTGCGACTATATGCGAATCCTAAGCTTTGCTTAGTGATGTGCATAGAAGCAGCTGATTTACCTTGGAGCAAATCGTAGCTTTGAAGAAGTTCACGATTTGCGGTTAGAAAAATTATTGCCAGTTTTATTAATAAATTGCTACAAAAGTAGCAGAAAAGTTTAGCCAAACCGGCTAAAATATGTATAAGACTAAAGAAATTAATTAAAAGGAGAAAAAATGGGAAAAGTATTGGGAATCGATTTAGGAACAACTAACTCATGTATGTCAGTTTATGAAGGAAAAGAGGCAAAAGTTATACCAAATAAAGAAGGAAAAAACACTACTCCTTCCGTTGTTGCTTTTACAGATAAAGGAGAAGTTTTAGTAGGTGATCCCGCTAAAAGGCAGATGGTAACAAATCCTACTAGAACAATCTATTCTGTAAAAAGAATTATGGGTTTGATGTGCAATGAAGATAAAGCACAAGAAGCCAAAAAGAGGCTTCCATATCAGATTGTAGATAGAAACGGAGCTTGTGCCGTTGAAGTTGAAGGAAAAGTTTATACTCCTCAAGAGATAAGTGCAAAAATATTGATGAAACTAAAAGAGGATGCCGAGAGTTATCTTGGCGAAGAGGTTACCGAAGCTGTTATTACCGTTCCAGCATACTTTAACGATGCTCAAAGAAAAGCTACCAAAGAGGCAGGAGTTATTGCGGGATTAAACGTTCTTAGAATTATAAACGAGCCTACTGCTGCGGCATTAGCTTACGGTCTAGATAAAAAAGAGGCGGAAAAGATAGTTGTTTACGATCTAGGTGGTGGTACTTTTGACGTAACAATCCTTGAGACAGGTGACAACGTAGTTGAAGTTTTGGCAACAGGTGGTGACGCTTTCTTAGGTGGTGATGATTTTGACAACAAAATTATTGACTGGTTGGTTGAAGAGTTCAAAGCCGAAAACGGAATAGATTTAAAACAAGATGTTATGGCTCTTCAAAGATTAAAAGAAGCAGCAGAAAATGCTAAAAAAGAGCTTAGTTCAGCAACGGAAACAGAGATTAACTTACCGTTTATCACAGCTGACCAGACAGGTCCTAAACATTTAGTTAAAAAAATAACAAGAGCGAAATTTGAATCAATGATCGAAGATTTGGTTGAACAGACTATCAGAAAATGTGAAGAGGTTCTAAAAGATTCAGGACTCTCTAAAGATGAGATCAATGAAGTTGTTATGGTTGGTGGTTCAACAAGGATACCTTTTGTACAACAAAAAGTTAAAGAGTTTTTTGGAAAAGAGCTTAACAAATCTGTAAACCCTGATGAAGTTGTTGCAGTAGGCGCAGCGATTCAAGGAGCTGTGCTAAAAGGTGATGTTAAAGATGTGTTGCTTTTAGATGTTGTACCGTTAAGTTTAGGAATCGAGACTCTTGGCGGCGTTATGACAAAACTTATCGAAAAAGGTACTACTTTGCCGGTTAAGAAAACTCAGATTTTCAGCACAGCAGAAGACAACCAACCTGCAGTTACGATACATGTATTACAAGGTGAAAGAGAGCTTGCAAAAGATAACAAATCTTTAGGTCAATTTACTCTTGAAGGTATTCCGCCTGCACCAAGGGGAGTGCCGCAAATCGAAGTTACCTTCGATATCGATGCAAACGGTATTTTAACTGTTTCGGCTAAAGATAAAGCAACAGGCAAGGCCCAAGAGATTAAGATTACGGGCTCTAGCGGTCTGAGCGAAGAAGAGATAGAAAAAATGATTAAAGATGCTGAAGCGCACAAAGAGGAAGATAGAAAAAGAAAAGAGCTTATAGAAACCAAAAACCAAGCTGACGCTTTGGCTTATCAGACCCAAAAGAGTCTAAAAGAGGTTGGTGATCAAATAAGCGCTGAAGATAAAGCTGCTATAGAAAAAGCTCTTAATGAACTTAAAGAGACATTAAAAGATGAAAACGCTACTAAAGAGCAGATAGAGGCTAAAGTACAAACACTTACCCAAGTTAGCCATAAACTTGCTGAAGCCATGTATAAAAAAGAGCAAGGCGGAACAACCGAGGCAAAAGGCGGAACAGAGAGTAAAAAAAGCGGTGGTGATGACGAAGTTATAGACGCTGAAGTAGAGTAATATATTTCGGTATGGTTAATCCATACCGAATAGCATGATTCTCTAGTTTGCTACTTTAAACTTCAATTAATATTATAAATATTAAAATCATTATTGAATCATAAAAAATCCTTATAACTGGAACTACCCATGGTAAGAGCCTGCAGTAAAAAAAACTTTTTTTGCACTTCTATAAAGAGTAAGTTTATTTTAAATCTAGTTTTATCGCTGCTCGCTTTTTTAACTACAATATATTTTAGTTACACTATTGCAACTAATGAGATAAAAGATGTAATGAGATACGATATTAACTCAGTTGCGGATGCTTTAGAAAAAGAGATAGAGTATATAGCAAAAATAAAGCTCGATGCTATAAACGATCCGGAATTTAAAAAGAAAATTTATGAGATTAAAATCGGACGAAGTGGGTATGTATATTTTGTAGATAAAAAAGGAAATTTTGTAGTTCATCCAAAAAAAGAGGGTAAAAATTTTGCTGGGCACGATTATGTTGATTATATAAGAACTCATAAAGAAGGTGGAATATATGAGTATATTTCAGCTGCAACGGGACAAGACAAAATAGTTGCATTTAGATATATCGAGCCTTGGGAGGTTTGGGTAGTTCCCGGAACCAATAAAGCTGATTATTTTGAAGCTTTGAAGAAAAAGTTTTTGATTTTAATCTCAATTTTGGGATTTATGGTTGTTTTGGTTTTAACGTTAATCAACTATATAACTGGTACAAGTATTTTAAAACCTGTTCAAAGACTTGATGAAGTTGCTAAGGATATAGCTCATGGTGAAGGGGATCTAACTAAAAGACTTCCAGAAGAGTCTACCGATGAGATTGGTATTGTTACAAGATATCTAAATAAGTTTATAGATAAAATTTCTAAAACTATAAAAGAGACTAAGACTCAGTTTTTTAATACAGTTAAAATAGTAGAAAAGATAGATAATATTACAAAAGATCTTTCCAAAAGCGCACAAAAAGAGTATGAGTTATCTGAAAGTACGGTTCATTTAGCTGATGATATTATAAAAACTACTGAAAACACCAAAAAAATCGCTGAAGAGACTAAACAAAAGATTTGTAACGCCAAAGAGTATATGGAGAATATTTTAAAAAATATCTATGAGATATCAGAAACTATGAAAAAAACATCCGATATTGAAAATAGTATAAATGAGATTTTTGGTCAGCTCGAAAGAGAGATAAAAATGGTAGAAAATATTACGACGATTATTTCAGAAATAGCAAATCAGACAAATCTTTTAGCATTGAACGCTGCAATAGAAGCGGCTAGAGCCGGTGAACACGGTAAAGGTTTTTCGGTTGTAGCCGAAGAGGTTAGAAAGCTAGCGGAAAGGACGCAAGAGGGTTTGGATAGTATTAATAAAACTGTTGAAAATGTTATAAAAACTATATCAAAATCAAAAAGTTTTATAATAGAAAATAGTGAAAATATGAAAAATTTAGTTGAGAAAAATAGGGCTTCTACTAAAATTATTACTGAATTATCTAACAATCTTGAGAAAAGTGTTTCTATGAGTATTAAGACCTATGAAAACTCGATGAATATATCAGATAAAAGTAAAAATATATATGAACAAATATCGACAATTGCAAATCTTTCTAAAGAGAATGATAAAGATATTCAAGAGATTTCTAAGATATCGAAAGAGTTGCTAAATTCAACTAAAACATTAGAGTTTATGTTGGTTCAGTTTAAATTATGATAGAGTATCACCCCTTTGAACCTATTGTTTTTGAAGACTCTAAAATTTTGGTTTTGGGTTCGTTTCCTAGTTTTGACTCTTTTAAAAATAGTTTCTATTACGGTCACAAGCACAATCAGTTCTGGAGACTGCTAGCCGATATTTTTAATGATATAGTTCCAAATAATATCGAAGAGAAGATTATTTTTTTAAAAAAGCATAAAATTGCTCTTTGGGATATGGTAAAAAGTTGTAAAAGAGAGAGTTCATTAGATAGCACTCTTAAACATATTGAGATAAACGATATTGAAACTTTTTTAAAAGAGAATCCCTCAATTGAGAAGATTTACTTTACCGGTAGGAAATCGCAAGAGCTTTTTGAAAAAAATTTTTCTCATTTAAATATAAAAAGATATTACCTTCCTTCGCCATCTCCGGCCTACAGAAAGTTACGCTATGAAGAGAAACTAAAAATATGGCGCAAATTAATCAAACTCGGCTACGAAAAATCCACTGATGAAAAATAGAGTGATAGTTACAAGAGGTAAAAGGATAGGCCAGGTTTTTTTTGTTTTGTTCAGTAAAAGCGCAAAGAGAAACCCCCAACCAATCATCAGTGCCAAGATGTGCAATAGTAAAAGAGGTGTGTAGATAACAAGATATCTACTAAATATTGTGCTTCCTGTTAATATTGTCAGTAAAAACATCTTTTTTAGAGCCGATTGAATATCTTTATCAAATGTAAACTTTTTATAAATAAAAAATAGTGCTGTTAATATTATAATCGATAAAAACAGTATGAACTTAACCATATCTCATTCTCTTATAATAAACGTTTCTGTTTTCCAATATAGTGTATAATGTCAGACTTTATCTTCAAATTCTCTTAAAAACTTCTGCAGTTTTGGAGCTATAACAACTTGACAATAATCTTGATAAGGATTATTATCATAATAGTTTTGATGATACTCTTCGGCTTCGTAAAACGCTTCAAAAGGCTCTATTGTAGTGACGATTTTGTTGTTAAATTTTGGATTTAGCTTTTCTATAACCTCTTTGGCTATTTTTTCTTGAGACTCGTTTAGAGGAAAAATAACGCTTCTATATTGGGTTCCTATATCGACTCCTTGTCTATTTAGTTGTGTTGGATCGTGTATAGAAAAAAAGATCTCCAAAAGCTCTTCGTAACTAATAATATTATCGTCAAAAATTATCTTTACCACTTCTGCATGACCGGTCGCCGCGCTACAAACTTGTTCGTATGTGGGATTTTTTCTTTTTCCGCCGCTATAGCCGCTTATAACCTCTTTTACACCCTTTATTCTTTTAAATATTGCTTCTAAACACCAAAAGCAGCCTCCTCCCAAAATTGCTTCTTGAATCACTTTAGCTCCTTTAATTTTTCAAGGGCTTTGTTGCAATCACTTACAGATGCAAAACAGCTAAAAGAGTTACAGAACACAATATCCTTTATCTCCTCCTCTTTTAAGAGAGTAAATGGGTGTATAAAGTCGATCTTGTTTATACAATCAACTATCTTTTCCTCTCTTGCTTTAATTACCAAGTCATCTTTTAAAAATCTTATAATATCTTCTACAAAAAGAGCGCAGTATGGTAAAAACTTATATATCTTTTCGCTGTAATACTCTAAAGTGATAAATGAGAATTTTTTATATTTTTCATCAAATATAGAACCTAAACTCAACATAACACTAACCATCATAGCCGCACTACTTGGATAAGTGGCGTCTGTATAGTCCGCGTCGGTTTTAAATTCGCCTTTACTAAAATACCACTTTCCCTCACTCCAATAATCAACTAATGCATCGTTTGTCAATTTTACACTTAAAGCTAGATACTCTTCATTTAGGGTTGTTTTGTACGCTTCAAGAAGAGCGTATGCTAGATACGCGTAATCTTCTAAAAATGCTTCTATTTTGGGTTCTTTGTCTAACATAGCTACATGGTATAGTTTATCGTCTATATACATCTTTTCTATAAGCTTTTTCATTGACTCTTCAGCCATTTCAAAAAATCTATTGTCTATTCGGGCTGCTTTATAGAGAGTGGCTATCATCATCGCATTCCATGAAGTTATAACTTTTTTATCGATAAATGGATACTCTCTTTTTTCTCTTATCTCTTTTAAAGATTTAAAAACTCTATCTTTATGCTCAAAATTTTCGCATTCCAATCTAATTATATTTTTACCTTCGAAATTCCCTTTTTTTGTAACCGAAAGCCTCTTTAAGATCTCTTCTATCTCATTATCACTAAATCCGTCCTTTTTTAATTTTTCTACAACCTCTTCATATTCGTAAACGAAATATTTTCCTTCTTCTCCTTCGCTATCAGCATCGCTTGCACTGTAAAAAAGCGCACTCTCTTGCATCTTTTTTTCCATAAACTCTATTATCTCGTACCCAATATCTTTATAAAACTCCTCCTTTGTAGCAAAATAGGCATTTAAGTAACTGTTTGCTATAAGAGCGTTGTCGTACGTCATCTTCTCAAAATGGGGTACCAGCCACTTTTCATCAACGCTGTATCTGCAAAAACCGCCATCTATCAAATCTCTAATACCTCCTTTTGCCATATTTTTGAGAGTATTTGTAGCCATTTTAAGAGCCTCTTCATTTTCATTTAGCTGATAAATTTTTAAAAGAGTATTTATGATGGAGGTTTGAGGAAATTTAGGTTTTGAGCTAAAACCCCCGTTTTTAGGATCATATATTGAAGAGACCGATTTTATAAACTTATCTATTATGGAAAGTTCTAGTTTAACCGCTTTTTTGGGACTATCGGCACATTTTAAATATTTTGTTATCTCTTTAGCTTGAGATAAAATTTCCTCTGGGTCTTTTTGCCATACCTCAATGATTTTTTCTATAAGCTGCTTAAAACCCATCATGTTGTATCTAGGTTCGGGTGGTATATAGGTTCCGGCAAAAAAAGGCTCTTTTTGAGGTGTCATAAAAATACTAAGAGGCCATCCTCCAGCTCTTTGGTTTAAAAGTTGGTAAACTTCCTGGTAATATTTATCTATATCTGGTCTTTCTTCACGGTCTAGTTTTATGCTTATGAAGTGTTCATTTAAAATTTGGCCTATTTTTTCATTTTCAAAAACTTCTTTCTCCATCATATGACACCAGTGGCAGCTACTGTATCCTATAGATAAAAAGATGGGCTTATTCTCTTTTTTCGCTTTTTCAAAAGCTTCTTCACACCATGGATACCAATCTACCGGATTGTTTGCGTGTTGCTGTAGATAAGGTGAATGTTCGTTTATAAGTCTATTTGGCATAAAATTTTCCTTTTATATTTTGTTGTGATTAACAACCTAAAAATATTTGACTGTCTATATATAAGACTAAAGCAAATTTGGTTAAAATAACATTAACTTCTAATTAAATTAAAGAGTATAAAGTAAACTTTTTGACGCTATTATAATAAAAACTAATACTTGGAGTCTAGTATGAAAAAATTTCTAACTATTTTTACTCTATTTTTTTACTCTTATCTTTTTGCATTTACTCCCGCAGGGTTGGATAGAGAGATAATAGAGCCAGAAGTTGCTTTTAAACCTAGCATAGTAAAAGAGAAGAACGCTTTCTTAGTTCGAATAAAATTGGCCAAAGATATCTATCTTTATCAAGATAAAGTAAAAGTTGAACTAATAGAGCCCAAAAGGAAAAATATTTTATTAAAACTTCCTCCGGCAGAGGATTTTCATGATACTAAGGTATATTTTAATGAACTTAAATTCAAAATCCCTTTTAGCGAACTTCCTGAAGGAAAGATAAAACTAAAACTTTCCTATCAAGGGTGTTCAAAAGCCGGGCTTTGCTACGCACCTATGGAAAAAGATTATGTTTTTGAGATAAAAAAGAGCCAAAAAAGTGAGATATTTGAAGATAAGAAACAAAAAAGTGTGGCTAGTGAAGAGGAGAAGATTGCTTCAACTTTGAAAAACGAGAGTTTGTGGGTTGTTTTGATAACCTTTTTTGGATTTGGACTTTTACTGGCTCTTACTCCTTGTGTTTTTCCTATGATTCCTATTCTGTCTTCGATTATCATTGGAGCTAAAAATATAACCGTCAAAAAGGCTTTTATCTACTCTCTCGTTTATGTTTTGGCAATGGCTTTGACTTACACTGTAGCCGGCGTTTTAGCCGGACTTTTTGGTTCCAATATACAAGCTGCGTTTCAAAATCCGTGGATAATTTCGATTTTTGCTCTCATTTTTGTTGCTTTGGCATTTAGTATGTTCGGATTTTACGAAATCGGCTTGCCGGCATCTTTACAGACAAAACTTACTAAAAAAAGTGATGAAGCAGGAAGCAGAGGAGGAGTTATAGGTGTTGCTATAATGGGCTTTTTATCAGCCTTGATAGTGGGGCCTTGCGTGGCTCCTCCACTTGCGGGTGCACTTATCTACATAGGACAAACCGGTGACGCTTTACTGGGAGGTCTTGCACTTTTTTCTCTTAGTATGGGTATGGGGGCTCCGCTTTTGCTTATAGGGACTGGAGCTGGAAAATTTATGCCAAAACCAGGACCTTGGATGACCGGAGTTTCAAAAGTTTTTGGCGTAGTGATGCTTGGAGTCGCTATCTGGATGATAGAAAGAATCTTGCCACCGTCAGTTACGCTTCTTTTATGGGCAGCTTTGTTTATAGGAAGTGCTATATATCTTAGAGTTTTTGAAAATATAGAAAAAGGTTCTCACTGGTTTGAGTATCTCAAAAAAAGTGTTGGAATGCTTATGTTCGTTTACGGGCTCTTTTTGTTTTTCGGCGCTTTTACCGGTGCTAGCAATCTTTTTGATCCTTTGAAAGTTTTGAAACAAAAAACTTCTATTGTGACTAAGACCACTAAAAAAGAGAGTAACTTTAAAAAGATATACTCTATAAAAGAGCTTCAAGAGATACTTAAAAGTAGCGACAAACCAGTACTATTAGATTTTTATGCAGATTGGTGTGTAAGTTGTAAAGAGCTAGAGCACATTACTTTTGCGGATGAGAGGGTTAGAAAAGAGTTTGAGGATTTTATGTTTGTTAAAGCCGATGTTACGGCTAACTCTAAAGAAAACAGAGAACTTTTGAAAAAGTTTTCTGTATTTGGTCCTCCCGCAATACTCTTTTTTAAAGATGGAAAAGAGTTAAAAAAGTATAGAGTTATAGGATATAAAGAACCGGAACTGTTTTTGAAGATACTGAAAGATGTAAAGAAGTCATTAGGTAAATAATCGTTAATTATTGGAGGAGATTATGAGAATTTTTGCTATTTTGATGATAACAGTTTTCCTTTTTGCGGCGGATTTTGATTGGGTCGATAGTTTACAAAAAGCAAAAGAGTTAGCCAAAAAAGAGAGTAAACCGATTATGGTTATGGTTGAACAAAAGGGGTGTGAAGCCTGTGAATATATGGATGAGGTTGCTTTTGAAGATCAAAAACTTTCGGAGTTTGTAGAAAACTTTTTTATTCCTGTAAAGATTGATATAGACATAGCCAAATCGTTAGGGTTGAAAGCTTTTGGAACGCCTACATTTTACTTTTTGGACAAAAATGGCAAAAAGATTGGCAGACAGCTTGTTGGAGCCGCTACCGCTAAAGTTTTCCTTGAAAAGTTAAAAGAGTATAAGAAGATGAGTGAAGTTTTTAGTCGTTAGTTATTGATTTATTAGATATAATTAGAGCTATATTTCAAATAGATGTGAGGATAAAAATGGTAATAAAAAATGCCAAGATAGTAGATATACATGGTACTTATGAAAGTGATGTTTTAGTAAAAAATAAAAAAATAGAAAAAATTGGCAATAATCTAAAAGATGATGAGATTTATGATGCAAACGGCGCTTATTTGCTACCTGGACTTGTTGATCTGAATGTAAAATTTTGTGATGACAAAGTTAACGTTCAAAATATAAGGAAATTATCAAAAGATGCATTAAATGGTGGGGTTACAACCGTTGTTTTAAATCCAGATTTAAATCCCGCTCTAGATAATGAGATAATCTTGGAGTTTATCAAATCTGAAAACGAATTCAAGAATTTTTGTGAAATATTGCCTATGATAAAAGCGACTATGGGAGATGATTCTCAAAGTATGTCCGAAATTGCCATACTTTTGAAGAAGGGGGCTGTTGCACCGTTTTTCTACTCGGATATAGACTCTTTTTTGATATGCAGAATTTTTGAGTATGCAAAAATGTATAATGTTCCTCTTCATTGCAGGGCAAGAAATGCTTCTATAAAAAGTGTAGGGGTAATGCACGAAGGAGAGATCTCTTCAAGATTGGGGCTCGGCGGTATAAACGAGATGGAAGAGGTAAGCGAGGTTGCCAAAATTATAGAATTTGCTAAATATTACGATGTTGAGGTAGTCTTTAAATCTTTATCGGTTTCAAGAAGTATAGAGCTTATTAAAAAAGCAAAAGAGGAGGGAATCAGAGTTTATGCGGAAGTATCTATTCATCATCTTCTAAAAACTGACAAAGAGTGTGAAGGATATAATACGACTGCAAAAATCGATCCTCCTTTGAGAGATGAAAAAAACCACCAAAAACTTCTAAAACATCTAAAAGAGGGAGATATAGACTTTTTAACATCTCTTCACTCTCCAAAATCCACCGTTCAAAAAGATATAAGTTTCGATGAGGCGGCTTTTGGGGTTGATGCCATAGGAGATTATCTTCAAACTCTTTATAAAACTTTAGTTGAAAGTAAAATTCTTACTTTTTCACAACTTTTAAAACTTATATGTCAAAATCCGGCAAAAATTTTAGGTAAAGAAAATGGTGAAATTAAAGAAGGGTTTGAAGATAGTTTGATACTTTTTAACAAAAAAGAGGTAAAAAAGATTCTTTGAAATTTTGTTAAGTTACATAAAGTAAAGTAGTTTTTATGGCTGATTTTGTGAAGTTACGGTATAAGTGATTTTAATTGAGAGATATCTCAGCAAAAAAAGAGCAAAAATTATAGATAGTAAAACCGTAACTCTTATATGGTCAATATTTTGGTGGATGAACGCTATAAGAAGTTCTCTTATGGAGTAGATGATAGAGGTGTCTACCATATATCGTATTTTTACTCTTTGCTTTTTAAAAAAAATAAATATCATCTGAATAACTTCGATGATAACTATAAATTCCAAAAGCACTATAACAGTGTTGTAAAAATCACTTTTTGTAATGAGTATAGCGGCAAAAATAAAACTTGCAACTAGTACTTCAAAATAATCTTTTAGTTTTTTCATTTTTCTCCTTTTTCGAAATAATAGGAAGAGATTATTACACTATAATTTCAAAAGAGAGAGTTTTTGTAGCTACTTTGTTATAGAAGGGTGTATATGAAAAAAGATAAATTAGATTTGAGTAAAGAAAATATCAAAAAACTTCACGATAGATGTAAAATGGGTGAAGAGGATCTATACACGTTTTTGAAAAAAGAGTTTTTGGATATGATAATAGAAGATAGACTAAAATATTTAGCGACAGTGCTTAATGATCATTTTGAGGATTATGAGTTCGATAAAAATGCAGAACGTATCAGTGATGAGGGATATTCGATAGTGAAGTTTTTTCCTAAAAAAGATAGATCAATCTGATTTTATCAACGGTTTATGTATAAAAAATATTCCGATTGAGGAAGATATAAGTGTTATCAAAAAAAATATAAAAGAAAATGCCACTCCGCTAGCCGGATCTTGGCCAATTAGTTTAAGACCGTAGAGAAAAGTGAGCTCCCTTGCTCCCACTCCGCCTACGGTAAGAGGTAAAACGGCTACGACCGAGGAGATAAGAAAAAGAGTTAAAAAGTCGATTATAGGAGGGGTTTGGGGTAGGGCTTTGATGATAAAGTATGCACATATTAACTGCAGTGCCTGAACTATAAACCCTAAAATAGTAGTCTCTTTTAGATAAGTAAGAAAATTTTTAAAAAGTTTTTTGTGAAGATATAAAAATATTGGATATGCTAAAAGAGCGCATATAAGAGCTAAAAAACCTAACTGTTCGAAAAGTTTTGTAAATGAGCTAAAAAAAAAGAGTATTGCGCATAGAAAGAGAAGTGCTACTAGTCCACTAATACGATCTATTAATGTTGCATTTACCAAAGATATCACTGGAGTTTGAAATTTTTTTCTCAAAAGATATATCTTATATCCGTCTCCGCCTATGCCTCCAGGCAAAAAGAGATTGTAAAACATTCCTACGTAATATAGTCTTAGGTTCTCTATCTGCGTTAACTCTATATTTAGATCTTTAAAGTAGTAATTTAGCCTAATAGAGCTTACAATCTTTGATATGTTAAAAGCTATAAAAGCTAAAATAAGCCAAAAAAAATCTACCTCTTTTAAGATAGATACAAGTTTTTTAGTGTCTATGTTTGATAGGACGAAAAATAGTAAAATAAAAGATATGGCAATTTTAACGGCTGTTTTTATACTCTTTTTCAACTTTCGATATCCAGTATTTAACGACTATTTTTCCCTATGAAAATCTCTTTTATAACATACGGTTTTTTATTTTGAGACTCATAGTATGTTCTCATCATAATTTCAGCTAAAAATCCAGTGGTTATAAGCTGGATACCCCCCAATGTTAGCATTATTCCAAGAAGCAAAAGAGGCCTTCCGCCTATATCGCTTCCAAAAAGTTTCAATATAAAAAGATAAAAGTTTATAAGCATTCCCACACCAAACATACCAAAACCTAAAGTTCCAAAAAGGTGCATAGGTTTTGTTGCGTATTTTTGGAAAAAAAGCATAAGCATTAGATCACTTATAACTTTAAATGTTCTTCCTATGCCGTATTTACTTACACCATGAATTCTTGGATGGTGACGTACTGGCATTTCAGTCATTTTGGCTCCGTAAAGTTCGGCTAAAACTGGGATAAATCTATGTAGTTCACCGTAAAGACCTAGATTTTTAGCCACATCTTTTTTAAAAAGTTTCAAAGTACAGCCGTAATCACTTATATATACGCCTGTTGATTTTCTAATGATCCAGTTTGCTATTTTGCTTGGGATTTTTCTAAGAACAAGCCCATCTTGTCTTTTTGCTCTGATCCCGGCGACGACGTCCCAGCCTTCTTTTTCTAGTTTTTCCATCATTATAGGGATATCTCTAGGATCGTTTTGCAAATCTCCGTCAATAGTGGCTATAAGCTCTCCTTCTGCCGCATCAATTCCTGCTGCCATTGCCGTAGTTTGACCAAAGTTTCTGTTAAAGACTATCAGTTTACATCTTTCGTCTGCTTCTTCTTTTATTTTTTCTACCGTTTTGTCACTAGAGCCGTCATCAACGAAGATAAGTTCATAATCGATTCCTTCAAGCGCCTCTCTTAAAGCTTTAAAAAGGGGCTTGATATTTTCTTCTTCGTTCATTACCGGAATAACAACAGAGAGTTTTTTCATTTTTCTACCTTTATTAAAGCAATTCCGTTCTTTTTATAAATAATTTTGTAATTTTCTATATTTTTTAATGCGGTTATTTTAGTCAAAACTATATCGCCAGATTTCGGTGCTCTTTTTTTTACAAATTTTTCACTATAGAGAATGAAACTTGGCGTATTTAGTTTATACATAACTACGTCGTAATCATATTTTTTAGCTATTAGTGCAGCTTCTTTTATAGGAAGCTGAGCTATTTTGCCGTATGTAGGTATTACGAAAAAGTTTATGGCTATAACAGACAAAAAACCGAGTAATACCGATTTTGTAATTTTATCAAAATGTTTATTAAAGCTAAGAGATATCAAAAAAAGGATAGAAAAACCGAAAAACAGCCTATATGTCAGCGTAAAATAGATTGGTGATTCTTTAATGATCTCTTTTGCAAACTCGTCTTTTACGTTATCTTTAATAGCAAGTGCGATTTCCGGTAAGAAAAGAAGTATTAAAAAGAGAATCAGAGCTGGAAGCATATATAAAAGGTCGTTTTTGATATCTTTAAGATAGATTGCCATTATAAAAAAGAGCGGTGTATACCCGTAGATCACATAATGAGGGAGTTTGGTTCCGGAAAAGGAGAAGAAAAGAAAAACGAATAAAAACCATATTCCAAAAAAAAGATAAAGATCGTTTCTAAACCATGTTTTTACTTTTGATATCGCTTTTAAAAAGAGAGTCGTGTAGGGTAAAATACCCGCTAGCACTACCGGAACGTAATAAAAAAGTGAACCCCCGTGTCCTTCAAAAGATGTTTTGAAACGGGAGATATTGTGTTTTAGAAAAAATCCTTCGATAAACTTCATTCCCTGATCCATATATTCTAAAATGTACCATGGTAGGGCTATAGCTGAAAATATAATTAGTCCAATGGGATTGAAAACGGTTTTAAAAAAGAGTTTTAGATCTTTTTTTATTAAAAGATAGATAAAAGTTACCGCAAGAGGTATCAAGATAGCTACAGGTCCTTTTGTCAAAACTCCAAAACCTATGGCACCAAAAGCTAGATAGAGATATTTTTTATCTTTTTTATCGAGATAGAGATAGACAAAAAACATAGAGTAGGCTATGAACATATTTAAAAGTGCATCGGCGATGGCCGCTTTTGCGATAATGGTAATCTGTAAAGAGGTTATCATCAAAAAAGTTGCCAAAAACGCAGTTTGTTCCTCAAAATATCTTCTTGCAAACCAGTAGATCCCAAGTGCCCAAAAAGTTGCTGCTATTGCTGAAGGGAGTCTGAAAGCAAACTCATTTAGTCCAAATATCTTAACGCTTATAGCTTGTAGCCAGTAGATTAGAATAGGTTTGTCAAATCTCAGCTCCCCGTTTAAGTAAGTTGTGATGAAGTTACCGTTTTGTAGCATCTCTCTAGTTGCTTCGCTGAAAGCTCCTTCGTCTAGATCAAAAAGCGGAGCGAAAGAAAGCGTTGCAAAAAAACTCAAAAATATGGCCAGAGCTAGCAAAAAATCTTTATATCTTAAAATTTTACCCATGATTATTCCTGAAAAGTTTTTTATAAATTATATAAGAAGTAATACTCCCAAGAAGAGCTCCCGCCAAAACATCGCTGAGGTAATGGGCATCTAAAACAATTCGGCTAAATCCAATAAGCGTTGCTAAAGATAAGAAAATATATCTGAATTTTGGCCAGACAAAAGAAAGAGATACCATAGCGGCAAATGCTATCGTGGTATGACCTGAAGGAAATGAAGCTACGTTGTATCCCACGTCAAACCAGCTAAAGCCGTATAGGTTTTCGCTAAAGAGCATCTTTGGACGATATCTTGCAAAGATGATTTTCAAAATATTTACTACTACTCCGGATAAGGCAACGCTTGAAAAAACAAAAAAAGCGTATCTTTTTATAAGCTCTTTTTTGCGGTATATTAGGTAAACTAATAAAGAGGGAATTAAGTATAGTTCAGCTCTTCCAAAAAAAGTGACGATCTCGAAAAAATCTCTTAAATCTCTATTCTTTTCAAAAAATATTGCTATATCTTTATCAAAAAAGAAAATAGATACAATAATCGTTAAAATGGCTAAAAAAAGTACTAAATATCTCATCTTTTTCTCTCAAATATAAAATAGTAAACTACTCTTGCTGTAAAATAGACAAAAAAGGCACTAAATATCACATCGCTTAAAAAATGTCCCCCTTGTAAAATTCTCACAAAACCTACAATGACTCCCCATGAGATTGCGGCTAAAGCGGCTAAAATCTTGGTTTTTTTATCTCTAAAAAGAGGCACTAAAGCAATAAAAAAGAATGCGGCGGCTGCGTGTCCGCTGGTAAATGAGCAGTTTTTTTCGCATTGGTCTGTTTTTATAAAAGGAGGCGTAAACTTTTTTTCTCCGCCAAACTGCTCTATTTGTACGGGTCTGGCTCTACCCCAGTTGTTTTTGAAAATCATATTTACAATGAGACCTGGACCCAATATAAGGATTATAAGAAGATAAGCGATAACCTTTTTTTTAACTCCCAAAAACTCTTTTTTAAAAACAGTATCGGCAATAAACAAAACCAAAAGAGCGATGGAAAAACTTGCCGTTAAGATTATGGTTGCTTTATAGATTAATTTTGCAAAAGTAGTATTGGCAAGATAAAATCCGGCACTATCTTTATAAAAATATGAACTAATTTTTATATCTATTTGCGGATATATCAAAAAAAGAACTCCTGTTAATAAAAAAAGAATTATCATAAAAATATCAAACTTTTTTATCTCCACACTAATACCCTTTAAACCCTTGAAGATAAAAGATATGATACACTCTTACATAGTCTTTATAAAGTCTTATTTTAATTGTTCCTATTTTTTTTGATTCTTCAAATCTTGAAATAACGTCCGGTATAGATGATCTTTTAGTAACAAATATAAAATCTTCTCCTCTATATCCGTTTAGATCAATAGTTAGATCGTAATGGTTTCTAAGTTTTCTATGAGGATTCCAAAAACCTGCATCAAAAGGATGAGGTTTTATGTAGTAGATAAGCTGAGCCATAATCTCTCTATCATCTGTGAGCAGCTTTGCCTTAGGATACTCATTTAAGACTTTAGATACTTCGTTTGCAAGTTTGCTCCATCCAAGAACTCTTTTATAGGGATCATTTTTGGAGGTGAGTTCGATATTTAAAATGTTTGCAAGAGCATGATAATGATAGACTACAAGAGCCAAAACTATGTTTACGGCGATACCTACCTTTAAAACTGAGACTCTATTTTTATAGATAAGATATGCCGCAACCAGTATTGTAGCCGCTATATATGTGGGAGCCGCCCAGTTGGCAAAGGCACGGCTTAAAAAGCTTTGCAAAGTGATAATACCTAAAAAAGGTAACGTAAAAGAGTATAAGAGTCTAAACCTATCATCTTTTATGAAAGGTTTGAAAATCAAAAACAGCAAAACTGCAAAGAAGATAGGCCCAAAAACTCCAAATTGCGCTCCTAAAAACTCAAACATCTTATCGAAATGAAAAAGATCTCTATCTATCTCGCTTATCTCTTTTGTATGCAAAAAACTTACAAAATGGTGTCTGTAGTTCCAGATGAGATTTGGCATATAAACAAGGGCTGCCAAAATCATAGTCATATAGAGTTTTGGATTTTTCAAAAATTTTCTATTTTCTTTGGAAAAAATAATATATAAAAATACACTGATAACGAAAATAATCATTGTATATTTGCTAAGAAGACCAAAACCCGCACTAAAACCAGCTGTTATCCAGTATATATCTTTGTTGGTTTTTAAAGCTTTTATAAAGAGTAAAAGGGTCAAAGACCAAAAAAGAAGTAAAACAACGTCTGTAGAGATGATCATCGAAGAGAGCGAGACTGCCGGTAGGGTTATAAAGACGGCGCCACTCCAAAAGGCGATCTTTTCGTCAAATAGCTCTTTTGCGATAAAGTAAATTATAAGAGTAGTGATAGGATAAAAAATAAGCGCGGGCAGTTTTACACATATTTCGCTATCACCGCATACAGAGGTAAAAAGAGCTATAACCCAGGCGATCATAGGAGGTTTTGAGTAGTAGCCCAAATCGAAACTTCTAGACCATCCCCAATAATAGGCTTCGTCCATATATAGATCGATATTTGAAGAGTAAAGAACTAAAAATCTATATAGAGTTATAACCGATATTACTGCTATTAGTGCGCTAAATCTGCTTTTTTCGCTCAAAAAGGTACCTTTAAGGTGGTTTGCATAAAAAATTTTTTTGTATTATACTAAAGAAGAGTTGTTTATAAACTGATAGTTTTGATATAAGGGCACCTCTAAAAACTATTTATAGCTTATAGAAAGTAAAGATGGTGTAAGATTTGGATGAAAAATTTTGAGGGTTAGCCGAAGCTAAATTGTTGAAATTTTTTGCCCATAAAAGGAACAAAGATGATTAGAGAGGCAAGCGTAGCCGGAGCTTTTTATCCAGGTAGATGTAACGATATAGAAGAAATGATAGGAAATTTTAACGTAATTTTAGATAGAGCGTTAAGTGATAGCGACGTTTGGAACATTGAGCCAAAAGCTATAATCTCTCCTCACGCAGGATATATTTATAGCGGTTTTACGGCAAATATCGTCTATAGAGTTCTTGCCAACTCTAACCCAAAGAGAGTTGTAGTGATAGGTCCAAGCCACAGAGTTTATCTAAACGGCATAAGTGGAAGTTTTTTCGATAGTTATGAGACTCCATGCGGAGATTTAAAGATCGACAAAGAGTATCTAACATATCTTTCCTCCCTGTTTGATATAGCTTTTGTCAAAGAGGCTCACAATGAGCACAGTACCGAAGTTCAGATGCCGTTTATTAAGCACTATATGGGTAACGCAAGTGTAATAGAGCTGGTTTATGGAGATTTAGATCCTCTAACTCTATCTAAAATCTGTATAGAGGTTTTAAGCGATCCAAATAACGCTATCGTAATCAGCACAGATCTAAGCCACTACTACTCTTTAAAAGAGGCTCAAAAGATAGATAGGTTCTGTTTAAAAGGGGTAAACGACTTAGATATCGATATGCTTCATCAAGGTTGCGAGGCTTGCGGAAAGATTGGGGTAGAAGCGATCATATTGGCCGCTAAAACACTCGGTCTCAAACCTAGAATACTCGATTATAGAACCAGTGCGGATGCAAGCGGCGATGAAACTACGGTAGTCGGATATATGAGCGCTGTTTTTTTGTAACGATCTGTTAATTGTAAATAACTTTACAAAGATATAATCCGTAAGGAGGAGCTAAAGAGGTAGAGTATTTCTTTTTGCATAAAAGCTGTTCTTTTAGCTCTTTTTGACCCATTTCGCCTTTTCCGATTTTAAGCAAAAAATCTACCATCATTCTTATCTGGCTTCTTAAAAAACCGTTTGCTTCAAAGTAGAAAATTTTGTAATTTTTATATTTATAAAGTTTCGCTTTATATATTTCTCTTACACTGCTTTTTACATCACTGCCGCTTTTTTGGAAATATTTAAAATCATATCTCCCCTCAAAGAGAGTGATTGCTTCTTTTATCTTTTCGAAATCAATATTTTTAACAAATGTGACATAATTAGACTCAAAAGGGTTTGGCTCTTGTTCACTTAAGATATATCTGTAAGCTCTTCTTTTTGCACTGTATCTTGCGTGAAAATCTTCTGAGACTATCATTATTTTTTTGATTCTGATGGAAGGGAAGAGTCTTTTGTTTAGATGGAGTCTTAGTTTCTCTAGGTCACTCCAGTAAGTGGGCAAGTCAAAATGGATCACCTGCGCCGTAGCGTGAACTCCCGTATCGGTTCTGCCACTTGCTGTGATTTTTGAATGGATTTGCAGACTCTTTAACGCCTTTTGTAAAGTATTGGCTACTGTTTTTTGGGTATGTTTTTGAGATTGAAATCCGAAAAATCTGCTTCCATCATAAGCTATTATAGATTTGACTCTCATTAATACCTCTTTTTGACTCTTTTAAAATATAAAATATACCCCGTTATTATCCATAAAGGCAATATGAACAAGATAGCGTAAAATGGAAACTGTTTTGAAAGAACAAAAGATAGAGTATAAAAAGAGACAATAGTAGCTATTATCCAAAGGTATGTTCTATTTTTTTCATATCTGGGGTTGATTATGCCAAAGGCTAAAATAAAAAAGACCGAAATGGCTGGAAATAGAGAAACAAGTGTAAATATACTCAGATCAAAAGCTCTGGTTTTGTTTGAAACACTTTCAAACCAATACTCTATAACGTTTTTATATCTTTTTCCCTGGATAACGCTTAAATCGTTCAGTGTCATCATATCAAATTCGATTTCGGTTAATTTTTCTTTTTCGTAAGTGTATCCTCGACCGTTTTTCAGGACAAATTTTAAACCCTCTTTATTTGATACTATCAATGCCTCTTTTGCAACGATAAAGTTCTCTTTGTTCATAACCTTTTGGTTGTATAAAATCACATCTTCAAATCTGTTTTCTCCTTTTTTCCCTCCTATAAAAAGCAGCCAGTCTCCGAATTTTTGACCAAATTCGCTAGGTTTTATGTTAAATACCGCTTCCGCTTTTTTATAAATAATAAATCCTTTATACATCTGTTTAGCCTGAGGTATGATTCCTATAGATAATATAAGCAGCGTCAAGGTTGTTAAAAGAGCCGTTTTTCCAAAAATATGGGCTATTTTGTTCGGTTTTATTCCTAGGCTGAAGATAACTACCATTTCATAATCGTAAGAGAGTTTGGAAAGAGTCATAACAGCGGATGCGAAAAAGGCTATTGGAATGGTATAAAAGAGAATTTGTGGCAATACGTATAGATATAGTTGAATAAGCTCAAAAAAGTTTACTTTTATAACGGAAGTTATGGAGACTATTTTAACGAAAAAAATAAGTGAAGCTATGGAAAATAGCGGTAAAAATAGAGAGAAAAACATAGTTGAAAAGTTTCTATTGAGATATTTTGCGAGTCTAACCATTGATAAACCACTCTAAAAGGGTGTTGAGTTTTTCGTCAAAAAGATATACTGTAAAAAAGGCCATTGCTAAAAATGGAATATAAGGCAGTTCCACTTCTTTTTTACTTACTTTAAGAAAAATAGAAGCCGGAATAGCCAAAATCGCCGAAAGAAATATTGCAATAACTGAGAGTTTTACTCCCAAGACAGCTCCTATGGTTGCCGCTACTATTATGTCGCCTTCTCCCATAGCCTCTATCATTACCGGTTGAGGGAAATAGCTCTTTAGCCAAGGTGCGCTTTTTAATCTACGTTTTAAACGAAACTCTTCTTTTAGGGAAACGTAATAGCTTACGTAAAATCTTAAAAGAGAGAAAGCTCCGGCTAGAAGTAACGCGTTTATAAAGTTTTGTAAAATAGTCGGTGAAGTGAAAAAAGATAGAGTTAAGGCGCTTAAGTTGATGGAGTCTGGCACCGCTTTATACTCAAAGTCTATCAAAGATAGTGCAAGGAGCAACGCAAATGTTAAAGAGAGTAAAAAAGAGTATGGATTAACACCGTTTTTGAGAAAAATTAGTAAAAATATGAGTGCGCTTAACAACTCAACGATGGGGTATCTCAAAGAAATTTTCTCTTTGCAGTAGGCGCATTTTCCTTGCAAAAATATCCAAGAAAAGATTGGTATATTGTGATACCACTTTAAGTTATTGTTACAATGTGGACAGTGGCTAGAAGGGTAGGCTATGTTTAAATCTCTTGGCGTTCTATATATTAGTACGTTTAAAAAAGAGCCTATGCTTGCGCCTAAAATCGCTATAAATATTAAAATTATTGTATCAGTTCCACTCAACTATATCCCCCCGAAACGTCTCTCTCTTTTTTTAAACTCGTCTATTATATTTTCAAGCTCTTTTTTTGTAAAATCCGGCCACAAAGTTTTTATAAAAAAAAGCTCGGCATAAGCGGCTCTCCAAAGAAGAAAGTTTGAAAGTCTCATTTCTCCTCCAGTTCTAAGCAGCAAATCCGCCTCTCCAAGTCTGGATGTATCAAGAAACTGGTCAAAATTATCTTCACTTAGGACGACACCCGCTTTGCAAGCTCTATTTGCCGCTCTTACTATCTCATCTCTGCCACCATAATTTAGAGCTAAAACCTGTATAAGTTTTTCATTGTTTTTTGTTTCTTCTTTGGTTATTTCTATCCTTTCTTTCAAAGAAGCGCTAAAAGGAGAGATATCCCCTATGGTTTCAAACCTAACTCCCTCTTTTTGATATAACGGAAGCTCTTTTTTTAAGTATTTCTCTAGCAGTTTCATTAAAAATTCCACTTCATGTTTAGGGCGCTTCCAGTTTTCAGTACTGAAAGCAAACAGTGTCAAGACTTTGACTTCAGGATGGTTGGCGCAGTAGGTGGTTATCTCTCTTACAACTTCAGCGCCTTTTTCATGTCCCTTAACTCTTGGAAGTCCTCTTTTTTTAGCCCATCTACCGTTCCCGTCCATAATGATGGCTATATGTCTTGGGGTATTACTCATCTAGTTCCTTAACGATTTCGGATATATCTAAAGATAACTCGAGTTTATCTTTTAAAGGGCTTTGGAAAGTTCTCTTTTTTGAGATATAAACAATAGAGTTTTTATCGCTGCCAAATTTTGTCGCTCCTTTGACAAGATTTAAACAGACCGCATCCAAATCTTTTTTCTCTAGCATATTTTTGGCGTTTTGCAAAGCTTTATCTTCGTCGGTTTCAGCTTTGAATCCTATTGCGACAATACCATCTTTATTTAAAGTTTGCAAAATATCTATATTTTTAGTCAGTTCCAAACACCACTCCTCGCCCAACATCTCTTTTTTAAGTTTACCCTCTTGCGGAAATTTTGGTTTATAATCACTTACAGCAGCGGCCATAAAAAGGTATGGCTTTTTGTGAATAAGCTTTGGTGTAGAGAGGTCGTTTATAAGATCTGGTTTTTTCAAAACTCCTTTTTTTGCGACCTCTATCCTCTCTTTTAGATATTCATACATCTGTTCGGCGCTTTGAACTTTAAAAACTTCAACTGGAGGCAAGTCATCAAAATCTTTTGTGGTTATAAATTCTACCTTAGCACCTTTTAGATATAAGGCAATAACTAGAGCTCTTGCCTGTTTTCCGCTTGAAAAATTGGATAGATATCTTACATCATCTATCTTTTCGACCGTTCCGCTTCCTGTAATTATTGTGTATCTATCTTCCCAAAAACTATCTTTTAAAAGCTCTCTTGCGGTTTCGTAAAAGATTGTTTTTACTTCGGCTAAAGCCCCTTCGCCAACGGTTTTGCAAGCAAGTTCTTTTGTTTGGGGCTCTACTATTTTGTAACCGTTTAGTTTTAGAAGTTTCAGGCTAGCTTGTGTAAAGTTGTTTTTATACATATTTGTATTTGCGGCCGGAGCTAAAATTTTTGGTTTGGCAAATGCGAGAGCCGTTTGTAAAAGAAGATTGTCTGCTATACCGTTTGAGAGTTTGTTTAGCGTATTTGCCGTTGCGGGCGCGATAACCAATATATCGTAATCTTCACATACGCCGATATGGTTGTTTTTAGTAGTCCAATCTTCACTATTTTCATCAAGAACTTTTTCACTTCCGGCAGCTTCGAAAGTAAGCGGAGAGATAAATCTTTTGGCGCTTTGGGTCATAATAATTTTTACTTTTGCTCCGCTTTTTACAAAAAGTCTTAATAATTCAATAGATTTATAGATAGAAATGCTGCCAGTTACACCAAGTAATATTTTTTTTCCTTTTAAAATTTGCATATATTTCATTTATTTCCTTGTTATTGGTATATTGGTTATTGGTGTATTGGTAAAAATTAAATTAAATTAGGTAAACCAATACACAAATATGCGAATATACAAATATACTATTTATTAAAAAACTTATAATAAAAATCTTTAACTATTTTAAGAGGTGTTCTACTTATTGCCAAAGAGCCTTTTGGAACATCTTTAGTAACCGTAGTTCCAGCGGCTATTATAACATCATCTTCTATTTTAACCGGTGCTACAAGCTGGGTATCGCTTCCAACGAATACGTTTTTACCTATAACTGTTTTATATTTGCTTTTGCCGTCGTAGTTACAAGTAATGGTTCCTGCACCTATGTTTGTTCCCTCATCGATTTCGCTATCTCCAAGATAACTAAGATGTCCCGCTTTAACACCTAGTAGTTTACTTTTTTTAACCTCAACGAAATTTCCTATATGTGTATCTTTTAAAAAACTTCCAGGTCTAATTCTAGCCATAGGCCCAATGGTGCAGTATTCGATATGGCTCTCTTCAATGACCGAGTTTGCTTTTATGTGAGAATTTTTTATAAACGAGTCTCCTTTTATAACAACTCCACTTTCTATTTCGCACTCTCCTTCGAACTTGACTCCTTCTTCTATGAAGACAGTTTTTGGAAGTCTTATGATAACTCCATTTAGCATTAGCTCATTTTTTATTCTATCTTGCATAATCTCTTCTGCATGAGCTAAATCTAGTTTTGAGTTTACCCCTTTAAAATCTTCTTCTTTTACGTAGAGCGGCTTTATCGTATAACCTTTTTGGTTTGCTAGGGTTATAATATCTGTTAGGTAATACTCTTTTTGGGCATTTTCGTTTGAAAGTTTTGGTAAAAACTCTTCTAAAATCTCACGCTTTATTAGATATACTCCGGCATTTACTGTTTTAGTCTCTAGCTCTTCTTTCGTAGCGTCTTTTTGTTCCACTATTTTTACAACTTTTCCATCTTTAATGATTACTCTTCCGTATCCGGAAGGATTTTCTAATTCGATCACACTCATAACGATATCTGCTTTTAAAACTACAAAGCTTTTTAATTCGTCAGCTGTGATTAAAGGCATATCTCCGTTTAGAATCAAAACTTTATCGCTCTTGGTTTTAAGTTCTTTAAGTGCTCCGCCGGTTCCGGGAAAATTTTTAAGATCTTGAATGTGGAATTTAACGTTTTCAAAATATCTTTTTATAACATCTTTTACAGCTTCAGCTTCGTGTCCTAAAACTACCGTTACATCTTCACTTATTTTTAAAGCCTCTTTTATTATGTGATATATCATAGGTTTGCCGCTTATTTTATGTAAAACTTTGGGCAGGGCCGATTTCATTCTAGTTCCTTTGCCCGCGGCTAGTATCACTACAGATAGACTCATGTATAACCTTTAGATATAATTTCAACAAAAGTTACGCTTTTTACCAGCGTTCAAAATATTAACAAAAAAGTTATAAAGAAGAGATAATGGAGTGTAAATACTTTAGCAGATGTGGAAGCTGTAAAATATTTGATTTAGGATATGAAGGGCAGCTGAAACTAAAAATTGATGAGAACAAAAGACTATTTGAGGAGTTAGGAGCTAAAAAGTTTGAGGTTGTAAGCTCACCAGATTCCAATTTTCGGGCACGTGCTGAATTTCGTATCTATCACTCCTCATCTAAAATTTTTTATGCTATGCATTCTTTGGAGGGGAAAGGACTTGTAGTGATAGACGAGTGCCCTATGACATCCAAACCTATTTTCGAACTTATGCCAAAACTCATAAAAGAGCTTGAGAGTATGCTTATCTTAAAAGAGAGACTTTTTGCTATAGAGTTTTTGAGCTCTTTAAATGAAGAGATACTAGTTACTTTGATATACCATAAAAAGCTAGATGAGGAGTGGGCGAAAGAGGCTCAAAAAGTTCAAAAACTATTTGATATATCCAT
Organism: Nitrosophilus labii; assembly: GCF_014466985.1. Taxonomy (NCBI): domain Bacteria; kingdom Pseudomonadati; phylum Campylobacterota; class Epsilonproteobacteria; order Nautiliales; family Nitratiruptoraceae; genus Nitrosophilus; species Nitrosophilus labii. The sequence continues at coordinate 689,387 of NZ_AP022826.1, forward strand.
AATAGGCAGAAGCAGAGGTCAAAAAGTTGTTTTAAAAAAAGATTTTATAACGGAAGAGTTGAGGGTTTTTGATAAGAGTTACAGATTTATACAGAAGGAGGGGAGTTTTACACAACCTAATCCTTATATCAACCAAAAGATGATAGAGTGGACAAAAGAGGCTTCAAAAGGTTTTGGTAAAGATCTGCTTGAACTCTATTGCGGAGCCGGAAATTTTACGATCCCATTAAGTGAAAATTTCAATAAGGTATTGGCGACCGAAATATCAAAAACCTCTATAAAAGCGGCTTTGAAAAATTGTGAGTTAAACGGTACCAATAATGTAAAGTTTGTTAGACTTAGCAGTGAAGAGTTTGTTGAAGCTTATGAAGAGAAAAGGTCTTTTTCAAGACTGAAAAATGCACAAATAGACCTAAAAGAGTATGATTTTTCAACGATTTTCGTCGATCCTCCTCGAGCTGGACTAGATGAGACAACAAGAACGTTATCAAAAAAGTTTGAAAATATCATCTACATCTCCTGTAATCCAAAAACGATGTATAGGGATCTACAAGAGATCATAAAAACGCATAAAATCGAAAAATTTGCATTTTTCGATCAATTTCCATATACAAACCATTTAGAGTGCGGTGCAATTTTGAAAATGAGTAAGAAAAAGTATTAAGAGGTTAACTTGTAGAGACTATACTAACTTTATTAATTGAAAGAAAAGATATAAAAAGTTACGGCTTATAAAGAGAATAGAGTCTTTTTTCTTCAAGTTCTACTCTTTTTGTTAAGACGTTTCCTATATTTTCTAATTCATTCAAAAAATCGTTATTATATTTTTGATACATTTGATAATCATTATATTTTCTAATAAAATTCAAAACTTCTTTAGCTATTGTTGCCATTTCATGTTCAACATCTTTTATGAATTTTTCATAAGTTTTATTATCGCTATATTTTTTTTCTAAATATGTATATAGTTGAGAATCTTCGACCATTAGATGGACTTCCAATGTTAACTTGAAATCATGAAGTTTTTCTGAAATATCTTTGTAATTTGAGGGATTATTTTCATATAATTCTTTGATTTCACTATAAATTTTAAATAATGTCTTATGGTCATTTTTTAAATCATCAATAAGACTTTCATTAAAATCTTCGTTTTTTTGGAATTCGGTGTTATATTTACTTTTTCTATCATCCCTTTTTTCTTTAAATAGGTTTAATAGTTTTTTAATAAAATCCACTTTTTATCCTTTTTTTTATAAAAATAATAATAGAAACTAATGATAAAATATTATTATATAGTTTTCCTTAGATTTAGTTTATAAAAATTTTATTTAATATAAATATGAATCAATAAATCGATTTTTTTAGATATATTTTTAAAATTTTACAATTATTTACTGAATTTTGAGAAAGATAGAGAATTTATATAGTTTGTATAGAAAATCTGTAGTTAATACTTTATATAATAGCTGCCTTTTGGAATATTTAACACATTATTGAAACTTTTAAGATAAATTGAATTGTAGATGATAAACATTTTAAAAATTAATATCGAATTTGTACTTATATTCAATAATTATTATTAATATAAAGTGGTGAGCTCACAGAAGTAGTGAGCTCTCATATTTAAGTTTAAGTTGGATAATTCACTAAGTATCTGTTCAATTAACTTATACGTTAAATCTAAAGTGCATAACATCTCCATCTTGCACTATATACTCTTTTCCTTCTAGTCTCATTTTACCAGCCTCTTTGGCACCTTGTTCCCCACCATGTTTTATAAAATCTTCATAACTTATAACTTCGGCTCTAATAAAACCTTTTTCAAAGTCGTTGTGAATGACGCCGGCTGCTTGAGGCGCTGTCCATCCTCTTTTTATAGTCCAGCTTCTAACCTCTTTGACACCGGCCGTAAAGTAGCTTATAAGTCCAAGTCTATCAAAAGCTGTTCTTATGATCTTATCAAGTCCGCTCTCATTTACACCCAAATCGTCTAAAAACTCTTTTGCTTCCTCTTCATCTAAAGCGACAAGCTCTTCTTCCACTTTAGCGCAAAGCTTTATAACATCAGCTCCCACTTCTTTTGCATGCTCTTTTACTTTTTGAACATATTCGTTATCTTCTAGTAGTCCATCCTCATCTACGTTAGCGGCGTAAATAATCGGTTTTGCACTTAAAAATCTAAGTTCTTTGTTTAAAGTTTTCAAATCTTCATCATCTTTTTTTGAAAAAATCGAAACAGGCTTTAGCTCTTCTAAATGCTTTTTAAGTTCGTTTGCCATTTCAAGAAGAGTTTTAGCTTTTTTGTCTGATTTTGCCTGGCGAGTAAGTTTTTCTATCTTTCTTTCAAGTTGTTGAAGGTCTGCAAAGATAAGTTCACTCTCTATTATCTCTATGTCTCTTATCGGATCTACTCCGCCTTCTACGTGAGTGATATTTTCATCTTCAAAACATCTAACCATATGTAAAATCATATCTGTTTCACGTATATTGCTTAAAAACTGGTTTCCAAGTCCTTCACCTTTACTTGCACCTTTTACCAGACCTGCAATATCAACAAAATCTATAGTAGAGTGTAAAATTCGCTGTGGATTTACAATCTTTGCCAACTCTTCAAGTCTGTTATCCGGCACCGGAACAACGGCTTTATTAGGCTCGATTGTGCAAAAAGGGTAGTTTGCGCTTTCAGCGTTTTGAGCTTTCGTAAGGGCGTTGAAAGTTGTTGATTTGCCCACATTTGGAAGTCCTACTATGCCTACACTAAGTCCCATATCATTCCTTAAACTCTTTTAATTTTGGCGAAATTATAACATAAGATATTTTGGTGATTGGTGTATTGGTTATTGGTATATTAGTTAAGATTTTTCCCAATAAACAAATACACCAATATACCAATATACCAATATACTGAATTATGGATGTTTTTTATCGAAAACAAACTCTTTTTGAAGCCATTTTATGGCAAGTCTGACTCCCGCCCCGCTTGCTCCATAAGGGTTATAACCCCACTCCTTTTGAACAAATGCAGGTCCCGCGATGTCAAGATGAACCCATTTATCTTTGTTTTTCTCTTCTATAAATTCGCTTAAAAAGAGTGCTGCTGTAATGGCGCCACCGTATCTGCTAGAAGAGATGTTGGATATATCGGCTATCTTACTTTCAAGAAGTTTTGGAAGATATCTATTGAATGGAAGTTCCGCCGCCAACTCTCCACTTGCTTTTGCCGCCTCTAAGATTCTCTTTTTTAGTTCATTGTTGTGTCCCATAACACCCGTCGTATATTCGCCCAAAGCTACTACACAGGCTCCAGTTAAAGTTGCAAAATCCAAAATATAATCGGGCTCAACCTTTTCTTGAGCGTAACATAGACAATCTGCTAAAACTAGTCTTCCTTCTGCATCAGTGTTTTTAACCTCTATTGTTTTTGAGTTTTTAGCTTTTAGTACGTCGTCTGGTTTGTAGGCATTACCGCTAACCATATTTTCTGCAGCTCCGACTATGGCGTGAATCTCTACAGGAAGCTCCATCTTTTTGGCGGCTTTTATGATTCCTAAAACTGCGCAGGCTCCGCTTTTGTCAGCTTTCATAGTAACCATGTAATCGCTAGGTTTCAAACTAAGCCCTCCGCTATCGTACGTTAAACCTTTTCCTACCAGAGCGATTTTTGCTTTTGCGTTTTCCGGTTTATAGCTAAGATGGATAAGTCTTGGGGGATTTGTGCTAGCTTTTGCAACTGCTAAAAATGCGCCCATCCCCTCCTTTTCTAGCTCTTTTTCATCTAATATTTTACATTCTAAATCTTCTTCATTTGCCATTTTTTCAGCTAATTTTGCCAAAGTTACTGGATTTATTTCGTTTGGTGGAGTATTTATGATATCTCTGACAAAATTTGTAGCTTCTGCTACAATAACTGCTTCTTTTATACTCTTTTTAGCGTTTTTAGTTGTAAAGTTCTTATCAGAATAGTCCTCTTTAGCTATATATATGGTTTCAAGATCACTTTTTTGTTTTTTGCTTTTATACTTATCAAACTCGTATACTCCTAGTACCATTCCTTCTACTACGGCTTTGATGTTTGTAATAGGACAGTTTTGGATATAAACCCCAATTTTTGCAGATTTAAATTTTTTATTTTTTATAGTTTTAATAGCCTTTGCAGCAGCTATACGTATCTCATCATGTTCTAGATTTTTTGCTCCTACATATACTCTTCTTTGGTGAGGTAGAAATGCAACCTCTTCTGGTTCGGCTTTAAAGTTTAAAAGTTTAAGTTCATATTTATCTTTTACCCATTTATGCTCAAAGTTTTTTTCTATAATAAATACTATCTCTAAATCAGCGTCTATATCTGATACCTTTTTCTCTATTAGCTCAAATTTCATATATCCCCCTTTAATTTTGTCTAAAACTATTTCTGCGTTACTTTATGAAAATAGTAGTATAATCCTCCACCAAGAACCACTGCTACCGGAAGTGCTATATACCAATGTTCTTTAGCCCAATGTAAAATTTTTAAAATCTCTTCGCCAAAAATGTATGCCGGGATTATTGTAATAGAAGCCCAAGCGAAGGCACTTATAAAGTTTATAAACGCAAACTTTTTTGCGCTATATCTAGTAAGTCCAATCGCCATCGGGATAACCGTTCTAAGCCCGTACATATATCTTTGTATAAATATTACCGGCCAACCGTACTTTTTTAGTAAAAGATGAGCAAGTGCAAATTTTCTTCTTTGATTTTTAAGTTGGGAGTGAATATACTTTTTGTTGTATCTACCTATGTAAAAGTAGATCTGATCTCCTATAAATCCGCCAAGACCAGCTACCACAATAGCTAAAGGTAGCGTCATATGACCGGTGTGGCACATTACTCCCGCCATAACTAAACCCGTTTCACCCTCCATAATACTCCAGATAAAGAGTATTACGTATCCGTAAATTTTTAGGAGATTTGTTAATTTTTCTTCAAGGTCGTCACCAGGTGCCTGATAGAGTTCATACGCTATAAAACCTATTACAACCAATATCAATATAACGACAACGTTAACAAAATGTTCTCTATTTTTGTCGAAAAATTTTTTCATTTAGTCCTTTCATATTTAGTAATTAGTAATTAGTAATTGGCTTATGAAGATGATATATTTTTATTAACTCCATTTCCTAATTACGTTTAATCAAATGATAATAGTTGCTTTGCCTGAACCATATCTTTATCGCCTCTACCCGATAAGTTTACTACGATAAGCGAATTTTCTATATTTTCCATCTTTTTTAGATATGCAATGGCATGCGAACTTTCAAAGGCTGGGATAATCCCCTCTTTTTGGCTAAGCCATACAAAGGCGTCAAGGGCTTCTTGATCAGTAATATGATCATATTTTACCACTCCAAGATCCTTTAGATATGAGTGCTCCGGACCAATTCCTGGATAGTCTAGGCCGGCGCTTATAGAGTGGGCTTCAAGTATTTGCCCCTCTTCGTCTTGTAAAACGTAGCTCATTTGTCCATGTAAAATCCCGGGACTGCCTTTCGCTAAACTAGCCCCATGCTTACCTGTTTCAAGACCTAAACCGCCAGCTTCGATTCCTATACATTTTGTCTCTTCTTCATCTAGAAAAGCGTTAAAGATCCCCATAGCGTTACTTCCACCGCCGATACAGGCTATTACGTAATTTGGAAGTCTGTTTTCGGCTTTTAAGATCTGTGCTTTTGTTTCGTAGCCAATAATTCCTTGAAAATCTCTTACCATCATCGGATAAGGATGAGGTCCGGCAACTGTTCCTATTACGTAAAAGGTGTCTCTAGCGTTCGTTACCCAGTGTCTAATCGCTTCATTCATAGCGTCTTTAAGTGTTTTGGAACCGTTTTTAACCGAATGTACTTTAGCGCCTAAAAGTTTCATTCTAAAGACGTTTAATTCTTGTCTTTTGACATCTTTTTCACCCATAAAAATTTCACATTCAAGACCAAAAAGTGCAGCCATAGTTGCAGTAGCTACACCGTGTTGACCCGCACCAGTTTCGGCTATAACTCTCTTTTTACCAAGTTTTTTGGCAAGTAGTCCTTGTAAAATAGTATTATTTATCTTATGAGCTCCGGTATGATTTAGATCTTCTCTTTTAAGGTATATCGTAGCGCCAAGCTCTTTTGAGATATTTTGGGCATAATAAAGGGGAGTAGGCCTTCCTACGTATTGTTCGAGATAGTATTTTGCCTCTTTCCAGAACTCTTCGTTAAATCTGAGTTTTTTATAGCTCTCTTCTAGTTCAAAAAGTATGGGCATTAAAGTTTCGGGAACGTATCTTCCTCCAAATTTTCCAAAATGACCGAAACTATCAGGATCGTATTTGCTCTTTTTTGGTATATACATTACTCAATCTCCAATACGCTATAAACGTTTGTAAGTTTTTTAAGTTTAGCTTCACCGTTTAAAAATTTTAGATTTATAATAAAACAGACTTCAACCACATTTTCATGAATTTTATTTATAAGTTTTACGGCTGCTTCAGCAGTTCCTCCCGTAGCTATTAGATCGTCTATAAGTAATACTTTGGCTCCTTCTTCTTTTCTAAAAGCATCTATGTGGATCTCAATCTCATCATAACCGTACTCTAAAGAGTATTTTTCACTTACTGTAGTATAAGGAAGTTTTCCTTTTTTTCTAACTGGAATAAAACCGATACCTAGTCTCGTAGCTAATGCGGCACCAAATATAAAACCTCTGCTTTCAATACCAGCAATAAAGTCAAGATTATAATCTTTATATCTCTCTTCTAAGTGTTCCATTAAAAGAGAAAAAGCTTCTTTGTTGTTTAAAAGTGTAGTAATATCTTTAAAAACGATTCCAGGCTTTGGAAAATCCGGTATGTCTCTTATTGAAGAGAGTAAAAAGTCTTTTTCTTCTTTTTTTAGCTCTTTCATTACGGCTCCTTAAATCAAAAAATCAGAAGTTTCAAAATAGCCATAGCTACTATCAATATCCCGAACATAATATATCCAGCAGTTTCTATACCCATTTTAGCTCCTTTTTATATGTGGGTGTGAGTGTGGGTGGGTGTGAGTTTTTAGTATTGGTGTTAGTGTTAGCGACCACATTCACTTCCCTTGTCTCCTAAAATAAATTCCAATCTTCAATGTCTAATGTTCCTAATATACTAATAGACAAATACACAAATTACTTAATCACTTTGATTGCTCTAATGCCATTATTTTTTTAACCCTGTTAGCATGTCTTCCACCCTCAAACTCAGTGGTACACCAAGCTTCCACTATTGACTCTATTTCACCTCTACCGACGACTCTCTCTCCAAAACATAAAATATTTGCATCATTATGTGCTCTTGCCATTTTAGCCGTATAATAATCGTAAACTTCAGCTGCTCTAATACCTTTTATCTTATTTGCGGCTATGCTCATCCCTATCCCGGTTCCACAGATAAGTACTCCTTGGCTTCCGGGATTTTGAGCAACTTTTTTTGCAACTTTTTGCGCAAAATCTGGATAATCAACCCTAGAATCATCTTTAGGGCCAAGATCTTCCACAACATAACCTCTATTTAAAAAGAGTTTTTTTACAAACTCTTTTACGGCAAACCCGGCATGGTCCGTAGCAATATATACTTTCATTCAAATCCTTTCGATACTGTTTATCAAAGATATCAGATCTATTCCGGCAAATATAGACAATAGATATAAAATATAATAAATAGGAATGAATAAAATCGTACTCAAGGGGGTTGCAATGATAATTATCAAGATAATCATACCATAAGGAAATATTTTATGGTAAAAATCGACTATTTTATAAAGTTTTAGTTTTTGTGCTAAATGCATTACTGCGTTTGCACCGTCAAGAGGAGGAATAGGCCAGAGATTGAAAACGCCTAGTACTACGTTAATAAGTACGGAATGGGCTAAAAATAGAATCATCACAGTTTCAAATAGGGAGTTTGGCTCTCCTAAAAAGGCTATCAAAATAGCAAAAAAAGCGGCCAAAGCGAAGTTGTATGTTATACCAGCTAAACTTACGGCAATCGCTGCATTTTCTCCGCCGTTTCTTATTACTGTGTTTATATTGACGGGGACCGGTTTAGCCCATCCAAAAAGAAAACCAGCATTGCTAAAATATAAAAGCGCGGGCACTATGATAGTTCCGACAAGATCAATATGTTTTATTGGGTTAATACTCAATCTTCCTTCATTTTTTGCTGTATCATCACCATATTTGTATGCCACTAACGCATGCATTATCTCATGACCGATTATAGCTATTGCTAATGCTAATATCATTGTAAAAATATTTAAAATTTTAATATATTCCAAAAAATTCCTTGTATATTTGGTATATATGTATATTGTTTATATTGGTATCTTATAGTGGAATTATCTAATATACCAATAACCATTTACCAATAACTATCTGTTTTTCATCTCCTCTTCTATCTCTTCTACGCTCTTTCCTACTCTATCCCATCTTATTTCGTAATTTTTATCCCAGCTAAAATAGATAAACCAAGGCTTTCCTACAATCAGTCTATATGGAACGCTGCCCCAAAATCTACTATCATTTGAGTGATCTCTGTTGTCTCCCATCATAAAAAATTCGCCTTTTGGAACCTCAATAGGACCGAAATTAAAGATCTCTTGCGGGTATCTTCCGTCATTTATTACTTCAGGATCGTTGTGTATGCCTGGATGCTCTTTTCTATAAGGATTTTTTACCCATAACAAACCGTTTATTTCGACTATATCTTCTTTAGGAAAATTTTGTTTTACAAACTCGTTTCCTTCATGAGGGTGCAAATAGAGCTCTTTGTTATGAAGAAAAAGATAATCGCCTCCTACGGCTACGCATCTCTTTACGTAATGTATCTTTTCGTTTACTGGATATCTAAAAATAACAATATCTCCTCTTTTGGGTTTTGGTCCCTCAATCAGGTGACCGTCGTTATCTGTATCGGGAAGAACAGGGATCTCTAACCAGGGTATATGGGGAGTAGGAACTCCGTAGGCAAATTTTTTTACAAATAGATGATCACCTATTAAAAGGGTGTTTTTCATACTTCCACTAGGAATAACGAAAGCTTGGGCAACAAAAAATATTATTAACAAAACTATTATGACGGTACCTGTCCATGTATTAGACCAGTGATAAAGTTTTATAAGTCTATCTTTCAATTTATTTCCTTCTATATTTGTTGATTTAATATTTACGTAAATATTTAGTTACGGTTTTTAGCTGCTTTGATAGTATTTTTTAAAAGCATTGCTATTGTCATAGGACCTACACCGCCAGGCACCGGTGTTATGTAACTTGCTTTTTTGCTTACATTTTCAAAATCAACATCTCCAACAATTTTACCGTTATCAAGTTTATTAATGCCTATATCTATAACTATAGCTCCTTCTTTTACCATATCTTCAGTGATTAGGTTTGGTTTACCCACTCCAACGACCAATAGATCTGTTCTTTTAGTGTGAGATTTGAGATCTTTGGTAAAAATATGGCAAATATCGACCGTTGCAAAATCGTTTAGCAAAAGTGCGGCCATTGGCTTACCCACAATATTGCTAGCACCGACTACACAAGCGTCCATACCTTTAATATCTATTTGATACTCTTTTAACAACTCCATAACTCCAAGAGGGGTACAAGGAACAAAACTGTCAAGCCCTTGATTGAGTCTGCCAAAATTATAGGGATGAAAACCGTCAACATCTTTTTTCGGATCGATTACTTCCAATATTTTTGTTGTGTCTATATGTTTTGGCAAAGGGAGTTGAACCAGAATGCCGTCAATATTTGGATTTTGATTCATCATTTCAATGGTTTCAATAATCTCTTTTTCGCTGATCTCTTCTGGCATCTCATGAGTTATGGAGTAGATTCCGACCTCTTTACAAGAACGAGCTTTCATTTTGACGTATGTGTGGCTTGCAGGATCGTTTCCTACAAGAATAACTGCTAGTCCTGGAACTATATCTTTCTCTTTTTTTAGAAGTTCAACCTCTTTTCTCACTTCCTCTTTTATTTTTAGTGATAAAGCTTTACCATCTAAAATAGTCATAATTTCCTCTTCAAATTTTTTTAGGTATGATATCAAAAATAGATTTTGTTTTGGTTTAAATCCTATATAAAGGGAATTTGTTGAGAATTGTTTTACTATTTATTCTTCTTATTTCTCTTTTTGCAGACGACTCTTTCATAACCAGATACGAATATGCGAAAATGCTTTATGAAAATCCTAGAGGTATTGGGTGTCAACATTGTCACGGAGTAAAAGGAGAGGGATCGATAATCGCTAAATACAAAGATAAAAAAGGGGTAAAGTATCTAAAAGCTCCTGATATTAGAGATGTGGATTATAAAAGGTTTTATAAAAAACTGAATTCTAGAAAGATTAAGAGCGCAATGCCTAGCTATTTTTTAACAAGAAGCGAGATAAAAACGCTTTACTACTATATAAAGATGATAAATAGTGAGGATAAGAGATGATTTTTGAAAAGAGTTTTATAGATGAGCTAGAGAGTTTAGTGGAAAAAAAAGATTTAAAAGCTATTGAAAAATATATCCTCAAACTAAAAAGAGAAAAAACTAAAAAGATTGTTTATAGATCAGCTTTAATGGTCTCTGCACATAGGCCGAAACATTTAAATAAACTTGACTCTTTAGAAGCCGATATCGCCATTATAAACTTAGAAGATGGAGTAAGTAAAGAACTAAAGCCGACTGCGTTGAGGTTGACGGCTCTATTTTTATCTCACATAAAAAGAAGTGATTCTTTATTGGTAGTTAGAGTAAATCCTCTTGATAACGGTGGAAAAGAGGAGATAGAGTATCTAAATAAATTCAAACCGGACGCCATCAGAGTTCCTAAAGTCAAAACTCCAAAAGATGTGGAAAAAGCTTTGGAGTTAATTGATAAAGAGATAGATTTGCATCTATCTATAGAGACAAAAGAGGCTTTTTTAAATCTCGAGAGTTTGAGGGTAAATGAAAGGGTAAAAGTTTTCTATCTAGGTATTTTGGATCTTTTAAGCGATCTAGATATTTTTCAGCAGATTTTAGAGATAAAAAATCCTACTATCGATCATATATTGAGTCGTTTTTTGGTAGTCTCTAAAGCTAGTTGCGTTTTACCCGTATCTTTTGTGTATCAAGATTATAAAAATTTAAATGAGTTTGAGGATTGGTGTAGATACGAAAAAAATATGGGTTATAGAGTAAAAGGTTGTATATCGCCCGCTCAAGTGGAGATAGCCAATAGAGTTTTCGGTTTATCTAAAGAGATTTTGGAAAGAGCTGAATATATAAAAATGAGATTTGAGGAGATGAAAAACAAAGGAATTACAGGATTCACTGATGAAAAATATGGTTTTATAGATGAGCCTATATACAAAGATGCCGTAAATATTCTCAGAAAATCGATGATATAAAAAAAAGTTAATAAAAAATATTATATGATTTAATAATTTTTTTTTATTGTAAGGTAGATTATGTATAGGTATATAAAAGTAAAAAATAATAAAAAACTTTTGAATGATATTTTTAGATTTAGGTGCAAGATATTGTGTGATGAATTAAAATACTTTGATAAAAAAAGATATCCGGATGGTTTAGAGAGAGACGAATATGATAAATATTCAGAACATTATGCTGTTTTAGACGAGAAAGGAGAGATAGCTGCTACGGTTAGATTGATTCATCATTCTCCGATAGGTTATCCTACGGAAAATCATATGAGAGTTTTTGAAAATATTAAAAAAAGTCTAAAAAGAGATAAGCTAGGAGAAATATCTAGGATATTTATATCAAAACAGTATAGAAATTTAAAAGATAGTAGAAAAATAATAGAAAAACTTATAAGTATGATTTACATAGATTTAAAAAACAACGATATAGAATATACTTTTGGCGCACTTGAGAAAAGTTTTTTAAGACTTTTAAAAATATATAATATTAATTATGAAATAATTGGAGATTTGCAAGAATATGGAGGAGTTAGATATCCTTGTTTACTATATACTTCCTCTTTAGAAAAAGATAAACCTCAAGTTGTTGAGTGTTATAAGATTTGGAAGGTAGGAAATGGTCATTAAAAAACTTTTTTTGTTATTAATATTAATTTCATCATTCTTGTATGCCCAATACGATAAAAATGAATCGATAAAAAAAAAGGATATAGAAGAGATTATTATAGATATTGTTAATGATTTAAAAGAATTAACGGAAATTGCTACAGTTACAAAAAAGAATGAAGCTTACCAGCCTTATATAGTATCAACTTTTAGTGGAAAAGAGTTAGAAAAATTAGGAATAAAAAATCTTAAAGAGGCTCTAGAACTAATTCCGGGCGTAGATATGACGACTGATAATATTGATAATAAAACCCCTGTTTTTAGAGGTTCCAATCCATTTGCTTACGGTCAATCAAAGTTAATTGTTGATGGTGTAGTAGTAAATAATGTAATGTTTGATTCATATAATGAATTTTTATATATGCCGATTGAGATTATTAAAAGGATAGAAGTTGTAAGAGGTCCTGGAAGTAAAACTGATGGAATTAACGCTTATGCCGGCTCTATTAAAGTTATAACTTACGCAGAACAGTTTAAAGGTATGAAGACACAAGATAAAATGTTTTTAAATATAGGTTCTTATGAATATAGAGGTGGAGGTTTTTTAAAAAACTATAAAAATGGAGCACTCAATATCTTTACCGATTTTTATTATCAACAAGACGATAAGTTTTTGCCTGCTGGAAAAGATATGTTATCTACTGGGACTTATGGGAACTATAACAGTCAATTTTCTCAAAGTGGAGATGCTCCTTTATGGACAAAAAATTACTCTTTGGGAGTCACTTTAAATTATAAAGATTTTACGTTAAAAGCAAGGAAGCTTTTTTATAAGCATGGAAGTGCTTACGGGATCAATTATATGTTGCCTGAAAGCGATAACCATACTAAGTTTTTAAATGACTATATTGAACTTGGATTAGATAGATACGTTAATGAGCTTAAAGTAGCTGCAAAAGTTGGAGTTAAAATTGACGAATTTTATAGTGATGCTAGATTGGCACCGCCGGGCATAGTCTTTCCTAATCCGCTAGATAACAACAATTTAGTTCAGTATACCAACGGTTTTTACGGGATTCACAATACAAAACAGAGAACTATGTATCATTCACTCTTTTTTGATTATTCAAAGATTGATAACCATAAGATCAAATTTGGCTATTTACTTTCAAGAGAAGAAACTTATAAAGTTACAACAAAAACTACAGATAGATTTGGAATTTTACCAGGGCTTATCGATTATAGCGATACGTATCCATTTTTTGATAAAGATGCGAAAAGAGATACTCTGATACTCTCCTTTCAAGACGATTTTGATATAAATGAAAATGTAACAATAAGTTATGGAGTCAATATCGAGGATAATACGCATATAGATCCACAAGTAAACCCGCGAGTTGCCTCTGTATTTAGAATAAAAGAAAATATATATAAATTAATTTATAGCAGATCAATTAGAAATCCTTCTTGGCAAGAACTATATACTATAAACAACAGCTCAAGAGTCGGAAATCCAAACTTAAAGCCAGAAATAGTAAATGCATTTGAAGCAGCATATATAAGAAAATTTTCTGTAGATAGTTATATGCAGTTTAATATTTTTTATCTAAAAAATAGAGACCAAATCAATAAAATAAACTCTCAAAACAGATATGAAAATGCGCAAAATACCGATATTTATGGATTTGAGTTTGAGTATAAAAGAATGCTTGGACAAAAGAGCAAGTTTTGTGGAAACTACTCTTATGTAGATGGAGAGGATGATAAAGGTGAACAGTTAGCAAATGTAGCAAAACATATGATTAAAACTTTTTTGGTTTACGAACTAACTCCACAGATTGATGTTAATATTATAGGAAAATACGTAGGAGATAAAAGAAGATTCTCTTTTGATTCAAGAGATAGTTTAAAAGGGTATGTCACTTTGGATTTAGGATTTAATTATGAAAATTTAAAATATAATTATTCAGTAAATTTAATCGTTAAAAATATTTTTGATGCTGACGTAAGATATCCTTCAGAGCCTGATACTTATACAGAAGATTATAGACAAGAAGGAAGAAACATGATGATATCTTTTAGGAAAGAGTTTTGATGAAAAGAGTAGTTATTATTATATTTTTAACAAATATTTTACTTTTTGCGTATAGTTACGATGATTTTTTATTGAAAACCCAGGCAAAAATTTATCCAAAACTTATTCTACTTGATAAAAAAATAGATAAAAAATTAATAGACGGAAAGATTCAAGTAGGAATCGTTTACGATAACGATGATTTTTTTACCGCTTTGTTGATAAAAAAACTGATAAAAAGTATGTATGGCAATAAGTTAGATGGATATAGTTTCAAAATAATTCCTATAAATATGTTAAATATTTTAAATGAAAAATTGAATATTTTTTCATATCTATATATTTTAAAATCTATTCCTGATCGATTAAAAACGCTTTCGCTATATGTTAAAAAATATAGAATTGTAACATTTACGTATGATAAAAACGATTTGCAATATGGTTTTTTGTTTTCTATAAATTTGGAAAAAAAACCGATTCTATATATGAATAGAAAGGCGTTGGAAAAAGAGTTCGATTTTGTACCTTCTCTATTTCAAATCGTCAGGTTGATAGATAATGTTTAACATATCTCTATCAAACAAGATCTTGATCTACTTTTTTCTTATAACTGTTTCTATTATAATTTCTACTTATCTAGTTTTAGAAAAAATTACGAAACAGGCTTTTTATGACGCTGAACTTGAAAAAGCAAAAATTATTGCAAAAACAGTAACTCCTCTTCTAGCATTGGATCTCTTTTTGGGTCTTGATGATAACATTAATAAAATTTTAAAAGAGCTTTCAAAAAATGAGAATATATTATCAGTTTCAATTATAAAGGGTAATGAGATATATAAAGAGTTCAAAAAAAAGATATCTAACGATGAAGACTCTTTTCTGGTTTCAAGAAGAATTGTTCAGCCAAATTCAAACAAAATTTTAGGTAGGCTCGAGATACTATATTCTAGTAAACATTATAAAAATTTAGTAAAAAAATATCAAAAGGCACTATTTATTTTTTTAGCAGTTCTTTGGATTTTAATTTTATTGTTTGGGTACTATTTAAATATATTGATAAAGCCTCTTAGAAATATTGCAAAAGATTTGGAAAATTATGATCCGAAAAATAGTATAAGGTTTAAGTATGTTGAAAAAAGTGATGAGATAGGCGCAATCTCTAAAGCGTTAAATAAAATGCAAGGTAAAATTAAAGATTATTCTAAAAGACTTGAGAGTATGAATAAAATTTTAGAAAAAAAGGTTGAAATAAAGACTAAGGAGCTAAAAGAGCAGCTATATTTAGATTCTTTGACGAAACTGCCCAACAGATTTAGTCTTGTAAAAGATATTCAAAGTGCGAAAAAGAGTAGTTTAATAATTATTAATATTGACGATTTTAAGCAAATAAACGATTTTTTCGGGCATGAAACCGGGGATAAAATCTTGAAAGGTTTTGCAAATAGACTTAGAAATCTATTAAAAACTGAGTTTCCTAAAATTTATAGGCTATCTGGAGATGAGTTTGCTCTTTTTTTTAACAAAAAGATGACTAAAGGAGATTTAGAGTACTTTATAGAGATTTTAATGAAAAATATTGAAAACATGACTTTTATACATAATGATAATGAGCTTAATATCAGAGTAACTATTGGAGCTGCTATAGAAACTAACTCTCCTTTGGAAAAAGCAGATATAGCTTTGAAATTAGCTAGAAAAGAGAGAGTTCCATATAAGATTTATGACAAAGATTTGAAGATAGAAAAACAGTATAAAGAGAATATAGAGTGGGTAAAAAAGATAAAAAAAGCTATAGATAAAAATAGAATAGTTCCATATTTTCAACCTATATTTAGTACAAGTGAATTTAAATTAAAAGGGTATGAGTGTTTGATGAGACTGGTTGAAGAAAATGGCGAATGTATTACTCCTACCAATTTTTTAGAGATTGCAAAAAAGAGTAGATACTATACTTATTTAACAAAGATTATGTTTGAAAAAAGTTGCAGTTATTTTTCAAATCTTGATTGTACATTCTCTTTCAATCTTTCGATTGAAGATATATCGAATCCTGAAATTATAGAGTTTATAAAAGAGACGATAGATAGATACAAAGTTTATGAAAAAACGATTTTTGAGATTGTTGAGTCCGAAGGTATAGAAAATTTTGAAGAGGTGTCTGTTTTTATTGAAAATATGAAACAACTTGGCGCTAAAATAGCTATAGATGATTTTGGTTCAGGATATTCCAATTTTGAGTATTTGGCAAAACTTACTATTGATTATATAAAGATTGACGGCTCTTTGATAAAAAATATCGATAAAGATGAGGATTCTAGAATTGTTGTAGAGATAATAGTTGATTATGCTAAGAAAAAGGGTATTAAAACTGTTGCAGAATTTGTAGGCAATGAAAAAATATATAAAACAGTTAAAAAAATTGGAGTTGACTTTGCTCAAGGTTATTATATAGGTAAGCCTGGACCGACTACTATTTTTGATATCAATAAATAATTTTGTATTGAACGAAAATTCTTATTTTAGTCTTCTCTTTAGGCCTTGGATAATCTTTATAGGCTGAAAGTATTGTTTCGAGACTATTTTTGTCTAGTATCTCGTAACTAGAGCTTTTTATGATCTTTAAATCACTTATATCTCCGTTTGGATGAAGATAAAACTCAACGATATTTACTCCCTCTTGTCTTGTTTTCACGGCAAATTCTGGATAGCCTCTTATATATAGATATTTTTGAGTAATTTTTCCGATAGCTGAGAGATTGTTTTTTATAAACTCTTTTTGTCCTTTAGTAAAGGAATCAAACTCGCCCTGGTAAAGTTCGTTTATTTTTTGATCTTCCATCGATTTACTTATCTCTTGTAAAGAGGGTAGTTTGGATTGCTTTAAAAAAGAGACTAGGTTTTTTTCTTCACTTTTTTTTGTCTCTTTTTTTGTTTGTTGCGTCTTTTTAAAAAGTTTTTCAAGTTTTGGAATTTTTTCCTCTTTTTTTGGTTGGATAGATTTTTGTTTCGACTTTTTTATCTCCTGTTTGGCAACTTTTATAGGTTTAATATTTTTAACTTTTTTGGTGATATTATATTCTTTAGATTTTACGATTTTACTCTTTTTTAAGACCTTCTTTTTCATTTTTTGAATATTTTTAACAATCTTTTTTTCAGGTTTTTTTTCAACTTGTTCAATTTTTTTAACTATTTTTTCTCTTTTTTGTAAAACCTCTTTTTTTACTCTTTTTGGCTCTATCTGTTTTTTGGGAGTTGTTTTTTTGACTATTTTTTTAGATTCGGAAGTTTTTTGGGGCATGCTTTTATCTAAATTGACTCTACTTAGGTTCATATTGATAGAGGATTTTTGCTTCCTGTTAAACTTTTGTGCCTCAACCTCTTTTAAAAGAGTTAAAAAAACAATAAAAAGAATCAAATATAATACTAAAGTTATTAAAAATGAGAACAAATATCTATATCTATAAATCATAAAGTGATTATAATCTTTTAAAAGCTATTAATCAATATTTTTATACAATTTTATTAATAGTTTAAATATATTAAACAAAGGATGTAAAATGTTTAAAAACAGTTTAAAAGCTTTCGATGAGGCGCAAAATTATATTCCCGGAGGTGTAGATTCACCCGTTAGAGCATTTAAAAACGTTGGTGGAACACCGGTTTTTATTGAGAGGGGAGAAGGGGCTTATCTTATAGATATAGATTCAAATAGATATATAGACTATGTACAAAGCTGGGGACCTTTAATCTTTGGTCACGCTAATGAAGAGACTTTGAATGCAGTTTTTGAAACGGCAAAGAAGGGTTTGAGTTTTGGAGCTCCTACACTTTTAGAAACAGAACTAGCAAAAGAGATTGTAGAACTTTTCGACTCTATAGACAAGGTTAGATTTGTAAATAGCGGAACAGAGGCCGTAATGAGCGCTATTAGACTTGCAAGGGGATTTACCGGGCGTGACGATATAGTAAAGTTTGAAGGCTGTTACCACGGCCATAGCGACTCTCTTTTGGTTCAAGCTGGAAGTGGGGCTGCAACTTTTGGTAATCCAAGTAGTCCAGGGGTTCCTTCGGATCTGACAAAACATACCCTTTTAGCCAAATACAACGATATAGAGAGTGTAAAAAGGTGTTTTGAAGCTAGTGATGATATTGCTTGTGTCATTATTGAACCTATTGCGGGCAATATGGGATTAGTTCCTGCCAAAGAAGAGTTTTTGGTTTCTCTTAGAGAGCTTTGTGATGAAAAAGGAGCACTTTTAATTTTTGATGAAGTTATGAGCGGATTTAGAGCTAGCTTAAAAGGTGCATCTGGATTGACCTCGGTTAAACCTGATTTAGTAACTTTAGGTAAAGTTATAGGAGGGGGAATGCCCGTAGGGGCTTTTGGAGGAAAAGCAGAGATTATGAATCAATTGTCTCCAGAAGGCCCCGTTTATCAGGCAGGCACTCTAAGCGGTAATCCCGTAGCAATGGCTGCCGGACTTATAACTGTAAGAAGACTAAAAAAAGATCCTACAATTTACGAAACTCTTGAAAAAAGAGCGAAAAATTTAGTTAAAGGACTAAAAGAGGCCGCAGATAATGCTTCTGTACCTTTACAAATAGATGTTAGAGGAAGTATGTTTGGATTTTTCTTTAATGAAAACGAGGTTAAAAATTTTGACGATGCTTTGAAGTCAGATACGAAAAGATTTGCCAAGTTTCATCAAGAGATGTTAAAAAGAGGGGTCTATTTTGCTTGTAGTCAGTTTGAAACAGGTTTTATTTCTACTCCTATTACTGATGAGTTGATAGATGAAACCGTAGAAAAGACTAAAGAGGTTTTTAAACTGATATAAAAATTTTAAAGGGAAGAAATGGAAGAGAAGCCGCCAAAATATAGAAAAATAATCGAGGGAGCGGAGGCTCTCTCATTGGGAGTATCTGTTGTTGTAGCAATTTTAATAGGCGTGGGTCTGGGTCTGTGGATGAAAAGTATGTTCGGATACTCTTGGCTTTTATGGTTGGGTGTTTTTTGGGGTGTTAGTGCAGCTATTTTAAATATCTATAAAGCATATCAAAAACAAAAAAATGAGTTAGAAGAGCTGGCAAAAGATCCCAAATATAAAAATTATCAAATAAAAGATAAAGATGAAGAACTACAAGAGTTTAAAAAATGAGAAACTTTTTCTTTATCTTAATAGTTTTAGATCTATTAATAATTCTTTATTTTTTGACCAATAAAGATTATCTTTATATTTTAAATACTCAAGTAGCTTTGATATCCTCTCTAATAGTCACCGGTGGCTCTTTTTTAGGTTATAGAAGAGTAGTTTTAAAAAGAGCTAAAGAGCAAAATATTTTAGATGATAAAGATTTGATAGATAAAATCGAAGATCCATATAATCTTTATGAAGAAGAGCTAAAAGAGTCCCAAATTGACGCAAAACAGATTTTCGAAGAGGAGAAAAAAAGATTAAAGAGTCCAAAAGAGAGTATAAAAAACTTCATTTTAACTAGTAGCGGTTTTTTATCTATATATAGAATATTTGGATATCTTTTTTTGGTTGTTTCGGTTTTGATTCTTATAGATAAGAAGATGTTTGATGCCATAGCATATATGGTGGGACTATCTTTAGTGCCTATTTCGGCTATGGTTTTTACTTTTGTTAGGAAGTGATCATCGGAATATTGAGTGTTATTTTATTAGACTCAATTTCAAGGTAAGAGTTGATTGTTTTTGCGAGATTTTTAAGCTTTTCTATATCATCTTTGTCAAATCTTTTTCCTATAATTTCTATAGCAAAAAGCGTATATTTTTTATCTCTTATTTTGATATATTCACCTATATTTATATGCAATTTGATTTTTATCTGATCCGAATCTTTAAATCTATCAAAAATTTTATTGAGAAGTTTTATAAATCTTTCGGTATTGAGTTTAATTTCAGGTAATGTAGGATCTATATCTTTAACAAATTTCGCTTTACTTTTAGTTGCGTTTGCGCTTATGCAAAGATCTATCAAAGCATATATATTTACAAGATCAGCATCACTCTCTTCAATAGTTTCTATTTTGAGTTCCGGATATCTGTAAAGTCTTAGTCCTATCTCTTCATCATTTTCGTATCCTACGCATACTGCGAAAAATTTGTATCTTCCATATTCTAAATTTACAAAAGTTGTTTTAAAACCGTAACTATTGCTTGCATAACTTAATGCTAATTGATACAGTTCATGGGAGGATATGTAGCCAAGTAGATATTGTGCTTCTTGATTTACGGACATAACTTTTCCGTTTTTGTTGAAAAGGATAAAAGGATTATAATCATACTCTATAAATTTTTCATAAAAATCCATAATCTTCCTTAAGACGGATAGATTTAGAGGCAAAATTGCCTCTAAAAGCCTATTCTTCTATATAATTTTTCAGTTTTTTGCCGACTTTTGGATGTTTTAGTTTTTTAATCGCACTAGATTCTATCTGTCTTACTCTCTCTCTTGTAACGTTTAACTCTTTTCCTATCTCCTCTAAAGTCCTATCGCTTTCATCAGGCATCAGACCAAATCTCATTCTAATAACGGCTTTTTCCCTTTCGTTTAATTGATCCAAGACATCTTCTATTTGATGTTTTAAATCCTCTTTAAGAATTGCCTCAAGAGGATTTACGGTACTTTTATCCTCTATAAAATCACCAAACTTACCGTCCTCGTCACTTCCTATAGGAGCTTCAAGACTTATAGGCTCTTTGGTTATTTTAATAACGTTTTTGACTTTATCTACACTTAATCCCACCTCTTTGGCTATAGTTTCTACATCAGGCTCTTTTCCAGTCTCTTGTAGATGTTTTCTTATTATTTTGTTAATTCTGTTTATAGTTTCAATCATATGGATAGGTATTCTTATAGTTCTTGCCTGATCCGCAATCGCTCTAGATATTGCCTGTCTTATCCACCATGTAGCATAAGTAGAAAATTTATATCCCTTTTTGTATTCAAATTTATCAACTGCTTTCATCAAACCAATATTTCCCTCTTGGATCAGATCCAAAAACGGCAATCCTCTATTGGTATATCTTTTAGCGATGGAAACCACAAGTCTTAAGTTTGATTTGGCCATTCTGGTTTTGGCCTCTTCACTTATCTTTTTTCCTCTTTTAATCTGTTCTAATATTTCTTGAAGCTTTTCAGGTTCAAGGTTAAAACCTTTTTTACTTGCCTCTTTAGCTAAAAATAGCTTTTTAATATCCATATATGTGCTCACCATGGTTGCTTCAGGTACGGCTGCGGCAATATCTTCTTTACTCATATTTGTTATATTTTTCAAAATCTTTCTATGGTTTTCTCTTAGATGTTCGTTAAATAGAGGCAATTTATACTCTAATCTTTTTAGCTCTTTTTCAAATCCTTCGTCACTTTTTAGAGCCGTTTCTATAGATTTTACAAGTTCATTTATGAGTTTACTAGTAGGGCCTAGTTCCATCAGTTTTTCTTTTAAGATCTTTTTTTTGTACGTTAAAAGTAATTGGTGATATAACTTCTCCTCATCGCTTGCATCTTTCGGAACTTCTTTGTCTCTAACTTTTAACCAATCCTTTTTTGCTTTTTCTAAAGCTTTGAAGGCTTCTATAACCTTTTTTTCTCTCTTGGTTCTTTTACTATTTTGTTTATCTTCTGCGCTTTCATCACTATCTTCGTTTTCATCTTCTTCCTCAAAACTTTTAAATAGCTCTTTTACTCTTCTTTCTCTGTTGATTAAAGGTTCTTTATAATCAAGTATAAAATCTATTAAATAAGGGATTGAACATATAGCGTCTAGTATAATATCTTCGCCAATTTCTATCTTTTTTGATAGTTCAATCTCTTCCTCTTTTGTAAGAAGAGGAATCTGTCCCATCTCTCTTAAATACATTCTAACCGGACTATCGCTTCTGCTCCATTCAAGAAGCTCTTTTTCTTTCATAAGATCGAACTCTTCCGCTAGCTCTTCTTCCGATAGACTCTTTTTTGCTTCCTCTTTTTTTTCTTTTTCTTCAATATTTAAAAGTTTCGCCGCTTCAGCAGATGTGATAAGCTTTACGTTATATTTGTCAGTTAAAGACTTAACTTTTTTTGCTTGAGCCAAAGTAGGCTGTTTATCGAAAGCTTCCACAACCTTTTCATATGTCAAATTGGAGTTTTTGTGCTCTTCAAAAAGCTCTTCAAGTTTTTTATTTAGGTTTTTTGTTTTGGAAGTAGTTGTTTTAGTAGCAGCCATATTGAGTTTGCTCCTTATAAAATTTGTCTAATGCCCAAATCTTGCCCGATTATACACAAAAATATTTAAAAAATAATTAATAATTTTAATTATATTAAACTTACTTGAATGAAAGTTTTATTTTTTTTCAATTTTTGGTAAAATCACTTAAATTTTTTAAGGCTGGAAGGAATTTGATATGAATATTATAACAGGTAAGGTTTGGAAATTTGGTGACAATATAGATACCGATCTTATCATAGCTGCACGATATCTTACAACTTCGGATCCCCATGAACTTGCAAAACATGTTATGGAAGACGCAGATCCTGAGTTTGCAAAAAAAATGAATCCTGGTGATATTATTGTGGCGGGAGAAAATTTTGGTTGCGGAAGTAGCCGAGAGCATGCCCCAATAGCTTTGAAGGCTGCAGGAGTAGCTGCAGTGGTAGCAAAAAGTTTTGCAAGAATATTTTATAGAAACGCATTTAATATGGGATTGCCGATTTTTGAGTTAAAAGATTCCGATAAGATAAATGAAGGAGATTTGATCTCAATCGATATGGATAAAGGAATCATCAAAGATGTCAATAAAAATATAGAGTATAAATTCTCTCCTATACCGCCTTTTATGCAAGAACTTCTTGCTTGTGGCGGTCTTATAAATTATGCAAAAGCGGAGATGTTAAAAAAGGGTGAGTAGTTAACTGATTGAGTTGTTTGCTTATTGTTATCGAATAACCTTTTTAACTAAAACTATGGAGGAAAGATGAGAAAATACAAAATAGCCGTTATCAAAGGTGACGGTATAGGTCCCGAGATTGTAGATGAAGCTATAAAAGTACTAGATGCCGTAAGTGTGAAAGAGGGTTTTGAGCTCTCTTACAAAGAGTATCTGATGGGTGGGGCCGCTTACGACGTTTTTGGTGATCCTCTACCGGAAGAGACTGTAGAGGGGGCTAAAAATGCTGATGCTATACTTTTTGGAGCTATCGGCGGTGAGAAATGGGACAGTTTACCTAGAGACAAAAGACCCGAAACCGGGCTTTTGAAACTTAGGAAAGCTCTTGGCGTATATGCAAATTTAAGACCTGTTACCGTATATGACGAACTTATCAATGCAAGTACTTTAAAACCGGAAGTTATAAAAGGTGTGGACCTTTTAGTGGTGAGAGAACTAATAGGCGGTATATACTTTGGTCAGCCAAGAGCGTTTGAGGAGGATAGAGCTTATAACACGATGGTTTATACTAAAGCAGAGATTGAAAGAATCGCAAAGATCGCTTTTGAGATAGCTCAAAAAAGAAGGCTCAAAGTTACATCTGTAGATAAAGCTAATGTGCTAGAAGTGAGTCAGCTTTGGAGAGAGACCGTAGAAGAGGTTGCTAAAGATTATCCTGAAGTTACGCTAGAACATATGTATGTAGATAATGCGGCTATGCAACTAGTTCGCGATCCGAAACAGTTTGACGTTATCTTAACCGGAAATATTTTCGGTGATATTTTAAGCGATGAAGCTAGTATGTTAAGCGGTTCTATCGGTCTTTTGCCAAGTGCTTCGGTGGGCGATAAACACGGACTTTATGAGCCTATTCATGGAAGCGCACCGGATATAGCCGGACAGGGTATTGCAAACCCTATAGCTACGATTGCTAGCGCTAGTATGATGTTAAGATATCAAGTTGGAGAAGATAAAGCGGCAGATAGAATAGATAGAGCTATAAAGAGAGTTTTGAAAGAGGGTTACAGAACAAAAGATTTAAGCGGTTTTGACGCCAAAGAGATAGTTACCACAAACGAGATGGGCTCGCTAATAGCGCAATATGCTTCCGAAGATTAAAAACGGGGAGCTTTTCCCCGATTATGAAACATTTCTTCCAAAAAATCTTCAAAAAGAGATTGGTTTTTTAAAAGATTTCTTCAAACCTTATACGGATAGAGTCTATCTTGTAGGCGGTGCTGTTAGAGATATGATAAGAAAAAGATATCATAAAGAAAATATAGAGATTGTTGATCTAGATATTGAGGTATATGGAGTTGATAAAACTTTTTTCGAATCTCTTATGCAAAAACTAAATGCTAAAGGGGTCGGCAAGTCGTTTTTCGTATATAAATATAAAGAAAACATTGATATATCTCTTCCTAGGGTTGAAAGTAAAATCGGCAAAGGGCATAAAGGTTTCAAAGTGGAGCTTGCTAAAAGCGAGAAAGAGGCTTCTAGGAGGCGTGATTTTAAGATGAACGCTTTGATGTTAAATATATTTGATGGAAAGATTTTGGATTTTTGGGGAGGAATTGAGGATATATTTAAAAAAAGAATATCCATTATCGATGAAGAAAAATTCAAAGAAGATAGCCTAAGAGTCTTAAGAGCTATGCAGTTTAGCGCTAGATTTGGCTATAAGATAGAGAAAAAATCTTGTGAAATTATGAAAGATATAGAGCTAAATGATCTCAGCAGCGAGAGGATTTTTTGGGAATTTGAGAAGATGTTCAAAGCTAAAAATCTCCATTTTGGCCTCTATTATCTTTTAGTTTTAGGCATTTTTAAAAAGATTTTTAATCTAGAACCAAATAGAGATTTTTTTTTCAGAACTGCTTTTGAACTTGCCAAAAATCGACATCTTTTTGAAAAAGAGATCTATAAGTTCTATTTTTTATATATTATTGGAAAAAATCTTCATAAAAACTTTTTCTATTTTTTGGATATTTTAAAAACCCCTAATGAGTATTATAAAATCTTTAAAAGACAAAAACATTTGCCAAGAAGCAGAAGTGATCGTTTTTTGGTTGCACTTTCGATAATTTATCCTCTAAAAAACTGGTTAGGAAATTATAAAGAAGATGTTAAAATTAGAGCGAAAAAATTAGGTTTTTGGGATAGAAGTTTTGATGGTGGAATATATCCTAAAGAGCTTTTAAAAAAAGGATTTATCGGTAAAGAGCTAGGGACTGAGCTAAAAAGAAGAAGACTTGATATGATAAGAAAAAATTTCAAAGGAAAAGAATGAGAAACTATAGAGTTTTGATAGATTGCAAAGATGAGAAAGGACTAGTTTTTAAAGTTTCTAAAATATTTTTTGAAAATAGTTTAAATATTGAAAAAAATGACGAGTTCGTCGATAAAACAAACGGAAAATTTTTTATGAGAAGCGAAGTAAGCGGCAAAATAGATAAAAACCTTCTTGAAAACTCTTTAAAAGAGGCGTTGCCGGCTGAGGCTAACATAAAGGTAATTGAGCCTAGAAGAAAAAAGATTGTTTTAATGGCGACTAAAGAATCGCATGTCTTAGGAGATATTCTTATCCGCCATTATGATGGGGAATTAGAAGCGGATATCGTTGCTGTTATATCAAATTATGATATTTTAAGACCTCTTGTTGAGAAGTTTGGAATCGACTATTTTCACGTTCCCGTAGAGACACTTCAAAGAAGTGAGCACGAAGAGAAAATTTTGGCACTTCTTGAGATGTTTGAAAAGATAGATTATATAGTATTGGCAAAATATATGAGGATTTTAACGCCAGATTTCGTTCAAAAATATGAAAACAAAATCATCAATATCCACCACTCTTTTTTGCCGGCTTTTATAGGAGCCAATCCTTACAAACAAGCGTATGATAGGGGTGTTAAGATTATAGGGGCTACGGCGCATTTTGTAAACAATAATCTTGATGAAGGACCTATTATAGCTCAAGACGTGATACACGTAGATCACACATATTCCTGGCAGGATATGAGAAATGCTGGTAGAGACGTTGAAAAAGTGGTTCTTGCCAAAGCGTTGAAACTTGCTTTAGAAGATAGAATTTTCGTATATGCGAACAAGACGGTAATATTTTAGTAGTCCGAAATCTAAAATGTTTAACATAGTTTTAGTAAATCCTCAAATCCCGCCAAATACCGGAAATATAGGTAGACTTTGTGTTAATACTAACTCAACTTTGCATTTAGTAAAGCCCTTAGGATTTGATATAAGCGAAAAAGCGGTTAAAAGGGCAGGGTTGGACTACTGGGAAAAGCTTGATTTGGTTATTTGGGAGAGTTTAGAAGAGTTTTATAAAGAGAATAAAAAGTATCTTGATAGATTTTTTTTCGCAACTACCAAATCGAAAAAGCCGTATTTTGAGGTTACTTTTAAACCCGGAGATTTTTTAATATTTGGTAGCGAAACCAAAGGTCTTCCTATGGAGTTTATGCGAAAAAATTGGCAAAACGCAATTACTATTCCAATGTGCGAAAACGGAAGAAGTTTAAATCTTTCTGTTAGTGTTGGAATTATTTTATACGAAGCGATAAAACAAAATATTGATAGTTTTTGTGGACATTAGATATTGACGAGGAGGTGAGTATGATGAGTGGGATGATATTTGGAATTGGGAATTAGGAATTGGGAAATTGAATTTTTAATTAAATAGTTTAGTAGGACTATTAGTTATAAAGCAACTTAACTATTTTAACCAATTTCCAATTCCCAATTCCTAATTCCCAATAAACCAAAGGTTTTATATGAAAGAGATTATAGATACTATTGTTGTTATTTTATTTGTTTTATTTATGGTGTGGTTGATAGTTGGTTATCATCACCAAAAAGGACACCATAAAAGAGGAGAGGATGAAGATTGAAATGTATTACAAAATGTGATACAATTTTAAAAAAAAGGATATATAATATGCTTTGTATTAGAGTTGATAAAGAGCTTGAACAGAAGATAGAGACTTTTTCTAAAGAGTTTAATATCACAAAATCAAAGCTTGTAAAAGAGGCTATTAAAGAGTATCTATCTAAAAAAACCCCATATGAGCTGGGGAAAAAATATTTTGGAAAGTATGGAAGCGGCGAAAAAGATTTATCAACAACATACAAATCGAAAATAAAAGAAAAAATATATGGAAAAAATCATAATAGATAGCGGCACAATTATTGCTCTTTTTGATAAAAATGATAAGTTTCATAAAAAAGTTTTGGACTTTTTAAAGGATTTCAAAGGAAAACTCTATTCTACATGGCCCGTCATTACGGAAGTTTCCCATATTTTAGATTTTAATTTGCAAGTGCAGATAGATTTTTTAAAATGGGTTAGCATTGGAGGGATAGAGATCGTCAGTTTAGATAATGAAGATTTAATAAATATTATAAATTATATGGAGAAATATCTTGATGTTCCTATGGATTTGGCAGACTCCTCTTTGATTGTGTTATCAAATAAATTAAATATCGACAAAATTCTAACTATTGATAGAGATTTTTATATTTATAGAAACAGTAAGAAAATTCATCTTGTAAACGTTTTAGAACAATGTAAAGGATAGATATGTTAAAACCGCTTTTAATAGAGATTGGTGTCGAGGAACTTCCTGCACTACCTTTTTTAAAAGAGCTTCCAAATATCGAAAAAAAGTGGGAGAAAATTTTAGAAGAGAACTCTTTAGTTTGCGAATTTGAGTTTTTTTACACTCCAAGAAGGTTGGTTCTGTGGCATCCTAAATTTCCCGTAAAACAGCCAGATTTCGAAGAGGAGCTTTATGGCGCCCCCATTGAGATAGCCTTTAAAGACTCTGAACCTACCAAAGCGGCTTTAAGTTTTGCTAAAAAGTGCGGTGTTGATGTTGCGAGTTTGGGTCGAGCCCAAAAAGGAAACAAAGAGGTTTTGTACTATAAAAGGACTATTAAAGGAAAAGAGGCCAAAGAGCTTTTTGAAGATATGATAGTAAAGTGGCTTAAATCCCTAAATTTCGGAAAAGCTATGAGATGGGGAAGCCTTAAAGAGGAGTTCATAAGGCCTATTAGATGGGCTATAGTAAATCTGGAAAAAGAGTTCTTCGAATATAAAATATACGGTATAAACTCTTCAAACTTCACATACAGCCATAGATCGGTTACGATGGATAAGATAGAACTAAAAGACGCAAAAGATTATTTTGAAAAGCTTGAAAAAAACGGGGTAATTCTCTATCAAGATAAAAGATACGAAAAGATTTTACAAGAGTTTGAAGAACTTGAGAAAAATGAGAGTATCCATATAGAAAAAGATGAAGAGCTTTTAGATGAGGTTGTTGCTATTACCGAGTATCCTACCGCTTTAAAAGGCGAATTTGAGGAGCAATTTTTAGAGCTTCCTCCAGAAGTTATCATCACTAGTATGAAAGGGCATCAAAGATATTTTCCGATATTTAAAAACGGTTCTTTATATAACGGTTTTGTTGTAGTTTCTAATGCTAAAACCGATGATTTTTCGCTAGTTGTAAAAGGAAATGAGAGAGTTTTGAGAGCCAGACTATCAGACGCTCTTTTCTTTTGGGAAAACGATCTTAAAAAAGGACTCGACCCTGAAGGATTGAAAGATGTTACGTTTATGGATGAGCTCGGCTCTTTATTTGACAAAGAGTTAAGAGAGCTAAAAGTTGCTCTAACTCTTTTTGAAAAGTACAAAAATAGACTTATTGAACAAACCTCTTTGAACGAAGGTGAGCTAAAAGCCCTAATAGAAAGAGCGGTTATGCTCTCAAAAGCCGATCTACTGACGGAAATGGTTTATGAATTTACTGAACTTCAGGGGGTTATGGGGTATTATTATGCTCTAAAGCAAAAAGAGGATGAGTTAGTTGCTTTGGCTATTAAAGAGCAGTATTATCCTAAGGGAGAAGATAGCGAGCTTCCTACAACTTTGTTTACTTCATTGATATCTATATCTGTTAAATTAGACACGCTGATGGCTCTATTTAGTATAGGAAAGATTCCAACAGGTTCACGAGATCCTTTCGCTCTTAGAAGAGCAGCTTTGGGTATTATTAAGATTGTTCTAGCTGAAGAGATCCCTTTTGACGTCTCAAAAATTTTTGAAGAGTTAAAAGATGAGTATAAAGAGTTTGATACCAAAATATTGGAAGAGTTTTTTATAGAGAGGATATATCACTCTTTCGATGTGAATCCTTCCGTCGTAAAAGCCGTAATAGGGAGCGGAGAGAGAGATATTTTAGAGATTGCCAAAAAGATAGAGGCTTTAAAAAGCATAGTTGAGAGTGATGATTTCAAAGAGATTTTTACCACTTTTAAAAGAGTTGCGAATATCGTAAAAGATGTAGATATTGAAAAAGAGACAACAGTTAAAGAGACTCTTTTTGAAAGCAAATATGAACATGAGCTTTGGGATAGTTTTAATGAAATTTTGAAAAAAGATTATGATAGATATGAGTCTAAACTAGATGCTCTTTTTGGATTAAAACCGGTTATTGACAGATTTTTTGATCACGTTTTAGTAAACGTAGATGAGGAAAAGATAAAAAACAATCGAAAAAATCTAATCGCCTCAATCTATAAAGAGTTTAAAAAGATAGCTGATATCAAGGAGATATCGATTTAAATTTACTTAATTAGAGGTTGTTGTGATTTATGATTTTATAGTCATTGGAGCCGGTAGTGCTGGTGCTCATACCGCTTACTTTTTGAAAAAAGGCGGAGCCAAAGTTTTAGTATTGGAACAAAATGAAATAGCAAGCGGAGGTAGCGGAGCCGCCGGTGCTTTTATATCTCCTAGACTAGGGCGTGGAGGCCCTCTTCAAAAAGTTACCAACGAAGCTTTCAGATTTAGCGTAGATTTTTATAAAAAAAATTTCTCGCACCTTTTTCATCAAACGGGTATATTAAGAGTTCCAAAAGATGATGAGGATGCTAAAAAATTTGAAGAGTATAAAAAGTTTTTAGACGTAGAGCATACTATACTCTCTTCTGATGAGATAGAGGATTTAAAAGATTATGCAAAAAAATTTGGAGGTATCTTTTTTAAAGATGGAGGCGTAATAAATGCTAAAAATCTTTGTGAAGAGCTCTTAAAAGATATCGATGTAAAATGCGCTATCTTGGTAAAAGAGTTGAAAAAAGAGGATAATTTTTTTAATGTGGAAGGATTTAAAGGTAAAAGTGTAATCTTAGCTACCGGAGCTTGGGACGAACTTTTAAATGAGAGTTATATCAAGATTGGCAAAGTAGCCGGGATCAGGTTTGACGTTAAAAGCTCTTTAAATCTCCCATACTCGGTGCATAAAAAGATATCCATATCGAAGAAAATAGAAGATAAAATCGTTATAGGCGCAACCCATAAAAGATTGGAAAATATAAATCAAAACTTTTGTAGGCCTGATGGCTCTTTACTGCAAGAGGCAAAGAAAATGGCGGAATTTGAAGAGATAGAACTTTTGCAGATGTATTGCGGTGTAAGATCTAGCGTTAATGATCATCTACCTATCGTAGGAGAGTTGATAGATTTAAAAGAGGCGTTAAAACTTTTTAAAGGTGTGAAAAAAAAGCCGAAAAAAAGTGAGTTACCGAGAGAAAAAGGAGTTTATATTATAAATGGATTTGGAGGTAGAGGTTTTGTTTTTGGTCCCTACTTGGCTAAAATATTATCAGATTTTATAATTAACTCTAAAGAGATAGATGAAAGGGTCGATATGGACAGATATTTTTACAGATTTTTAAAGAGGCTTAAATGAAAGCTATAGTTCTTTTAAATATGGGCGGTCCAAATAGTTTGGAAGAGGTAGAACTATTTTTAAAAAATATGTTTAACGATCCAAATATATTACCGATCAAAAATGAGCTTTTAAGAAAATTGGTAGCTTTTATGATAACATTTTCTAGAAAAAAAGAGGCTAGAACAAACTATGAAAAACTTGGAGGAAAAAGTCCTTTAAACCTTTATACGAAGAAGCTTATCGAAAAACTTTCAAAGTATCTGCCACAACTTTATATAACGGCTGCTATGAGATATACTCCTCCCTTTGCCAAAGAGGCTATAAAAGAGCTTATATCAAGAGGTGTAGATGAAGTTTTCTTGATCCCCTTGTATCCTCAATATTCGAAAACTACAGTTAAATCCTCATTAGAGGATTTTTACAATACCGCAAAAGGTTACGGTTTTCACGCTAGATTTCACGATATCTCAAATTTTTACAAAAATAGACTCTATAATGAAGCTATTATAGAGAAGATTGAAGAGACTTTAAAAGATGATGAAGCAAATGAGTTTGATCTGATCTTTTCGGCTCACTCTCTACCAAAAAAGATTATCAAAAGCGGTGATCCTTACCAATTTGAAGTAGAAGAGCATGTAAATATTTTAAAAGAGATGTTAAAAGAGAAGGGAGTCAAATTTAAAAATGTACATCTAGCCTATCAGTCAAAATTGGGACCGGTTCAATGGTTAGAGCCTTCACTAGAAGATAAGTTAAAAGAGTTGGATAACAAAAAAGTGATTATTTATCCTATTTCATTTATACTAGACAACAGCGAAACGCTTTTTGAGCTTCATATAGAATACGCCCATATTGCAAAAGAGTTGGGATTTGAAGATTATAGAGTGGCTGAATGCGTAAATGATAGCGATAAGTTTTGTGAGGCTTTGGTAGATATATATAAAGGGATGCGATGATAAAAAAGAGACTCTTTTTTGAACCTGAAATTAAAAAGGACGGTTTGGCAAAGATTGAGGAAGCTTATGAAAAGATAATAAAAGAGATGAAAGAAGGTATTTCGGGATATTACGATCTTCCCGTAAATCAAGATAGCATTGTTGAAGAAATTTACGATTTTATCTCAAAAAATCATTATTTATCAAATAATCTTATAAAAGATCTGGTAGTTATCGGTATAGGCGGATCTTCGCTTGGAACTAGAGCTATAGATACTCTTTTGAAATTTAGCCATAACAGAAATATCGTAAATATACATTTTTTAGAAAATTTAGATCCACTTTATCTAACAAACAGTATCAAAAAGATAGATCTAAGTAGAGCTTTCATAGTAGTTATATCAAAATCTGGAACGACTATAGAGACTATCTCTATAACAAAGTATATCTTCTCATTGATGCAAGATCCTATAAAGGGACTTGATCTTGAACATAAAATAGCCGTTATAACCGATAAAGACTCTCCTTTGGATAGACTTGCAGTTGAGAGGGGCTGGAAAACGTTTCATATACCAAAAAATGTAGGCGGAAGATTTTCGGTTTTGTGTCCCGTAGGACTTTTCCCCTTAGCTGTTTTGGGGTATGACGTTAGAGAGCTTTTAGAGGGTGCAAAAATAATGAGGGATGAGTTTTTAACACAAGGTACAAAACTTTTAATGTTTAAAAAAGCTTACTATTATTACAAAAATAGAAAAAAGAAAAATATAAATATTCTTTTTTCTTACTCTTCTATGTTTGAAGCGTTTAACAAGTGGTATATACAGCTTTGGGGAGAGAGTCTTGGCAAAAAAAGAAAAGATACAGAAAGAGTTGGACTTACACCTATAGGTCTTATAGGCTCCATCGATCAGCACTCCTTTTTGCAACTAATAGTTGAAGGACCAAAAGATAAAACGGTAACCTTTTTAAAGCTTAAAAACTTTGAACTACCTATTACAGTGCCTCATATCTCTTTGCCATATCTCGAAACTACCGATTTTGTAAATGGCAGAAGATTTCAAACTATTATCAATACTCAGTGCGATGCAACTATGGAGTCCATAATGGAGGCTGATGTTCCAGTTGATCTTATTGAGATAAACGAACTTAACGAAAATAGTGCCGGATATTTGATCTACTACTTTGAGTTGCTAACTTCTGCGGTGGGAACAATGCTTGATATTGATACTTACAATCAGCCGGGAGTAGAAAAAGGAAAGCAAAAGCTAAAAATTAAATTATCGAAGTAGTTGTATTTTAGTCGTTAGTATGGAGTATGAAGTTAGGAGTGAAGAGTGATAGTGATAGTTTTATCCCTTATCACGAATCACGAATAGATAGAGATGAAGGGGGAGATAGAAGGTAGAAGGATGAAGGTAGAAAGGGGGGGGAGGTGAAGGGTGTTAGTGTTGGTATTGGTGCAAATTCCCAATTCCAAATTTCTAATTCCCAATTCCATTAAACTAAGGTTAAAATATGGTTGGATATATATATGATGAAATATTTACTATGCACGATACCGCAGAGCATATCGAGAACAAAAACAGAATTGTTGTCATAGACGAAATTTTAAAAGAGTTTGATTTAAAACGTTATAATGTAAAAAGAGCTACAAAAGAAGAACTTTATAAAATACATGAAAAACATTATGTAGATTGGGTAGAGAGTGCATACGATAATGGCTATAGGATAATTTTAAATGAAGACACGATTCTCTCTCCTATGAGTTACGAAGTAGCATTAACGGCCTCCGGTTCAACTAAACCTATAATCGACTCTTTTAAAAGAGGAGAAATAAAAAGAGCCTTTTTAAATATCCGCCCACCGGGACATCATGCCGAAAAAAGAACAGGGCAGGGTTTTTGTATATTTAACAATATTGCTTTAATGGCAAGATATGCTCAAAGTGTAGGCTATAAAAAAGTTATGATAATCGATTTTGACGTTCATCACGGGAACGGTACGCAAGATATATTTTATGAAGATGATACAGTGTTTTTCTTTAGCACCCATGAGAGAAACAACTACCCTTACTTTACTGGAAGTGAAGATGAGATTGGAAAAGGTAAAGGCAAAGGTTATAATCTAAATAGACCTTATGATGATTACTGCGATGATGAGACATTTTTAAAACTTTATGATGACCTTCCAAAATGGTTTGATTTTGATATTGTTTTAGTTAGTGCTGGATATGATTTGATGAGGGATGAGTTTATCTCAACCGCGCAGATTAGTTTTGAAGGACTTAGAGCGCTCATTCGAAAAATTTTAGATTTTGCAAAGGATAAACCGATTGCTTTTTTACTAGAAGGTGGATATAACTTAGACTCTTTAGCAAAGAGTGCAAAAATAACCGTTAAAGAGCTTATTGATTATTAAAGCTACTGTTTTAACTCTTTTATAAAAGATTTTTTGATACAGGTCATTTTTTAATCTTTCTTATAATAATTATAATAACATATAATCTAAAAAAGTGAGAGTGAGAGATGAGAAAAGTTTTATTGCTGCTTTTTATCGTAAAAAGTGCTATTTTAGCAAATATTTTTGCTGGTAGCGCAACTACTAAGTCTATGGAGATAAAAGGAGATTTTGCAAAGACTAAGCAGTGTATAAGATGCCATTTAGATATATATGAAGAGTATAAAAATTCTCCACACTTTAACTCCACTACAAAAAATGATTCTATCCATAAAGCGGTATGGGAGGCGTACAAAAGTGCTAAAAATGCTAAAAAATATGTTTGCGGCAAATGTCATACTCCAACTGTTAAGGATCTCAAATTGATAAATAGTCAAAAATATGAAGAGGAGTATAACGAGGCGATTGCTTGCGCATATTGCCACAGGATTGAGGCAATTAAAGAGCATCCAAAAGCGAATGAAAATATTATTTTAGATAAAAAAGGTGTATATTACGGGACTAGAAATCCTCAAATAAGATCAGAGTATCATAAGATAATCAAAACAAATCTTATTCATAAAAATGGTGATACTTGTATGGGCTGTCACTCCCATAAGCAAAACGGCAACGGTTTTGTGGTATGTAAAACCGATAGTAATAACACTTTAGAACAAAACTGCATTACCTGTCATATGCCTCAAGTTGAAGGTTCTCTTTCAGATAGGGTAAATACTCCAACACATGCGTTTCATGGATTTGCAGGGGTAAAAAACAATCCTAAAATGTTGGCGAAATATGTAGATTTAAAAGTGATTCCAAAAAATGGCTATTTTTTAGTTGAAATTTTTAATCATGCACCACATGATCTTCTTTTACATCCTATGAGAGCGGCAAAACTTATTGTTGAGATTTATAAGGGTGAAAAGCTTATTAAAAGAGTTGAACAAATGTTTGAGAGAGTCATAGGAAAAGATGGCAAGCCTACACCTCCTTGGGTTGCCGATAGTGTCATAAAAGATAGTATGATTAAAGCTAAAGAAAAAAGAGTAGTAAAAATAGATGAAGATATTAAAGGAAAAAGAGTAGTTGCAAAAATCGGCTTTTATAAAGTAAAACCTGCTCTTGCAAAAAAGTTTAATCTAGAGGAATTTGTAAAATTTAATATATTAAAAGAGGCAGAATTTAAAAGAGATTAAAACTTTTTAGATAAAATCCTTTTATGGAAAATCGATATAGTTGGAAAAAGATATATGAGCTTTTAAAAAGAGATAAAAAACGTTTTATTATAGCTCAAATAGTGGCCATTTTAGCTACATTGGCAAGTGTTCCTACACCTCTTTTGATGCCGGTGTTAGTTGATGAGATCTTGTTAGATAGACCGGGTTGGATTCTTGGTACAATAGACAAGATTTTGGGTAGCGGAAGTGCATTTTACTATACTATTATTGTGTTGATGGCTGTGCTTTTTTTGAGGTTTTCGTATGTAGCTTTAAACGTTTTGCAAAATAGGATTTTTGAGACAATCTCAAAAAAGATAACATATAAGATTAGAAAAGATGTTTTAACTCATTTAGAGAGAGTCTCAATGGCCGAATATGAGCTTTTGGGAAGTGGAAGCGTTGCCTCAAGGCTGGTAACCGACATAGAGACTTTAGATAAGTTTCTAAGTATCTCCATAAGCAGACTTCTAATTTCCGTACTATCATTGATAGGAATTTGTGTTGTTTTGCTCTTTATTCATTGGCAGTTGGCGCTTTTTATACTTTTTTTAAATCCTATGGTAGTTGTTTTTTCTACTAAACTATCAAGATATGTTGCAAAGCTTAAAAGAGAAGAAAATAGTGCTATCGAGATCTTTCAAAAGGCGTTGATAGAAACGCTAGAGGTTTTTGAGCAGATACGTGCCGCTAATAAAGAGAGATATTTTTTTGAAAATATTATTAAAAAGGCTAAAGAGGTAAAAGAAAAATCTATCACTTTTAGTTGGAAAAGCGATGCTGCTTCAAGGCTTAGTTTTTTAGTTTTTGTATCCGGTTTTGAGATTTTCAGGGCTGCTGGTATTTTGGCTGTTGCTTACTCTGATCTTAGTATCGGTTTGATGTTGGCAATATTCGGCTATCTTTGGTTTATGATGACTCCCATACAGGAGATTTTGGGTATTCAGTACGCTTACAAAAATGCAAACGTGGCTCTAGAGAGGATAAACGAGCTACTAGCTTTAAAAAAGGAGCCAAAATATCCACATCTAAAAAATCCTTTTAATGAAGGTAGAGCTATAGAGATTAGACTAGAGAATGTATATTTTGGCTATAAAGAGAACAAAGAGATATTAAAAGATCTAAATATGACGATACCGGCGGGTAAAAAGACGGCAATCGTTGGTGCTAGCGGAAGCGGTAAAACAACTCTTTCTAGGATTTTAGTCGGTTTTTATCCAATAAATAGTGGTGAGGTTTACTATAACGGAGTCTCTATTAAAGAGATTGGTTTAGACGTAGTTAGAGAAAACGTCTCTTTAGTTTTACAAACTCCAGTTCTTTTTAACGATACGGTGAGATTTAATATAACTTTAGGTAAAAAGTTCGATGAAGAAAAGCTTCAAGAGGCGTTAAGAATGGCTCAGTTGGAAGATGTGGTGAAAGATATGGAAAAAGGTTTAGATACTCTTGTAGGCAAAGGAGGCATAAAACTTTCCGGAGGGCAAAGGCAGCGTATAGCGATAGCTAGAATGATTTTACAAAATCCTAAAGTAGTAATCTTTGACGAATCTACCTCAGCTATAGACATAGATACCGAGAAGAAACTTTTTAATTCGCTAAAAGATTTCTTAAAAAACAGAACTACTATTATAATTGCCCATAGAGCTAGTACTATAATGCAAGCAGATTATATCTATATTTTAGATAATGGAAAGATAGTGAAAAAAGGAAAGTTTAACGAGTTAAAGATATAAGATGTTATTTACTATCTTTAGTTTTTTTCTCTCTTGTTTCTTCTTTGGTTAGATCTATAACGAACTCTTTTCCGCCGTATCCATCTTTTGAACAGTGAGCTCTAAAGATTAGTTTTTTGGTTCCTTTGGGTATCTTGAATCCATAAAGGTCAGAGTAGATGATCTTCTCATTTGGATGAGGTTTAAAAACAACTCTAGGCGCAATAAGTTTTCTGTTTTGATTTAAGATTTGCCAATGATCTACAAAATGTTTTTCGTCTACGTCTTTATGCTTTATATGCACATAAGCTACGTAGCTACCTCCAAAACTTTTTTTGATTTTAGCCTCTACAACATCTGCTTTTTCGGCATATAGAAAGGTTAAAAAGGCAATTAAAACGATACTAGGCTTTTTCACTTACACTCACCATTTTTTAGTTTTGAAAAATTATATCACAAAAGAGAAAATAAAAATAGCAAATTGAGTAGTTTTTATGAATAATGAAGATGCAGTTACGAAAATAAAAAAGTAGTGGCCTGTACAGATTCAAAAAGATATGGCACTCCTATAAGGAGGGAAGGGAGTGCAAATCAGATACACGTTGCTAGGGGTCAAAGGGTATAAAAGATTAGAAAGGATATACTACAATTCGCTTATGATAAGCGAGGAGGCAAGAAGAAGAAAAAAGATTTTAGATTTTTGGCAAAAGTATGGATTGGAAGCTACAATAGATGCTTTTGGAGTAAGTAGAAGAACACTATATCGCTGGAAAAGAGCTTTAAAAGAGGCAAAAGGAGATGTTGTCTTACTTAATCCAAAATCTACAAGACCTAAAAAAGTCAGAAAATCGAAAGTCTCTTTGGAAATAGTGCAAGAGATAAAAAGATTGAGAGAAAAATATCCCAATATAGGCAGGGCGAAACTCTATCATCTTTTAAAACCTTTTTGTGAAAAAAAAGGAATAAAAACTCCTTCAGAATCAACAATAGGAAGAATAATAGCAAAAGCTCCTGATAAAATGAGATTATTCCCATATCGTATAGACACTAAAGGTAGAGTTAAACCCAAAAAAAGAGAAAGGAAAAATCGTAAACCAAAAAATCTTAAAACTAAACCTATGCAGCTTTGGGGAATTGATACAATACAAAATGTCAAGTGCAACCTAAAAATGTACCAGAGGTGCAAAGTAAAAATGTACCACTTAGTAACAGAAAAATTGTTGTGTTTTAAGAGATAGATTCAAGTGGGACTGTAAAATAAACTGTGTAAACCACCTAAAGCCCTTAAAACCTTAGCGTGTATATTTTTGCATAATTTCACTGAAAAATATACAAAGCTGAGGATAGATTTCACTCCAGCTTCTGATTTTTGTATTACTCCATTTGTGCTGTACCTCCTGTGTGGCAAGATAAAGAAGCTTAAAAGCTGAATCGATGGTTGGAAAAGAACCCACAGACTTTGTTCTTTTTTTAATATTTGAATTTATCGATTCTATGGGATTTGTCGTATAAATCAGTTTTCTTATAGCTTGGGGATATTTAAAAAATGTAGATAGCTCATTCCAGTTAGATTGCCAAGACTGGGTAATATGGGGATATTTTTGACCCCATTTGTCATTAAAATTTGTAAGAGCAAGCTCTGCTTCTTCTTCGGTTGATGAAGTGTAGATACTCTTTAAATCTTTAGCTACCTCTTTTCTATCTTTCCAAGATACAAATTTTAGGCTATTTCTGATCTGGTGTACAATACATCTTTGAATTTCTGCCTTTGGATAAACTGCCTCTATAGCCTCTTTAAATCCATTTAGTCCGTCTATTGCAAATATCAATACATCTTCAACACCTCTGTTTTTTATCTCATTTAAAAGTGTTAACCACTGTTTAGAACTTTCATTTTCACCTATCCATATACCAAGAATATCTTTTTTCCCTTCAAGAGTTATGCCTAGCATTATATATGCAGCAATATTTTTAACTACTCTATCCACTCTTATTTTTAAAACTGTAGCATCCATAAATATTATCGGATATATTGCCTCTAGCGGACGACTATGCCACTCTTTTGCCTTATCTATTATTGCTTCTGTTATATTGGAAATTGTCTGAATAGAAAGTTCATACCCATATAAATCATCAAGATGGTGTTGAAATCTGTTCACTCATCCCTTTTGCATATAAAGACAAAATTAAATCTTCTGTCCCCTTTATGAGAGTCTGTCGCTTCTTGATAAGCTTTGGTTCGAAGGTAGCGTTTCTGTCTCTTGGTATCTTAACCTCTATATCCCCATATTTGGACTTTAAAGTTTTTTCACTGTACCCATTACGATAATTTGGATTATCTGAAACTTGATGCTTCTCATATCCTAAATGCTCAGTTAACTCTACTTCTGTAGCAGTCTGATAAACCTCTTTTAAAAGACCTTTGAATTCTTCCAAGATCTCATCAATATCTATCCCCTTTCCCTCTTTGATAGCTTTTTTTACCTCTTCTGTATTGATATACCTCATTGTGTAAATCCTTTTTATTCTTTAATTTTATCTAATCTTTTTATAAGGATTTACACAGTTATATTTACACTCTCTTCTTTTTTGCTTGAGTCTGTAACTTTCACTTTGGATATTGAGTATATGGCTATGGTGAACTAGCCTATCAAGTATTGCTGTAGTTAACGCTTCATCATTGTTGAGTACCTCCTTGAATTTTGTAAAAGATAGATTGCTTGTAATGATAATTGATCCTATCTCATACCGTTTGTTGATAACCTGGAAAAAAAGATTGGCCTGATTTTCATTGAGCTTGATATAGCCAAACTCATCTATGATTAAAAGTTTTGTTGGATTGATAACCTTTTTGAAATAGTGCTGCAATCTATTTGTCTGCTGTGCAATTTCAAGCTGTAGCAATAGAACAGCTGCAGTGATGAATTTTGTTTTTATTCTTGCCTGGGTAGCTAAATATCCCAAAGCTATGGCAAGATGAGTTTTTCCTACACCACTTGGACCTATAAGCAGGATATTTTGGGCATTTTCAATAAATCTTAAAGTTGAGAGTTCATTGATAAGATTTCTATCTACACTTGAAGCTTTAAAATCAAACATTTCCAGAGTCTTTACTTTTGGAAAGCCTGCCATCTTCAATGTCGTTTCTCTTGAGCGCTCTATCTTCTTTTGATATTCATACTCAAACAACTTTAATAAAAATTGAGAGTATGAAAGATTGTTATGAACCGTCTCTTGTGCTATGGATGCAAAGCTCTCTTTGATGGCCGGTAGTTTAAAAATCGTTGCATACTCTTGAATCTGTTCGTTTATGCTTTTATCAGTTTGTGGCATAGACATCTCCTGCAATGGAATTAAGACTATCTTGGTATAACAAAGCATCATACTCTTTCAATGTGCTTTTTGATTCTTGGTTGAAAGCAATAATGGAATTTTTTGGTATATAATTTGTATCTGTTTTATATCTGTTTTTAGTTTTTTTGTTTGAAGGCTCTACTGTTTGAACAAGTGGCAGTAGAGCCTTCTGTTCTAACAGAAAAAGTTTTATCGGTTTCTCTTTTGTTGTTGCGTGAATTCTTTCATTGGTTACTGCAAGCCACCTAAATATTTGGCTATTTAAAGAAGCGCAATCTATTTGTAAAGGTGAGTTTTTCAGTTTAGCTTTTAATGGAATATAGAAGTTTCTTTTTACATATCCGATAAACCGCTCAACTTTTCCTTTAGTTTGTGCTCTATATGGTTTACATAGTATTGGAGTAAAGCCATACTCTTTTGAAAAATACAAAAACTTCTAATTAAATTTATGCTTTGTAGCTCCATAAGCATTTCTTTGAATTACAACACTTTTTAGATTATCATACAGTATGCTTTTTGGAACCCCTTCAAAGAAATCGAAAGCTTTTTTATGGCACTCTTGAAATGTCTCTTGTCTCATATTGTCTGTAAAATAGACATATGCGTATCTGCTGTATCCTAAAATCATCACAAATGCATATATCGGATTTTTGCCTCCTTTTATTACGCTCCAGTCCACTTGGGCTTGAACTCCTGGAGCAGTCTCAAATCTAATGACTTTTTCCTCTTTTAAAGGCAGGAACTCTTTATATAAACTGCTCATATAGCTTTGCAGTATCCTTATCTTTCCTTCATACCCTTTATCTACTATTTCACGGTATATTACACTGGAAGGAATTTTATTGGGCAAAGCATCAGCAATTCTTTGTCTGATATAGTTTTTAAATGGATCCAGCTTAGATTTATATTCAACTTTTTTTCTTGGTTTTAGCCCTTTTTCTTTGAGTCTTTTAGATATAGTTCTTCTATCAAGCCCTGTCATTCTTGCAATTGCTCTTATGCTGTAGCCTTGTTTATAGAGTGTATGGATCATAATAAACTCCTCATATGTAATCATTACGCCCCCAAGTAAAAAAATCACTGGAAGCAATTTATCATATTCTCTTATTTTTGAACACTCTTTAGTGGTACATTTTCATATTGCGTATCTGGTACATTTTAGCATTGCAGGTGACATTAGGGCTTTTAGGATATGTTCAATAATGTGTGAGATCTTTTTGTTCTATTAAAGCGTCAAACTCTTTTTTGAATTCACTACCATTGTCAGAAAGGATTGCTAAAGAGCTTTTTTGATAGAGTTTAATTGAAGATATGCCATCTATGAGAGCTTCAAGAGCTTTTGCCGTATGTTTAGCATGTTTGGATGGAATTGCGACTGCGAAGGCTATACGGCTTACAGGATCTATCATTGTCATAATATATCGTTTTATGCCATTTGATACTTTTTGTATTGTATCAATTCCCCAAAGCTGCATAGGTTTAGTTTTAAGATTTTTTGGTTTACGATTTTTCCTTTCTCTTTTTTTGGGTTTAACTCTACCTTTAGTGTCTATACGATATGGGAATAATCTCATTTTATCAGGAGCTTTTGCTATTATTCTTCCTATTGTTGATTCTGAAGGAGTTTTTATTCCTTTTTTTTCACAAAAAGGTTTTAAAAGATGATAGAGTTTCGCCCTGCCTATATTGGGATATTTTTCTCTCAATCTTTTTATCTCTTGCACTATTTCCAAAGAGACTTTCGATTTTCTGACTTTTTTAGGTCTTGTAGATTTTGGATTAAGTAAGACAACATCTCCTTTTGCCTCTTTTAAAGCTCTTTTCCAGCGATATAGTGTTCTTCTACTTACTCCAAAAGCATCTATTGTAGCTTCCAATCCATACTTTTGCCAAAAATCTAAAATCTTTTTTCTTCTTCTTGCCTCCTCGCTTATCATAAGCGAATTGTAGTATATCCTTTCTAATCTTTTATACCCTTTGACCCCTAGCAACGTGTATCTGATTTGCACTCCCTTCCCTCCTTATAGGAGTGCCATATCTTTTTGAATCTGTGCAATCAAAAATACAAATCTTCAGCTTGGAATTGAACATAAAGTCAAAAACTATATCAATCAATCTTTAAAAACTTTAAAAAGGAGCGAATATGCAATTGCAAGAGCTTAATACTCATCCTCTTAAACGTCTCAATATCAAGCAGGTTCAAGAGATGGTAGGTTTAAAAAAATCTGCAATATACCAAAAAGTAAAAGAAGAAAAGTTTCCTAAACCTCATAAAGATGGCCGATCGACTTTTTGGTTCTATCAGGATATTGTTAATTATTTGTTACAGTTTAAGTAGTTTTTAAGGAAAAATCATGAGAAAAGAGCAACTAACTTTGTTTGATGTTCAAACAAAAATAGAAAATTCTTCGTCTACCGTTGATGAACTTAGAGTTCCTATTTTTGCGCCTGTATCAAAAATTGTCAAAAATTCACGGACATATAAGGATTTTATAGAAAACAAAAATGTTCGTGTTGTAAAAACAAAATGGGGAACAGTAGAGATAAGAAATAGACTTCTGACTGATACGCATAAATCTATAATTGATGTAATTCTAAGTGTACATAAAAAAACTAAACGTTTAACAGATGGCAGCATCGCTATATATTTTTCTTTATATGAAGCCTGGAAAATGTATCAAAATAGCAATAATGCAAAAAGTAAAAATGCAAAATGGTTCAAAGAAAAAATAGATGAGATAAGGGATACTGTCATAAAATACAAAGATAACCATGGAAACGAATTTGACTTTAATATAATTTCGCATCAGGCTTACAGTGAAAAAGAGGATTCATATGGAATTGTTTTTGACGCAAGATATGTTAAATTTTATGAAAACGGTTTATCAGTCAATTACAAAAGAGAGGTAGCAAACCTTTTAGAGCTTGAAAGTCCTCTTCTAAGATCAATAATAAGATTTTTCTTTACACATAAACAACTTAACTTAAATATAATGGACATATTTGAAACAATAGGCTTTCCAATGGAAAGCGATAGATCTATTAGATACGCAAAAAAAGAAGTAAAAGAAAACATTGATACTCTTGAAAAGTTTGGTATCCTGTATAACCCAAAAAATGAGACATTTTACTATCAAGGGTTGAATTCTGTAAAAATTTTACCAGCTTGTATAAATGCTATTGAATAGATGGGGCGGTTACAAAAAAACCGCCCCTCTATAAGAACTATAATATCTATATAGTTCTATAAATATCTGCAAAATACCCCAATCACGCTTCCGCAATACCCCAATCACGCTTCCGCAAT
Source organism: Nitrosophilus labii (assembly GCF_014466985.1). Taxonomy (NCBI): domain Bacteria; kingdom Pseudomonadati; phylum Campylobacterota; class Epsilonproteobacteria; order Nautiliales; family Nitratiruptoraceae; genus Nitrosophilus; species Nitrosophilus labii. Next base: position 733,191 of record NZ_AP022826.1, read on the forward strand.
ACCCCAATCACGCTTCCGTTTTATGTTTAAGTTTTTTAATTTTTAGAATATAAATATCTATATTTTAAAGCTTTTTGTATTTATTTCAGTATTAAAATCCCATAAAATCGCAGTTTTATTAGTTTTAGTATTTAAGATTATATACCCCAACCACGCTTCCGAGAAAAACTTAAATGACCTAATTATGGGTATATTAACAATCATAATTATTTAAGAAAACTAAATCATAAGGACATTTTGGTTCTACAAAGATATTGTTAATTATTTGTTACAGTTTAGGTAATTGATTATAAGTATATATGTAACTATTTACACGAAATATAATATTTTATATAATTCGTTTTTCAAAAAAAGGTATTTATGATCTTAATTGTTATATACTTAGTTATGAAAGCTTTTAAGAGCTATATAAAAAAGGGTGTACCATGAGTGTGGTAATCAATGTAAAGCGAGAAATAGGTGGATTTGATTTTGCAGGTTCAAGAGGCAGTGGTGAAATTATCAGAAAGAAAATAAAACCTATTCTTGATGAAGGAGATAAAGTAACTCTTGACTTTGTAGGAATAAATGGTATTACGCAATCTTTTGCAGATGAAATATTCGGGATTTTTATACGAGCTTTTGGAGTTGGATATATCAAAGATAAACTCTTGATAGTTAACGCAAATGAAAATATTCGAAAAATCATCAATTTTGTAGTATCTTACTCAAAAAAACGAACAGCCTAATAGAGCTGTTCATCATCACCATCTTCAATTAACATATTTATAATATCATCATATGTTAATGTAATATTGTTCAGGTGTAACTCAAATGCAACAATCACCCCCTTATAAGGACATTCTAATTTCTTTTTTACCGGATAATTATAAATATCTTCTTTATATATTCCGTCATTAGAAATGATGATAAATTGTCCACCTATATGCTTGACAAATTTTTGAAACGCATATAAGCCAAACCCAGCATTTCGTTCTTGTCCATAAATTTTTTTAGCAGATGCTGTAAATCCTTTCTCTAGAGCTTTTTCTATAGCATCATATTCTGTAGTAATATATGGAGCTTCAGTTTTCACATTTTTTAAAAATCCAATACCCCTATCAGCTATTGCAAACTGCACAACATTTTTTTGTGGATAGTATTGAGCCATAGCATATCCACCTACAATAGAGTGTGAATGATCTATTACATTATTCATCATTTCGGTAAAAAGATATTGCAAGAGATTTTTTATATCTTCTTTATCCTCTCCAGTAATATCTATGTTTTTCAACAATACATTTGTAAGATGCTGCGATATTTCTTCTATCTTCGCTCTACTTATTATATGTTCGATAGGTGAGTAAGTTTTCCATTCTTTATAGTTTCCATCCAGCATATGATCAATATATGAGTTGTTTGTTTTATGAACTCTTCCGTTATCTTCTCCAAAAGCTTTATACACACAAACAAATACTGGTTCAACCCATTTAATCTTTGCAAAATCGATAGAATTAAAATCCAGATATTGTTCAATATTTGATATTTTTATTTCCATTATTTACCTTATAATTTTTTTAGAGTATATTAAGTCTCGTTTGAAAGACGAGAAAGTCAATATTTTTTAAATACATAAAAATTATACATAATATACGAAACTGAAACAAATGTCTCTATCTTTTATTATAATGTAAGAGAAAATTGTTGCATGATTAAAATTTTTTAAGGGAAAAAATCTTAAATGATTCTCCCCTCATTACCTTTTAATCTATCAATGTAATCGCTCCACCACTGCATTAAGCGAATTCTTTCTGGCAGATATTGCGCTTTGTTGTAGGTTTGTTTTACGCTGTTTGGAATGGTATGAGCCATTTGCATCTCTATTGCATCGGAATGAACTCCGTGTATATGCATGTTTTCATGCAAAATTGTGCTTGCCGTATGTCTAAATCCGTGTCCGGTAATAAGGCCTTTGTATCCGAGCCTATGGAGAGCTTGGTTGATAGTGTTTTCTGATAGTGGGATGTAATATGATTTGTAGGAGGGGAAAACGTATATACTACAATCTTTACTTATCGGTTCCATAAATTTGATAATTTCAATCATGCTACTGGTAAGAGGGACGATGTGAGGCTTTTTTAATTTCATCTTGTGTCCCGGTATGATCCAAATTCTTTTTTCAAAATCAAACTCTTTCCATTCGGCATTCCTTATATTTGAAGGTTTTAAAAAAACGTATGGCATAAGTTTTAAAGCCATGCGGGGAGATGCATCACCAAAATAGTTATCAATAGCGATAAGCAGTTCTCTTAATCGGTTTTCATCCGTGATATGGGGTAGATTTTTATGTCGTTTGGGTTTTAAAAGGATGGATTTATCTATATCGGCTAAAATATTTCTTTTGGCAAATCCCAGCGTTACCGCATATTTATATATCCGTTCAAGAATATTAAAAATTCTTCTGTTGGTTTCATCTTTGTTGCTTTTTTCGAGTCTTTTTACGATAGATATGATATCAGCCTTGATATTGCGTTAATATCCTTTTCTCCTATAAAAGGAAAGAGATGAAGTTCCAATTTTCTAACATAGCCCGTTTTTGTCTCTTTATTCATACGTTTTGGAACCTGTAAATTGAGATATTCAAGAGCAATATCTTTAAAAAGATATTTGGCTTTTGTGGCAGTGGAAGGATTAATACCCTCCAGTATCATTTTTCGGTACTTCTCCCTTTTTTCTCTTGCCTCTTTTTGTGATATTTGAGGATATTTTCCAAGGGACATAGAAGATCTTTTACCCATAAAACTATAATCAAATCTCCACCATTTTCTGCCGTCTTTTTCAACTATCATATATAGACCGTAACCATCGGCCAATTTATACATTTTATCTTTCGGTTTTGAGTTTTTGATTTGAGTATCGGTGAGAGGTTTAACTATTTTAGGCATTTTGACTCCTTATATTTTCTTCTTTACATATATACATAATTGGAGTCAAATCGAAGATAGTGTAGTATAATTTACATATATGAGGGATAAGTAATTTAGACATTTTTATCCTTTTGCGGTAAATTTAGTCACTAAAAAAATCTAACCGCAAAAACAACTGTAAAAAAAGTTGTATAGTGATGGATTTAAATGGAAATTAACGGAAGCGCAAAAGTGATAAATTTTCGATTTGTTGGGAATATTTGGAAGATTTTGGAATTTTACGGAAAAAGTGATGGCGACCCCAGGGGGACTCGAACCCCCGTCACCGCCGTGAAAGGGCGGTGTCCTAACCGCTAGACGATGGGGCCACATCGTCAAATCGAATTGAAATTATACAAAAAATATTTTGATGTTTTCTTAAGTAGTTAAGATAGTTTTCGTAATTTCAGAATATATAAGACTTATTTTTTTATTTATAAGGAAAAATTTTAAGATATTCCTCCATTAAAGTAAAAATTGATAAAAGTTAAGAAAAAAAAGTAAGAAATAGCGTATACTAATCTTTATAAAAGTTATTGTTATTGATAGGGAATCTTCTTCTAAAAAAGATTTCAAAATAAACCAAAATAAGGAGTTTAAGTTGGAAATAGCATTATATTTTCATCTTCTAGCAGCAACTGCTTGGATTGGTGGTTCAGTGTTTCTTTTTGCATTAGGAATTTTTTTAAGAGATAAAGTTGCACAAAAAAACGTATATTTGCATATCGGACCGCTATATGGCTATTTTGAATCTGTTTGGCTTATAGTGCTTATTGGAACAGGTCTGCATATGTTTTTTGGACATGGTTTAGATCAAGTATTAAAAGTGGCTTTAGACTCAAGTCTTGGTCAGGTTATATTGATAAAGATTTTATTGGTAACTGCAATAACAATTTTTACAGTAGTACATATGTATATAGCTTTTAAAACTCACGGAAAAGAGAGAACTAAGATAGAGCTTTTAATCTCCAGAGCAAGTTCTATGATGATCTTTGTACTCAATTTAGTTATATTGTGGTATGCGGCCGAGTTAAGAACAATGCTTTAGTTTTTGATTTTAATCAATGATAAAATGGGAAGTTACTCTTATAATTAGGATATATTTAATCTGAATTAAGGAGAAGGTTATGGATTTACCTCAAAACGCACAAAAGGTGGAAGTTCCAGGAGCTACTGTCGATTTTTATAGATTTGAAAAAGATGGTGATACATACTATATCTTTGATACTAGTCGATGTGGACCGCCAGAACCAATGGTTAATGCAATGTCTGGGTTAAAACTAGTTAAAGACCCTAATACAAAGTTAATTATGATTAATCACAAAAAACCTATGGGATTGTTAGATAAAATTGGTAATAATTACGATATTCAAATAGAAAATCTACCAGATGGGAGAGTTAAGCTTATTTTTAGTTATATTGAGGGGTCAAGCGAAAAAGCAAATCTTAACGACTCATCTTGTCACGGTTAATTACTCCTTAAAATTTATATCAAAGGAGATGCTATGTTCAATATTTCAAGGGAGTTTGCGCCTCCCTTTAAGCTAATAGTGCCTTTTTTTATAGTTGGAACTATTTTTTATATTTTATCAGCTGCTGCACTTCTTTTTATAAGCTTTGATTATGATTATATGCAGATGAGTATAGCAGGATGGGTACATCTGTTTTTATTGGGATATGTGATGATGATAATTTTTGGCGCTATGGCACAATTGATCCCAGTTGTTTTAGAGACGGGACATTTTAGCGTAGATTTTTATTATGTTATTTTTCCACTGCTTCTGTTTGGAACTATTATTATGGTTATGGGTTTTTGGTCAAATCCTATTTTGCTCAGTTTTGGCGGTATTTTAGTTTTAGCAGCTATGGGAATTTTTGCTATTGAAGTATTTTTAACCATAAAAAAGACCGATTTAAACACTTTAACAGTCAAATGCGTAAAAGTGTCCAATATATTCCTGCTACTTGGAATATTGAGCGGCTTTTTACTCTCTTTGACAATATCGGGTTTTTTGGGAGTAGATATAAACTCTATTTTAAAAGCTCATGTTTATGCGGTAGTTGGTGGTTATATTATGATTACCATAATGGGGATAACTTTGATACTACTTCCTATGTTTGGTTTGGCTCACGGTTTTGACGAAAGACCTGTAAACTTGGCTTTTAAGATAATGAGTTATTCTGTTGCTTTAGTAATGTTAGGAGCATTTTTAGATTTTACAGTTTTGACCAATTTGGGATATATCGGCGCTTTTGCGTCTGTGATGTTCTATTTTTATCAGATATTTTTGATTTATAAAACAAGAGTTAGAAAAGAGAGTGATATCTGGTATAAATCAATATTTTTTTCTTATCTCTCTTTGTTGTTTTCTTGGATTTTAGGATTTGTTTATCTGCTCTCAACAGATTATAGGCCGCTTTTATACGGTGCTGTATGGTTTTTGTTTATGGGATTTTTCTCTTTTTTGATAAATGGCCATCTTTACAAAATCGTTCCTTTTTTAGTTTGGTTTCATAGATATGCACCACTTGTAGGAAAAGAGAAAGTTCCTATGCTTCATGAAATGTATCCTAAAAAACAGGCTGAATATGAGTTTTGGTTTACGATGGGCGGTACATTAATTGCTGGATTTGGTCTTATAATAGAATCAGCAGATTTTTTCAAAGCCGGAGTAGCTTTTTTATTTATAGGAAGTATCTTTTTGGGAACTTCATTAAAATGGATGTTAAATTTTGGAAGAAACTGAAAGGGGGTAGGTGAATATATGGCAAAAGTTACAAAAGAACAGGTTTATGATGCTATCAGAACTGTTATCGATCCTGAAGTAGGTTTTAATTTAGTTGATATGGGGTTGATTTATGATGTTGATATAGATGATGAAAATAGCGTACATGTAAAGATGACGCTTTCAACTAGAGGATGTCCGTTGCATCAGATGATGCAGCAATGGGTCAAAGAGGCAGTTGAGAGGATTCCTGAGGTAAAAGAGGTAACCGTTGAGATTGTGTGGGATCCTCCTTGGAATATCTCAATGGCAAGTGATAATGTTAAAAAAGCGCTTGGAGCAGGATAATTGAAAAAAGAGTTAAAAAGAGAGTTGCGCCATTTATATGGTGCTGCAATTCTCTTTTTTTATTATTTAAAATTACCGTTATTAATAGGAATACCTATACTATATATCTTTTTAGATTATGAAAGAAATATTTTTTTAGATATTTTATGGCTAATCTCACTGTTTTTAATTTTGAAAGATATTTTTGTACTATTAAAAAGATTTAAAAATGGAGAAAAGTTGTGGAGATAACACTAGATACTAAAATATATGATTTGTTAAAAGAGTATCCTTTTATGGAGGATAAGCTTATAGAGATAAACCCTAAATATAAAAAGTTGAAAAATCCGGTTCTTAGAAGAACTGTCGCAAGGATTGCTTCTATTAAGCAGGCTGCTTTGGTAGGGGGAATGGAACCTATAGAGCTTTTAAATCTTATAAGAAAAGAGGTTGGTCAGCCTCCCCTAGAAAATGTACCTGAAAAAGATGTTAACATTCAAAAAGTTCCCGAGTGGGTAACCAAAGAGCCCAGTGTAGAGCTTGACGGAAATAGGCTTTTAGATGAAGGGAAAAATCCATTGGCGGAGATTAATAAGAACTTGAAAGAGTTAAAAAAGGATGAGACAATATTGTTAAAAACAGACTTTTTCCCAGCGCCTTTAGTGGATGAAATCAAAAAGAGAGGCTATGAAGTATTTAGTGCAAATTCGAAAGAGGTCTATTTTACATATATAAAAAAATAGTCGATATCAATCGATATCGACCATTTGTGCCCATTTCTCTTTAGATAGTAAGATTTTTTTCACTCTTTCTTGCCATAATTTTTTAAATAGATCTTTTTCTTCCTTAGTTGCTTGATTTGTCATAATTTTTTGCATAAGTTGTTGCTGTCTAGGATCTGGGGCAATTGTTGGTGCATAACTAATATCTACGAAAGTCCCATTATCCGTTCTTTGCAGTCTTATCTCTTTTGGTATATCTTGAGAGAAAAGAAGTTTATTGGCTCTATTGAATTTTCCTCCGATTCCTTTAAAACCTCCTTCTTCACTTACTCCGCATATAAAAGCTATTGTGTTTCCAATAACACCTTCTACACCTTCGTTTTTTGCGCCTTTAACCATAATCTTTATTTCACCTCTTACTGGTAAAGAATCGCCATATAGTTTTTTTAAGCCAAGTTTTGTCATAAGGTATGCACCTGCGACTGTAGGACAAGAGTGTCCGGCAAACTTTACTACATCGAGATAGTTTATCTCTATTTCTCCATTTTCTACAGCTCCTAAAAAATCGGCTAGAGGGTCATATAGTAAGATAGGTTCAACTTTTTTGAAAAACTCTGGATAGTTCATAATGTTCCTTTTTTTTATATCAATTTTTTATTTTTTTGCTGCAATCTATAATAATATCGAAAAAATCTTTTTGATATAATGACATATATCAAAAGGTGGGATATGGCATTACAAGCAAAAGTTGAGGATTTAAAAGGGCTTTTCCTATTTGACGGCATGAGTGACGAACAGTTAGATGAGATAGCTTCTTTTGTAAAACTAAAAAAATATGCTGCAAAAGATATAATCTACTATGAAAACGACATAAAAAAACAGCTCTACTATCTTAAAACCGGTCATGTAAAAGTTTATAAAGTCGATAGATTTGATAACGAAATATTTCTTTACGATATAAAAAGTGATAACATGATAACCAAAATTAGTTCCTTATCTGATAATACTATAAACTGTTTTGGAAATATTGAATGTTTAGAACCGTGTGAAGTATTGATAATAGATTATGAAAAATTTAAAAATTTTTGTATTGCAAATCCTCAAATACTATTAAGAGTTGTAGAGATATTTGCTAAAAGAAATCAGATGTTGGAGTGTTTAATAAATAGAGAACTAGTATATGATGGAGTTGCTAAGGTCGCTTTTACTTTAGTGAATGAACTTGATACATTCAATAGATTAAAAAAACAAGAAGTAGCTTATAGACTCAATATTCAACCAGAAACACTATCAAGAATTTTGAAAAAGCTTATAAAAAGAGATTTGATAAAGAGTGAACAAGGAATTATTGAGATTTTGGATTTAGAGGGGCTTAAAGAGATTTATGAATGAGGATGAATTATGAAAAAGATAACTTCACAGATAAAATTTATTGGCGGTGCATTATCTTTAGTTATTATTGCAATAGTTGCATCGGTAATATATATAAATCAAAAAAGCAAATATGATTCAATAGTAATAAATATCGCAGGCAAACAAAGAATGCTTACACAAAAGATAAGTAAAGAGATTTTTCGTTTAAAAACTGCTAGAGAGATAAATTTGAACGAGTTAAACGAAGCAGAAAAACTTTTTGATACAAATTTAAAAGATCTTTTAGAGGGTAATATAGAAAGAGGGATATACGCTCCTCCTACTCAAGAGATTATGGAACAACTTACAAGAGTGAAAAAACTTTGGGAACCGTTTAAGAAAAAAGTAGATAGATTTAAAAAATTAATAACAAAAATCGAGGTAGAAAAAAACTTTGTAATAGAAAACAATGAGTATTTATTGGAGATTTCCGATAAAGTTGTTAAAAAGATGGTTGATGCCAATATAGACGCAACTTATATAGATAAAGCCGGAAGACAAAGAATGTTAAGTCAAAGAATGATGTATTTTTTACTTCTTTATCTAAATGAAGGAGAGCCTAAATACTATAGAGTTTTTTATGAGACTCTTCATCTTTATGATTCTACACTAAAGCAGTTTTATAGTGATAAAAGAGTAATGGAAAAAGAAAAATTGAATCAGATACTAGAAAACAACTATATTTTTTGGAAAGAGTATATAGCTCATGCTAAAGAACTGATTGAATTGCAAGGTAAGTTAAACGATATAGTTGATTATGTAAATCAGTTTAACAATGTTCTTTTAAACGGTATGGATCAAGCCGTTTCTATGTATACGATATATTCAGAAAAACAACGAACTTTGCTTGAAGATATAGAAAATATTTTAGCTATGATTGCATTGGTTATTATGTTTTACTCATTTTTTCTTATAAGAAATATTCAAAAACATTTTGAAGAGTTTTTGGAAAAATCAAAATCTTTTGTCAGTTTTGATTTTGATAAAGAAGAACCAAAAATTTGTGAAAATGTAGATGAATTGACTATAGCTTCTAAAAGATTGGAAAATTTTATCCAGAGAGTCGATAAGATGATTATAGATGCTCAAGATGCTATTAAAGCTTCCGAACATCTTACCAAGGAGCTTAGCGACGTTAGTGAAATACTAGAAAAAAATGCGAAAGTTATAGACAAGTCAAAAAGAATTGAATTGGAAAAATATCTTGATACTAGTGAAGATATTGCTATTCAATCTTTAGAGGATTTAGAGAGAAGTGCTAAATTGTTACAAAAGCTTCATGAAAATTTATCAAATATTCTTAAAAAGACAAAAAGATAGTATTATTAAAACTGCTTTGAATAATTATCAAAATGTTTAGTTTAAAAAAAATCTTAGTGTTATGTTATATTAATTGTATCAAAACTAAAGCTAATACTATTATATAGTAGTATAAAATTTTGCTCGATCTATTTCAAGACTACAAATGTAATGTTAAATTGTTTTCCCATTTATCTTTCAATTTATATTTTCTTCTATTTTGTTCTTTAAAATATATATTACTTTTAAAAATGACACAGCAATGTCACTAATAAAGACATAAATAATCTTAATTATTTTAATAACTATATTTTATTATTTTGACTCAAGTCAAGGCGAGGAGTTTAGAAAATCTATAAAATTTTTTCGTTAATTCACAATTGCCGAGTTACGGCAAAATCTTATGAGGAGGCATATATGGCACTTAGTCGTAGAGATTTTTTAAAAAGTAGTGCTGCCGCTGCAGCAGCTAGTGCGGTTGGACTTAGTGTTCCAAAAGAGCTTGAAGCTGCAAGCAAGACGGCTGAATCTGGATGGAGATGGGATAAGGCGGTTTGTCGTTTTTGTGGTACTGGTTGTGGTATTATGATCGCTACTAAAGATGATAGAATCGTTGCAGTTAAAGGTGACCCACTTGCTCCTGTTAACAGAGGTCTTAACTGTATTAAAGGGTATTTTACCGCTAAGATTATGTATGGTGCCGACAGGCTAACTACGCCGTTATTGAGAGTTAACGAAAAAGGCGAGTTTGATAAAAAAGGTAAGTTTAAACCTGTAAGTTGGAAGAGAGCTTATGATGAGATGGAGAAGCAATTCAAAAAAGCCTATAATGAGCTTGGACCAACAGGAGTGGCATTTTTTGGTTCAGGACAATATACGGTTCAGGAGGGATACGCAGCTGCAAAACTTATGAAAGCTGGATTTAGGAGTAACAATATTGACCCAAATGCTAGACACTGTATGGCTAGCGCGGTTGCAGGCTTTATTCAAACTTTTGGTATAGATGAACCAGCAGGTTGTTATGATGATATTGAGCTTACTGACACTATCGTGGCTTGGGGATCTAATATGGCAGAGATGCACCCGATTCTTTGGGCAAGATGTACTGATAGGAAACTTTCAAATCCAGATAGAGTAAAAGTTGTGGTGCTATCTACCTACGTTCATAGAAGCTGTGACCTTGCAGATGAAGTTATTATATTTAAACCTAGTACTGATCTTGCTATTTGGAACTACATTGCAAGAAGTATTGTTTATGATCATCCTGATGTAATAGATTGGGACTTTGTTAAAGAATATACAATATTTGCAACAGGTTTTCCAGATATTGGTTACGGAATGAGAAGTCCAAAAAATGCTAAAGATCTTGGATATTCTACGAAAGAGTTAGAAACGATTTCAAAACAAGCAGAAAAAGAGCTAACTGATGCTGAAAGAGTTGCATTAAGTCCATTGGGACTTGGAAATACTAAGAAACTTAAGATGAAACATGCTAAAGCAGCGGGTAAACACTGGAGTATCAGTTTTGAAGAGTTCAAAAAAGGTTTAGAGCCATATACACTTGATTACGTAGCAAGTGTAGCAAAAGGTGATCCTGATGAGTCTTTGGATGAATTTAAAAGAAAATTAAAACTTCTTAAAGATCTATATGTTGAAAAAGGAAGAAAAGTAGTATCTTTCTGGACGATGGGTATGAACCAGCATACAAGAGGTACTTGGGTTAACGAACAAAGCTATATGGTTCACTTTTTACTAGGAAAACAGGCCAAACCTGGTGATGGCGCATTCTCTTTAACGGGTCAGCCTAGTGCATGTGGTACGGCAAGAGAGGTTGGAACATTTGCCCATAGATTACCGGCAGATATGGTAGTTAAAAATCCAAAACATAGAGCTATCTCTGAAAAGATATGGAGACTTCCAAAAGGTACTCTCAATCCTAAAGTTGGTAGCCATATAGTTAAAATTATGAGAGACCTTGAAGATGGTAAGATAAAATTTGCTTGGGTGCATGTATGTAACCCATGGCAAGATACGGCAAATGCAAATCACTGGATCAAAGCGGCAAGAACTATGGATAACTTTATAGTAGTAAGTGACGGTTATCCTGGAATAAGCGCTAAAGTTGCTGACCTTATCTTACCAAGTGCTATGATATATGAAAAATGGGGAGCTTACGGAAACGCAGAAAGAAGAACTCAGCACTGGAGACAGCAGGTAACTCCTGTTGGAGAAGCTATGCCAGATTTATGGCAATATACTGAATTTGCAAAGAGATTTAAATTAAAAGAGGTTTGGAAAGAGCACAGATTACCAGACGGAACCGTTCTGCCAGATGTTTTAGATGAAGCGAAGAAGATGGGTTACAGTCCTGAAGATACGCTTTTTGATGTACTTTTTGCTAATGATTACTTAAAATCATTTAAGTGGCCTGATCCAATAGGTGAAGGTTTCCAAAATACTGAAGCTGAAGGCGATAAGAGAAACGTCAAAGGCACAGATGGAAAACCTTTTAAAGGATATGGTTTCTTTATCCAAAAAGCTCTTTGGGAAGAGTATAGAAAGTTTGGTGAAGGACATGGACACGATTATGCGCCATTTGACGTATATCATAAAGTAAGAGGACTTAGATGGCCTGTTGTTAACGGAAAAGATACTCCTTGGAGATTCAATGTTAACTATGATCCATATGCTAAGATGGAAAAAGAAAAAGGTCATGTTAAAGGCGAATTTGCGTTCTATGGACACGCACTTAAAGCTATACCTCAAGGTAGCTTGACAGGTCCAGATAAAAATAAACCTAAAATCCATCTACCAAACAAAGCAAAAATATTCTTTAGGCCATATATGGAGCCACCTGAAACTCCAGATAATGAATATGATACTTGGCTATGTACAGGTAGGGTTCTTGAACATTGGCATAGCGGTACTATGACAATGAGAGTTCCTGAATTATATAGAGCTGTTCCTGAAGCACTTTGTTATATGCATCCTGAAGATGCTAAAAAACGTGGTGTTAAAAGAGGAGACCTTGTTTGGGTAGAAAGTAGACGTGGCAAAGTTAAAGCAAGAGTCGAAACAAGAGGAAGAAACAGACCGCCAAAAGGACTTGTTTTCGTTCCTTGGTTTGATGAGAGGGTATATATTAATAAAGTTTGCTTGGATGCAACATGTCCAATATCTAAACAGACTGATTATAAAAAATGTGCAGTTAAAATCTACAAAGCATAAAGGAAGGAATTGTTTTGAGCAATTCTGGAATTGAAAAAAAGGGGGTGGGGATGGATGAGAAAAAGTCTTCAAAAGTTAACGATAGAAGAAGATTTCTTATCCAAATGGCACAAAATGTTGCCATAGCTGGAGTAGGTGGCTTACTGTGGAGTGCCTATGTAGACGAGGTGAAAGCAGCGCCTTTGATACTTAGGCCTCCTGGAGCCAAAAAAGAGAATGAGTTTATAAGTCTTTGCATAAAGTGTGGGCTTTGTGTAGAAGCCTGCCCATATGATACTTTAATATTGGCAAAACCTGGAGACAATAAACCCACAGGTACGCCTTACTTTATTCCAAGGGATATTCCGTGCTATATGTGTGAAGATATCCCTTGTGTTCCACCTTGCCCTACTGGAGCCTTAGATAGTGATTCGGTTTCTGTGGTCAAGGATGGACAAAAGGTCTTTGACATCATGAAAATGAGGATGGGCGTAGCTATAGTCGATATGAAATCATGTATCGCATTTTGGGGAATCCAGTGTGATGCGTGCTATAGAGCTTGTCCAATTTTAGATAAAGCCATATATTTAGAGTATAGAAAAAATGAAAGAACAGGTAAACATGCGTTTTTGTTGCCTGTAGTGGATCCAGACTACTGTACTGGCTGTGGATTGTGTGAACACGCATGTGTAACTAAAGAGCCAGCAATAAGAGTTTTGCCAAGAGAAGTTGCTCTTGGTGAAGTTGGTAAACATTATGTTAAGGGATGGGATAAATCTGACGAAAAGCGTCTAAAAGGATCAAAAGGTATTGAAACCACAGTAACCGAAAGAAGTAAAAAGAGTGCTATCGAATCTTTAAATGAAGGGATAGACTTTGAATAGATTCATATATAAACATAGATTTTTGATCCTAAGGCGCTTAACTCAGATTTCAATACTTATTCTTTATATAGGTGCGAATATTTGGGGTTGGAAGATCCTTCAAGGAAATCTTAGTTCTTCCAATCTCTTAGAAACAGTTCCTTTAGCTGATCCTTATGCTGTTATGCAGATATTTGCGACAGGAAGTATCGTTGCTATGGATGCACTTCTAGGTGCAGTTATTATAACTCTATTTTATATGGTTTTTGGTGGACGAGCCTTTTGTAGTTATGTCTGTCCTGTAAATATGGTAACAGATCTTGCAAACTGGATTAGACGAAAATTTGAACTTGATAGGGTCGAGAAAAAATGGTGGGCTAGCCGCAATATAAGATATTGGGTAATGGGTTTGTCGTTTATTTTATCCTTTGCATTAGGTACGGCTGCCTTTGAACTAGTTAGCCCTGTCTCTATGACTCATAGAGGACTTGTGTTTGGTATGGGTTTTGGATGGGCTGCTATAGCCACCATTTTTCTTTTTGATCTGTTTGTATTGAAAAATGGCTGGTGTGGGCATATATGTCCTCTCGGTGGGTTTTACTCTTTGATAGGTAGATTTAGCCTATTTAGAGTAAGACATAATCAGCCAAACTGTACTTTGTGTATGAAGTGTAAAGATGTATGTCCAGAAAAAGAGGTTCTTTATATGATTGGAAAGAAGAGTATGAGCGTCAATATGGGCGAATGTACTCTTTGTGGTAGATGTGTAGAAGTTTGTGACGATGATGCTCTAAACTTTAGTATAAGAGATTTTGTTAAAAAAGGAGAAGATTATGAAGTTAAACAAAGTTAAAGGAGTTGGTTTCTCATTTGTATTATTAGCACTTCTAGCTGCTGGTTGTGGCGCAGCTAATCAAAAAATGATCGATGATACTCAGCTTAGCTACAGAAATGTTCCTTTGACGGATGAAAAAGATGTGGCTCCTCCGCCGGTTGAATTCACAAAGGCGGCTCCTGGAACTGCTAAAAGATTTCAAAGAAGTTATGAAAATGCGCCGCCAATGATACCACACAGTGTTGAAGGTCTTTTGCCTATTACAAAAGATAATAATGCCTGTTTAGGTTGTCATTTACCAAGTGTTGCTAAAAGTATGGGTGCAACACCTCTTTCGCCGACACACTTTAAAGATTTCTTTGCTGAAACAAAGGAGAAATTACAAAAATTTGATGGAGCCTCTAAAGTTCATCAAGGAAAAGATGATATTGCTCCACAAAGATTTAACTGTTCTCAATGCCATGCACCTCAGGCTAACGTCAAGCCTTTAGTTGCAAATAAGTTTAAGCCGGAATTTAGAAGTCCAGAAACTAAAAGCAAATCTACGCTGCTTGAACAGCTAAATGAGGGGATTCAGTAGTGTCAAATAGGCGAGAGTTTTTCAGAAGTTTTGTTAAGCCTATTAAAAAAGAGGAGGTGGAATACCTCCACCCTCCTTATTTTAAAGAGCTGTCCGATTTTGAAAAATGCAAAGAGTGTGAAGATAAAAAATGTGTCGATGTGTGTGAAGAGAAAATCGTAAAAATTGTAGATAATAAGCCTGTTTTGTATTTTTCAGAGTCGGGTTGTACATTTTGTGATGAGTGTGCTAATGTTTGTAAATTGGAAGTATTAAGTATAGAAAACAAAAAAGATATCGGAAAAGCCAAAATTGATATTTTAAAATGTATAGCTTGGAATAAAACTGTATGTAGTTTATGCAACGATATATGTGATGAGAGAGCTATAAAGTTTTATTCATTTTTTAATCCGGAGATTGATAATAATCTTTGTAACGGTTGCGGTTTTTGTCTCAATGTTTGTCCAACATATGCTATTGAAATTAAAAGGGGGATGGTTTGAAAAAAGCAGCTGTTTTTATTCTTTTCGCGATATTTTCACTTTTTGCCGATATTAAACCTATAGAAGATATTAAAATAAACGGTGCTGTACTGGATATGGTTGTTGTTGGAGATAATGTATATGTAGCTACAGATAAAAGTAAAGTTATAGTTTATGACTTAAATTTAAAAATGCTACAAGAGATAAAAGTTAGAAAAATAAAAGATTTTGTAGGAGAGCTTATAGATTCAGATATATATAGTGTAGATGTAATTGATAAAAAAGTTTTACTTTTAGCTCAAGCCGAAGATGGCTATAGTGAGTTATTTATCTATGAAGACGGAAAACTTGAAAAAGTTTTAGATAAAAGTTTGATGTTTTATGCAAAGGCGGCAAAGTTTGTGGATAAAGATAGTGTTATTATGGCTTTAATGAGTGATGAAGTGGTTTTATATAATATAAGAGATAAAAAAGTAGTTTATAAAAAGAGTGCTGGAGAATATTTTTTTTCCGCAATGGCTATAAATAAAGCTAGAACTAAAGTTGTTATTGGAGATGAAGGAGGAGAGGTAGTAGTTTTAGATACAAAAACAGGTGATGTAATAAAAAAATTTGTAGATATTAACAAAGACAAAATCTTATCTTTGTCAATTAACCAAGATTTTGTAACTGCAGGCGGTAGGGATCAAACACTAGTTATTTATAATCTTAATTTAGGAACAAACAAGAAGATCAAAGGCGAATTTTTTGTTTATGTTGTATCAATTTCTCCAAGTAGCAGCTTAATTGCTTATGGTGATAATGAAAAATATGATATAAAAGTGATAGATTCAATAAATCTAGATAGAAAATTTCTTTTAAAAGGGCATAAAAACATAATAAATAAAATTGTTTTTATAAATGACAATATTTTGATTAGCGGTTCAGAAAGCGGGGAAATCAAAAAATGGAGGTTAAAATGAATATTTCAAGTTGCGTTGTGAGATGTCATCCAAATGATTTGGAATCTGTTAAAAAAAGAGTTGAAGATAGTGGAGTTTGTGATATTCATATAGTTGATGAAAAAGGTTATATTGTAGTAACAATAGAAGGTGAAGGAATAGAGGAGGAGATAAATAAATTAAAAACTTTACAGTTTTTAGAGGGTGTATTAAGTGCGGAAATGATCTACTCATATAGTGAAGAAGAGCTCGATAGGGCTAGAGAAAATTTTGAATTAATAGACAATCCGGTACCTGAAATTTTGGAAAAAGATGTTAGGGCTGAAGAGATTGTATATCATGGGGACTTAAAGAAAAAATATATATAAGGAATTTAAATGGATATTTCTTATGATATGTTTATAGAAACAGAGGTACCAAAAGATGAACTAATTATTTCAAGGACTGATCTAAATGGAATTATAACTTATGCAAATGAAACTTTTGCTAGAATCTCTGGCTATACTTCGGAGGATCTTATAGGAAAACCGCATAGTGTTTTAAGACATCCTGATATGCCTAGTAGAGTATTTAAAGAGTTGTGGGAGACTATTAAAGCTGGAAAGACTTGGAGTGGTTATGTTAAAAACCTTAGAAAAGATAGAGGTTTTTATTGGGTTTATGCTGAAGTAAGTGGAGTATATAAAAATGGTAAACTTATCGAATATAAATCTATGAGAGGTTTCGTACCTAAAGATAAAAGAATACAGATGCAAAAACTTTATGATAAAATTAGACTGGAAGATAAAGAAAAAGTAAGAGAGATCTCATACATATCGTTTGATGTGTATTACAAAATCGTGACAAAAGCGAAACAGGAAAATATCGAGCCTAGTAAGTGGTTAGAAAAGTTAATTAAAAGTATATAAAAATTATAAAATTTGACTTATATCAATAAACTTTAATAATAGTTGTGATAATATTTGCGTATGCAGCGACTGCAATTTATAAAAAAAGTACATTAAATAAAAAGTTAAATGTACAAAAAACAAACCAAATCTTAAAAGGAGTAAGAATGAGAAAAGTACACTTGAGTTTGATGGCGGCGACTATTTTGGCTGCAGGATTTACTACAACTGCTAATGCTAGCGCTTTGGAAAATATTTTAAGTGATGCACAATATAGTGTAGAGTTAAGACCGAGATATGAATATGTGGATCAAGATGGTAAAGAGACTGCTAAAGCTCCAACTGTTAGAACTGCTTTAGGTTTGAAAGCTAACTTGTTTGAGACTGAGGGATTGAATGGTGAAATCCAAATGATAAACGTGTCAAACTTTGGTTCAAACGGCTACTTTCCTGAAGCGACTAGTAGTTATGCTACTATTATGGATCCATCTCAAACTAGAGTAACTCAAGCTAATATCTCATACAGTGCTAGTGATACTACCTTAATTGTGGGTAGAAAAATGGTAGTGTTAGATAACGCAAGATTTATCGGTAACGTTGGCTGGAGACAGATGCCACAAACTTATGATTTGGGAGCTGTTATATATAACGGCATAGAAAATCTCAGCCTATTGGGTGCTTACGTAACAAGAGTTCATACAGTTACTCAAAATGGACAATTTGATACAGGAAGTATTTTGCTACACGCTACATATAAAGTAATACCAGAGTTAACTTTGACAGTATATGATTATATGATAGAAGATTTTGCAGATCACATAGGTATTAGGGCTACAGGAAAGGTTGATCTAAACGGAGTAAAAGTTGCTTATGAGGCAGAATATGCAATTCAAACAGATCCAACTCAAGAAGAAAACTCTAATAATATTAAACAAGATGCTGATTACTATAAGTTAGGATTAAGTACTACTCTTGATGCCTTTACTGTTGGGGTTGCTTATGAACTTTTAGGTGAGGCAGGAAACGGAGCTAATGAATTTTATACTCCATTGGCTACTTTACATGCTATGAACGGTTGGGCCGATGTATTCTTAAGAGGAACTGGAAGTAATGTTGGTTTACAAGATATTAGTTTGAAAGTTGGTTATAATGCTGGTGAAATGGGTAAAGTTACTGCAATATATCACAGTTTCCAAAGTGACAAAGATCTCAATGGATATGATGATTTAGGTTCTGAGCTAGATATTGCGTATAAATATAAAATAAATAATAATATTGGGCTTCTTTTGAAGTATGCAGATTATAGTGCAGGTGATAGTGTGTTTAATAAATCGGACACTACAAAATATTGGGTACAGTTAGATTACAAATTCAAGTCAGAGTAATCACTTTTGATGGCGGTTTATCCGCCATCATTTTTTTAATTATTATTATCTTATTCGTAGATAGAACGTAGGCCCTCTTTATTTACGATTTTGAATCCATCTTCGTTTTTCTCTATAAGTTTCAAAGTTTTTAGTTTCTTTAGAATTCTTGAAAAAGTTTCTGGAGCTATATGCAACTTTTCGGCAATTTGACTTTTTTTCATTTTTATAAAATCTTCTTCATGTTCATATATAAATTTGGCCACCCTAGCTGTTGAGTTCATTACTATATTGTTGGTTATAACATCTTCTAAAAACTTAATCTTCTTAGTTAAAGACTTTATAAACATAAAACTTATGTCAGGATTTCTCAAAAACTCTTGTTCGAACTCTTTATAGTCGATTAAAACAGCCTGACCGTCTGTTATAAATTCTGCACTTGCTGGATATGGCATGTTTTCTAAATTAACAATCTCTGCAATCAAAGATACTGGGTAAAAATGATGTAAAATAATCTTGTTGCCTTTTGTATCAGTTTTGTAAACTTGCAGTATACCGTCTGTTAATAAAATCAAAGATTTTGGTTTTTCTCCTTCAAAAAAAAGCATTGTGCCTTTTGTATAGTTATATGTTTTTGAAATCTTTTTTAGTTTCTTTAATTGATCTTCATTTAGATTCTCAAATAGATAGTATTTGCTTAAGTTCTCCATCTTATCCTCTATTTTTTTAATAAATTATATAACTATTTACTTAAAAAAAAACTATCATTTTAAAATTCCAATAAATTTTGCAAAGAAATATTAAAAATATCAATAAATTTTACCTATTGTGTGACTTAATTGTGACATAAAAATAAAACTAATTTTAATTATTAACAAAAAAGGTTATTTTTTTAAGTTTTTTGACTAATGTCAAAGAAAAATGTTCTATCAAATTATAAAATTTACTATAACTTTTGGTTTAAAGGTTGTATTAAACCTAAATTAAGGAGGAATAGATGGAATACTACTTACAGGATATTCCTCACACTGATTTCTTACATATCTTTGTCGTTTCGGCAATGATAATAATTTTTGGTATGGGTTATGCTGCTTTTTTTACTGTCGTGAAAATGAAGTTGTTAAACAGGTATTTCATGATTGCAGCATATCTCTCTTGGACTATTCAGGCAGCGTGTATGTATTACCTGGGTGTTTTATTAAGGGTAGAACCATATACGCAGAAAGTACTTATAGGTGCGATGGTGGGGTATTTAATATTTCCTCATATTGTCTATTTTGTGCTTGACAAGGTTCACAGAAGATATGAGCATGAAGCTGAAATCAACCAAATCTAAGAAGGAGGAACGATGGAGAACAAGCCTACATCAGTATGGACCAGTAATCGCTTCTGGCGAAGGTCGGCAACATGGATTACAGGAGTTGCAGCAGTACTTTTAATTCTTTTAACATTTGACTCTATGGGTCAAATGAAGATGGGTACTGCTGAGGATATTCAAAATAAGGTTACAAAGAGGATCCCTTCTCCGGTGGTAATCAATTATAAGATAGATTATGTTTTGGATCCTTACAGGGGACATGAGGTACCTATAATAGGTGGGAAAGCTGTAGATAGTGCTACTGGTAAAGTAAGTAGCAAGTTTGAAGAAAAAGAGAAATTCTTTGGCAGAGATGACTGGAGTGAAGAGGAGGCAAGAGCTCTTATCCATAAAGGAAAACTTACGATTCAAGCAAAAAATTGCATGGATTGTCATACGCTTCTTGGAAACGGTGCTTATTATGCTCCAGATCTTACAAAAGCCTGGTTGGATCCAGCTTGGGGATCTGAAGGTCCTTTACAAGCTATGACTGGTGCTAACTCAAAAGAAGAAGCGATGGCGACATTTTTACAAAATCCTGATAAGTATCCTACTCATGAAAGAATGATGCCAAATTTGGGTATTACACCTGAAGAGGCAAAAGCGGTAGTTGCTTATCTAAAATTTATGTCGGCTATCGATACTAATGGTTTCCCAAGAAACTTTGGTAAGATAAAAGGAGCGGTAGATGCAAGGAAATAGACTATACGAAGGACAAAAGCTTGCGCTTAAGTATTTTACGGTGGCTATAGTACTTTTTGGTGCCCAGTTGTTATTTGGGCTTATTGCTGCTATTCAGTATCTATATCCAAGCTTTTTATTTAATACTTTGGATTTTTCAATTGCAAGAATGGTTCATATAAATGCATTGGTTGTATGGTTGCTTTATGCAATGATTGGAGCGGTTTACTGGTTACTGCCTGATGAAGCTGGCGTAGAAGTGGTTGGCGTTAAATTAGGTACACTTGCTTTTTATGTATTGACTGTTGCTGTTGCCATAGTAGTTCTTGTTTATATCTTTATCCAAGTTGGACCCGGAAATGAAATGACACTGTGGTTTATAACCGAAGGTAGAGAGTATATAGAAGCTCCTAGATGGGCTGATATCGGTATAGTTGCTGTGGTTCTTGTTTTCTTATATAACGTATATGCAACAGTTTTAAAAGGAAAACATAGCGGTATTTTAGTAGTTTTAATGGCAGATTTGATTGCTTTGGCAGGTCTTTACTTAGCTGGTATGTTTTATACCGACAATATTGCGGTCGATCAATACTGGTGGTGGTGGGTTGTACACCTGTGGGTTGAAGCAACTTGGGAAGTATATGTTGCGGCCGTTGGTGGATATATTCTTATAAAAACACTAAATGCAAATAGACAAGTTGTTGAGATGTGGCTGTGGATCGAAGTAGCTATGATGTTTGGTTCTGGTATCCTCGGTCTTGGTCACCACTATTTCTGGATAGGAACACCTGAATATTGGTGGGAAATAGGTGCATTATTTAGTGCACTTGAGCCAGTACCATTGGTAGGTCTATTTGTACACGTACTGTATGATTGGGGTAAAGAGAGAGGAAAAGGAAACAATATCAAAAACGTTCCTGCGTTTGCATGGTTGACGGTTGAGACTTTCGGTAACTTTTTAGGTGCAGGTGTTTGGGGATTTATGCATACATTGCCTCAAATCAATCTTTATACACACGGTACGCAATGGCCAGCTGCACATGGACACCTAGCATTTTTTGGTGCTTATGTGGCTATTATGATCTCCGCTATTTATCTTGGGGTTCAAGGAAAAGCTGGATTTAAAGAGATGAAAATGACAAAAGCTGGTTGGTGGGCTATCTCTTTGATAACTGTTGGTGTACTTTTAATGACTGTTTCATTAACTCTTTCCGCGTATGTACAAACTATGGTTGAGAGAGGTATGCATGGAGCCACTTGGGAAGGATATTTTATAGCACAAGCAAATCAATGGTTCGTTCAAGGCATGGGCTGGAGATTAGCTGCAGGCTTATCAGTTATAGCAGGTTATGCATTTTTGGTTTATGATTTATTAACAGTTACAAAAAAACAGCCAGCAGAAGTAATGGAAGGAGAGGCAGCGGCGCAAGCTGCATAAGCCTCCTTTTGGCTTAAGTAAGTAAAATTGATACATTAAATATATAAAACTTATAAAGGAGGGTTTATGTTTGAGCCATGTACTGATATAGTATGTAGTTTTTGGTCTATACTAAATCAAGGACCAATGACACTTACAATTACACTTCATACTTTAATTGTGTTACCAATGTTATGGATCTATTTTGATGAGAAAAAGAAACTACAAAGTGGAGAGTAATCTCTTTACTTTGTATTGAGATAGTGGGTAGGGGAATAAACCAACATCTCAAAAGGAGTTAACGATGAAACTAAAAATAGGTTTAAGTGCAATCTTGGCAGTTGGTCTACTTGGTGGAATAGCTACTAATGCAGATGCATCGGTAAAGCTTTCAAAAGAGGAGATGAAAAAAGCAACTGAAATCTATTTTGATAGATGTGCTGGTTGTCATGGTATGTTAAGAAAAGGTGCTTTAGGTCCAAATCTTTTACCTAAAAAGACAAAAGAAATGGGAACTGACGCTTTATATCATATTATATACAATGGTACTCCTGGTGGTATGCCTGACTGGGGTGCATCTGGCGAAATGAGTAAAGAAGAAACTAAACTTATGGCCAAATTTATTCAGTTAGATCCTGTTGCACCGCCTGAAAAATCTTTGGCTGATATGAAAAAGAGTTGGAAAGTACTTGTTCCACCTGAAAAAAGACCCACTAAGCCTGAAACAAATAGAAACTGGGAGAATTATTTTGGTATAGTATTAAGAGACGTTGGTAAGGTCGCCATTGTAGATGGTGATACTAAAGAGCTTGTTAGTATCGTACCATCTGGTTTTGCTACCCACATCTTAAGAACTTCGAAATCTGGTAGATATATGTATGCCATAGGTAGAGATGGAAAAGCTTCTGTTATAGATCTATGGATGAAAAAACCTCAAAACGTTGCAGAGATTAGGGTTTGTAACGATGCTAGAAGTATTGATACTTCAAAAGCAAAAGGTTATGAAGATGAATATGCTGTTGTAGGTTGTTATTGGCCTCCTTCTATTGTTACGTTAAAAGGTGACACACTTGAACCTCTAAAAATTGTTTCAACTGCTAGTTATACATACGATACTGAAGAGTTTACAAGGGAGGCTAGAGTTGCATCTATAGTTGCTGACCATCACAAACCTGAGTGGGTTATTAACGTAAAAGAGACAGGACAAGTTTGGCTTTATAACTATGCTGATCCAAACAACCCAAGAATTGCAATGCTTGAGGCTGAAAGATATTTGCATGATGGTGGTTGGGATTTGACAAAGAGATATTTCTTGGTTGCTGCAAATGCTAGAGATAAAGTAGTTGCAGTAGATACTAAAGACGGTGAAGTTGCTGCTATTATTCCAAGTGGTGGTACAAAACCACACCCTGGACGTGGCGCTAATATCAACCATCCAAAATATGGTCCATTGTGGGCAACTGGACATATAGGTTCAAATGATATCAGTTTTATAGGTACAGATCCAACTTATCATCCGCAATATGCTTGGAGAGTCGTTAAAAAGATAAGCTTGCCTGGCGTTGGTGGTGGTAACTTGTTTATCAAAACACACCCAGCATCAAAATATATCATAGCAGATAGACCTGTTAATCCAGATAGAAAACTTCAAACTCAACTATATGTAATTGATAAAAGTACGCTTGAAGTTGTAAAAACTATCAAAATTCCTAAAAAATATATTAAAGAAAGAACAGTTAAAGTTAATGGCAAGAAAATTAAAGTTAAACCAAGAGGCCCAGTTCATATTGAATTTAACAAAGATGGTGATGAATTTTGGGTAAGTGTTTGGGGTAACAAGCTTGTACCTTCGGCTATATTAGTTTATGATGCTGAATCATTAAAACTCAAAAAAGCAATTGAGGGTGATTGGGTAAGAACTCCAACCGGTAAATTTAACGTATTTAACACTAAATACGATATTTATTAATTTTAATCCGGCTTTATGCCGGATTAATACTATTTTAGTAAAATTTGATGGGTGAGAAGTGGCAAGAAGTTCTTGCTATTTCCCACCCCTCACAAGAGGGAGGTATTATGAAGAAGCTGCTATTTTCTCTGTTATTTTTAATTACTGCTTTATTCGCAGAATCAAAATTTGATAGTTTTTATGTACATCAACTAGAAAGTAAGTTGGATACTAGCGGTAAAGAACTTTACCTGAAATATTGTGCATCTTGCCATCATGAAAAAAGACTAGGGGTAAGTGGTCCTCCTTTACTACCTGTTTTTTTAAGAAAAATTAGTGATAAAAAACTACATGATATTATTAAAAACTCTCTTCCTCAAACATTGATGCCCAAATTTGATTTTTTATCGGATAAAGATATAGATGCGATTGTAAAATATCTAAGGACCCCTGCAAAAAATGTAGTTTGGAATCTGGATAACATCAAAAAATCGTATCAGATGATTGATAAGAAAAAAAGAGATATAGGTATAAAAAATATAGAAAATGTTTCTTTGGTAGTGGAAAGAGGTGCTAATCGTGTTTGGATTATGGAAGACGAAAAGGTATTAGACTGGTTTAGCTTCAAAAACGTACACGGGGGACTTAAATATACTCTTGATGGCAAAAGTTTTTATGTTCCGACCAGAGACGGATGGATCGGTCATTATTCATTAGAAGAGGGAAGACTTAAAGATAAGATAAGAGCTTGTGTCAATCTTAGAAATATTAGCCTGAGCAGGGACGGTAAAAGGATATTTGCGACATGTTTGCTGCCTCAGTCTGTTGTAATTTTTGATTCTAAAACTCTAGAGCCTATTAATAAAATTGATGTAGATGGAAAAATTAGTGCTCTTTATGAGCTATATAGCAAAGATGAGGCAATTTTTACTTTTAGAGATAAAGCAAAACTTGTTAAAGTTGATACAAATACTTTGGAATTCAGATATTTTGATCTAAAAATGCCAATAGAAGACTTTTTTATAGACCCATTTGAAGAGTATATTATAGGAACTACTAGAAAAGGAAGCAGATTAAGTATATATAGTATCGATTCATTAGAAAAAGTTTTTGAATCAAACATTGAGGGTATGCCCCATCTTTTCAGTGCAACTTACTGGTATAAAGATGGAAAGTTTTACTTTGCAACTCCACATCTTAAAAAACCGTATGTAACAATTTGGCAGATGTATGATTGGAAACTTATTAAAAAGATAGATATTGGAGGTGATGGTTTTTTTGTAAAAACACATCCGGCTTCAGCATATTTGTGGGCTGATAACGGTAATGATGAGCTCATTTTGATAGATAAAAAAGATTATAGTATAGAAAAAAGAGTTCCAGTTAAAGGAAAAAGATATATTCATACCGAATTTAGTGGAGACGGTAGATATGCTTATTTAAGTATATATGAGAGTGATGGAGAATTGATCGTGTTACAAAGTGATACGTTTAAAGAGATTGTGAGGTATTTTGCAAATGTTCCTGTTGGGAAATACAATTTTATAAATAAAAATAGGGTATTTTACCCAAGACTTTTTGGTATGAGTATATTTAAAGAGAAGTGTTGGGGGTGTCATCACCAAACTGCTGAAGCTTTTGGTCCTCCTTTTAGTGAAATTGCTAAAAAAAGAGATGAAGGAGAGATAATTTCTCAGATAGTAGATCCAAAACATACCTATAAAGAACTCGGTTACAAAAGAAACTCTATGCCGGCGTTTAATCTAAACGAAAAAGAGTTAAAGAGTATAGTCGATTATATAAAAAGTTGGAAGGATAAGTAGTGTTTAGATTATCAAACCTTCTAAAATCGACTTTAGAAGGTAAAGAACAAAGAAGTTTAAACGGCTCTATACTTATCTGGAATTTTACTAACAGATGTAATCTATCATGTTTGCACTGCTATAGTAAATCGGGACTTGAAGAGAGTGATACTTTAAGTACAGAAAAGATTTTACAAACCATACCAAAACTTAAAAAAGCTGGCATCAGATTTGTAATATTTTCTGGTGGAGAACCTTTAGCAAGAAGAGATATTTTTGAAATAGCTAAAGCTTTCAAACAAGAGGGAATTTTTACTTATCTTTCTACTAATGGACTTTATATCAATTCAGGAAATGTTAAAAAAATCATAGATACTTTTAGCTATATTGGTATCAGTATTGATGGAACGCCAGAAGTTCACGATAGATTTAGGGGACTGACGGGTTCATACGAAAAGAGTATGAAGTCAATAGATCTTATCCATGATAATGGTGGAAAAGTGGGTATAAGGTTTACAATAACAAAAGAGACTATTGATTCGCTTTCGCATATTTTCCAAGTTAGTGAAGTGAAGGGGATAGATAAGATATACATATCGCATCTCGTCTATTCCGGAAGAGGTCTTGATAATCTAAAAATGGATCTTACTAAAGAGCAAAGAAAAATAGTCGTTGAATACATTATAAATAAAGCTTTCGAATATTATGAAAAAGGTTTGGATATAGATATAGTTACTGGAAATATGGAGATGGACTCAATCTTTTTTTTAAATAAGTTTACAAAAAAATATCCTCATTTTAGTCACATTTTAAAGGAGAAACTCAAAAAGTGGGGTGGAAATAGTGCCGGACGTAATCTAGTAAATATTAATAGTGAAGGAGATGTTAAACCAGACCCCTTTTTTCCTATAAAAATTGGAAATATTTTTAAAAAGTCTTTTGATGAGATTTGGCTTGATGAAAAAAATGATCTTTTAGAAAAATTGAGAAAAAGACCTCGTGAAATAGGTGGAAAATGTAAAGAGTGTGAATATATTGAAATATGTAACGGAGGAAGCAGACCAAGAGCTTGGGCTATTTACGACGACATCTGGGCTGAAGATCCTAGTTGTTATATTAAATAGGAATTAGGAATTTGGAATTAGACATTAGAATATTCTTTTTCCAAATTCCTAATTCCCAATTCCCAATTCCAAAGGATTATAATGAAGAAATTATTTTTATTTATCGTTTTAATATTCAATCTTTTTGCTTCAGAAAAAATTTTTGTTGTTGAGAGGGAAAATAGCGCTTTAGCGGTTATCGAGAATCATAAGTTTAAAAATGAGATCAAAAATATGCATAACTTCAATCATGCTGTTGTGAAGTTTATAGAAGATGATGGATATGCAATAACTAGAGATGGGTATCTAATAAAATTTGATCCGATAAAAGAGAAGAAAGTTAAAGAGGTTAAAGCTAGTAAAAGCGCTATAGGCTTTACTTTAACTAAAAATTATGTTGCAGTTGCCAACTACGCAAATAAAAATGTTCAGATATTTGATAGAGATTTGAATCTATTACAAACTATAGAAACTGGTTCTAAAAATGTAGGTATTAAAGTTTATAAAAATTATCTAGTTTTTGCATGTATGGATACAGACGAGCTTTGGGTACTTGAAGATTTAAATAAAGGAGTGAGTAATCCTAAGTTTAAACTTGTAAAAAAGGTAGAAAATGCCGGAGAGGTTCCTTTTGACGCAATGATAAACAAAAATCTTTATGTTGTCGGTTTTTTTAACTCTCCTTTTGTAGGTGTATTGAATTTAGATACTTTTGAGTATAGAAAAATTCCTTTAAGACTTGATAAAAAAAGTGTTGTTTTGAAAGTTCCTCATTTTGGTTTCTGGTCTATTATGAAAGATAAATTCTTTATACCTGCAGTAGGTGATAATAAAGTTTTTGTTTTTGATAAGAATTTCAATTATATAAAAGCAATAGAAGTGGAAGGAAATCCTGTATTTACCTCTTTAAGTCCAAAAAGAGTATATTTAGCAGTAACATTTAGCGGTAAAAAATTTCCTATAGTTCAAATAATAGATACAAAATCCTTAAAAGTAATAAAAAGATTCGATTTTGGCGGAATGGTTTTACATGTTAGATGGAGTAATGAAGAACCTATTTTATATGTTTCTAATAACGGAAAAAGTGAAGTAGTAGGAGTGAGTACAAAAACTTGGAAAGAAAGATTTAAAATAGAAGTACCAAAACCTTCAGGTATTTTTATATATAAAAATAATTAATGTATATTTATATCCAAAAGGACATAAAATGGGCAAAGTTTATTTAACTGGTGCAGGGCCTGGAGATATTGAACTATTAACACTTAAAGCGGCTAGGGTGATTAAAAAAGCAGATATTATTATATATGATAGGCTTGCAAATCCAGAGATATTAAATATGTGTAAAGATGGTTGCGAATTTATTTATGTAGGTAAAGAGGACGGTAAACATATACTTCCACAAAATGAGATCAATGAAGTTATATACAAATCAGCCTTAAAATCAGGTATAGTAGTTAGATTAAAAGGTGGTGATCCTTTTGTTTTTGGTAGAGGAGGAGAAGAAGGAGCTTATCTAAGAGAAAGAGGAATCGAATTTGAAGTAATTCCTGGTATTACTTCTGCCATTAGCGTTCCTGCTTATGCCGGTATTCCGGTAACTCATAGAGGTATTTCTGTATCTTTTAGAGTAGTAACAGGACATGAAGCTCCCAATAAAGAGGTTTCACAAATTCCTTGGCAGAACTTTAAAACAGATGATACTATCGTTTTTTTGATGGGACTACACAATCTTGATAAAATTGCCAACAAACTTATTGAGATTGGCAAGCCTAAAGATTTTCCTGTTGCTGTGATAAGTAGAGGTACGACTAAGGATCAAAAAACTGTTGTGGGTACACTTCAAGATATTTATGAAAAGGCAAAAGATCTTCCTACTCCTGCTTTAATAGTAGTTGGTAAAGTAGTTAACCTTAGAGATGAATTAAATTGGTTTGAAAGATAAACTAGATTTAAAATTTAAGCATAATATAGTCAAAAAAGGTTTCTTCTATAAGCTTACATAAGTCTCAATATTTTCTACAAATGCCATAAAATTGTTAATTTTATAAGAGTTAAAAAATAATTAACGAAAGTCACACAAATATAATATACCGTTTTATTTTTTTAAGAATATTCAATTTTTTTTAAATAAAAATTATAATACATATAATAATAACCAAAAAAATACTTTCAAAACTTAATAAGTTAATATATATTTAAGTGTTTAGGAATTATAATTGAATTAACACTAATTTAACAAAGGAGGCAAAATATGCAAGCGGGACATATGCTCAAAAAGCTGCTTAGTACAGCTGCGGCCCTGTGTATGATTTCAAGTTTCGCGACTGCTCAGAGCGAACTTGAAAAGATTATGAAAGAGAGAGGTTTAACGCAAGATGATATACTTGCTGCTGCAAAGACCTATACTCCAAGCGGCAAAAGGGATAAATATATAGTTTTTAGTTCAGGAGGACAGTCCGGCCAGATTATGGTTTACGGTGTACCATCGATGAGAATATTAAAATTTATCGGTGTTTTTACTCCGGAGCCTTGGCAAGGTTGGGGATATGATGATGATACCAAGAAAGTACTCCAGCAAGGTTGGTATCGTGGAAAACCTATTACATGGGGAGATACGCACCATCCGGCAATTTCGGAGACGAACGGAGTTTATGACGGTAAATGGCTAGCTATAAACGACAAAGCAAATCCTAGAATTGCTATTATAGATCTTGAAGATTTTGTTACAAAGCAGATAGTAGTTAATCCTGTTTTTAAGTCTGATCACGGTGGAGCTTTCTTTACTCCAAATAGTGAATATATTTTAGAAGCGTGTCAATACGCTGCACCGTTTGATAATGAATATCATCCTATAGAAGAGTATGCTGACGTGTATAGAGGCGGAGTAACATGTTGGAAATTTGATCATAAAAACGGCAAGGTTATTCCTGAAGAATCATTTACAATCGAAATGCCTCCGTATATGCAAGATTTAAGCGACGCTGGTAAAGAGTTAAGTTATGGATGGGGGTTTACAAACTCATTCAACTCAGAAATGTATACGGGAGGTATTGAAAAAGGTCTTCCTCCTTTTGAAGCTGGTATGAGTAGAAACGATACCGACTTCTTACATGTCTATAACTGGAAAAAGCTTGCTGAACTTGCAAAAGATCCGAAAAATGTTAAAATCATCAACGGACATAAAGTAATTCCTATTGAAGTAGCTGTAAAAAATGACTGTCTTTTCTTGATTCCTGAACCTAAATCACCACACGGTGTAGATGTTAGTCCAGATGGAAGATATATTATAGTTTGCGGTAAACTTGATACCCACGCTACTGTATATGATTTTAAAAAGATTCAAAAACTTATCAAAAATAAAGAGTATGCGGGAAAAGATCCTTATGGAATACCTATCTTGGATATGAAAAAAGCTATGCATTGTCAAGCCGAACTTGGACTAGGACCGCTTCATAACCAGTATGGTCCAAAATGGAAAACAGAAGGAGAAGTATATACTTCACTTTATGTTGATAGTCAGGTTGTAAAATGGAACTATCTAACTTGTGAAGTTAAAGATAAAGTAAACGTAAATTATAACATTGGACACCTATGCGGTATGGAAGGTAAAACTAGAGATCCTCAAGGAGAATACATCATAGCATTGAATAAACTTGCTATCGATAGATTTAATCCGATTGGACCACTTCATCCGCAAAACCATCAGCTTATAGATATAAGCGGTAAAAAGATGAAACTATTATACGATATGCCTGTACCTTTAGGTGAGCCTCACCAAGCTGTTGCTATTAGAGCAGAAAAACTTCACACTGAAGTTAGATATCCTATGGGTACCAATCCTTTTACCGGAAAAATTCATGAGGGTAAAACTCTTGCAGGGCAAGAAAGGATCGTTAGAAAAGGAAATCATGTTTATGTATACGGAACAGTGGTTAGAAGTCACATAAATCCAGAACGCGTAACTGTTAATAAGGGAGATATAGTAACTTTTTACTTAACAAACCTAGAAAGAGCTGAGGACGAGACTCATGGATTTACTGTCGATTGGTACAATGTTCACGCTTCTTTAGAGCCTGGAAAAACTGTAGCTGTTACCTTTAAAGCGGATATGGAAGGGGTATTTCCGTATTACTGTACAGAGTTCTGTTCCGCACTTCATTTAGAGATGATGGGTTACTTGCTTGTTAAAGATCCAAATAAAAAGTATAAGTCAGTTAAGAAAATCAAGCTCAAAAAAATGAGCAAAGAACAGCTAATGAAAGAGTATAAAAAGACAGTTGCTCTTAACGAAGCTACTAAGAAAGTTATCTTAAGTGTTGTTAAGTTCTTAAAAGATAACCATTACGAGAAGTATCCTGTAGTTAAACAACTTGTTGATGACGCTATGGATCAGTTCAATAAAGTTCCGGCCGAAGAGAAAAAAGCTGAAGAAGCACTCAAAAAAGGCGATATCGATACCGCAATCAACTTCCAATATCAAGCTTGGCAGTATTTAGTAAAAACTGCAGACGTGGGTATCAGAGTCAAAGACTTACTAGTTAAAAAGTTAGCTACTCCAATGAGCGAAGCTGCAAAAAGAGGAGAAGTTGCATTTGCTGAAGGTGGATGTAATGGATGTCACGTTATAGGAAAAGTTAGCTCAGGACCTGATTTGGTTGGTGTTCTAAAAAGACATGAAAATGGTGAGCAGTGGGTTGCTGACTTTATCAAAGATCCGGAAAAATATTATAGCGATCCTTATGTAAAAGCTATGATAGACTACTTCAACCTTAAAATGCCTAACCAGCATATGAGCGATCAAGAGGTAAAAGATATCATCGAATATCTCAAGTGGATCGACGAAAACGCTCATCTCTTCTAATCATAAGAGGGGGACTCCCCCTCATTTTCCTCATATGATTTACGTTTGTCTTTAGTAATATTTTAATAACAAAATATAACACTCTCTTATAAATATTAGCTGAAGTTATTATAAAGATAAATGTAAATTATATTTGATTATAATCAATATATAAAACAAGAAAAGAGGGTATAATTGATAATTATGAAAAACATAAAGGAAGCCTTATGAACAGCTCTAGTATAAAGTACAAAATATTTGCGATGATCGCTTTTGGTATATTGCTTTATTGGTTTGTTATTCCGGCTGTGTTGACTCATAACGTCCCTGATTTGGCTAAAGCTGGAAAAGCGGATAAAATCCCCGAAATAGCATATAAAGCTTGGGATTTTTACCAAAAAGGCAGATACGTAAGTCCCAATACTCCGCCGGAAGCTTTAGATAAGAATGGAAATCAACACTTGAAAAATATGATCAAATATAATGCGGAAATAGGTGTGGCGAGTGCACCTATATGGTATGTATCTTTAGAAGCACCTAACTATCCAAAAGATGCTTTTCCTGAGGGGATTCCAGTTTATTATCATTTTGATGGATTTAGTGGTGACGTACATGAGATGAATACCATAAATCACTTTATAGGCATGGATCCTATGGAGAGAGGAGCGCCGTATCTTAGAGCTATTGCACCTTATGTTTTGGTTCTTTTGGCCTTTTCTTATGTACTGTTTATACTTTATGATTGGAAATGGTTAAATTATATTATGTGGATAGCTGTTGCTTTGCCAGTTATATTTTTAGGTTTTTATGCATATTGGTTATATTGGTTTGGACATCATATGCATGACTGGGGCGCTTTTAAGATAAAACCTTTTATGCCTACAGTCTTTGGGGATGGAAAAGTGGCACAGTTTACGACACATTCATATCCCACTATAGGCTTTTGGCTTCTTTTGGCTATAAGCGTTTTTACGCTTTTGGCGATTTTATCTAAAAATAAATATTTAAAAGCTAAGAAAGTACAATGAAAATAGCGATTCTGCTGATGACTCTTTTTTTATCACTAAGCGCTAATCAGTTGCAAAAAGTGATAGATAGAGCTTCAGCAGGATCTAAGATAGAGCTGCCAGAAGGCGTTTTTGAAGGAAATATAGTAATAAACAAGCCCTTAATGATTGTTGGTCAGGGTGAGAAAACAGTTATTAAGGGTAGGGGTGAAGGAACTGTTATAAAGATAAGAAGTTCCAATGTGATCATTGAAAACGTAACTATAACAGACAGTGGTTCGAGACATGAAGATGTAGATGCGGCTATATCTATAAAAGATGCCAAATTTTGCAGGATAAAAAACTGCATAATCAAAAACTGTCTTTTTGGTATAGATTTACAAAATGTAAAAAATTCAGTTATCGAAAATAACTATATCTCTTCTAAAGATCTCACTTTAGGATTAAGAGGCGACGGTGTAAGACTTTGGTATAGCAACGATAATATTTTAAGAAAAAATAGACTCTATAAATCTAGAGATTTTGTGATTTGGTATAGTCACGGCAATCTTATAGAAGAGAACGAGGGTGAGTACGGAAGATACTCTTTGCACTTTATGTATGCGGGGAAAAATATAGTAAGAAAAAATGTTTATAAACATAATAGTGTGGGTATTTTTTTTATGTACTCTAAAGATACGATTGCCGAAGATAATATAGTAATAAGTTCGTTGGGAACAACCGGTATAGGGATAGGTCTAAAAGATGCCTCTAACTTTATTATTAAAAACAACACAATACTCTATTGTGCGAAAGGTTTTTATATAGATAGATCACCATTTCAGCCTGATATGAGCAATAAACTGATCGGAAACAAGATTTTATACAACTCAATTGGAATGCACTTTCATTCTTTGAGTATTAATAACATTATCGAAAAAAATGTTTTTAAAGGTAATATTGAAAATGTTTATGATGATTCGGGAAAGGGTATAACCCACTCTGTACAAAATCATTGGAGTTTGAATTTTTGGGACGATTATCAAGGTTTTGATAGAGATGGAGACGGAATAGGCGATATACCTTATAATCTTTACTATTATGCCGATAAGATGTGGCTATTAAATCCAAATGTTAAGTTTTTTTACGGTTCACCTGTTATTTCAATACTAAATTTTTTGGCAAAGTTGGCTCCTTTTTCGGAGCCTTTAAAACTTTTGACCGATCCAAAGCCGTTAATGTATGAAGGGGAGGCGTTATGACACAAGAAGAGAAAAAAAGAAGAGAATTTATAAAGAAGATGGCTGGTCTTGGTGTATTAGGACTAGCTGCGGCAGCCGGGATCTACTCCGCGCAACATTTAAAAGCAGAAGAGTTAAGACTTAGGCCTCCGGGAGCTTTAGAAGAGGATCAGTTTTTGGCTCTTTGTATAAAGTGTGGTCAATGTTTACAGGTTTGTCCTTATGACTCCATTATTTTGGAAGGCTTAGATGGTAAAGCAGGCGTAGGTACGGCATATATCGATCCTGATAGAAGAGGATGTTACCTTTGTAAAGCTTTTCCTTGTATATTAGCTTGTCCAAGCGGTGCATTGGATCATGAAAAAGCTGATATCAAATTTGTTCATATGGGGATGGCCGTTATAGTAAACGAAAAGGCCTGTTTGGCACTATATAACAAGCCGGTTCCAGATAGTGCTGTTGATGCCATTTATGAGCACTCGTTGGCTTTGAGTAAAGAAGAAAGAAGAGAGAAAAAGATAAAAGATGAAGCAAATCAAAGCGAAAAGAGAGAGCTTCAAGTAGAGTTACTAAAAAAACTTGAAAAGTTTAGAGGTAAAGATTGCACTATATGTGCAGATCTTTGTCCTTTTCATCCAGATCCCTCTTTAGCTATAGGGATGGTTGCCAAAAATGGAGGATATATTCCCGAGATTAGAGAAAAATGTGTCGGTTGTGGCGCTTGTGTGGAGCTCTGCCCTACAGACGTTTTAAAAATTGTTCCTCGAGCTACTTATGAGGAAATTTACGATAAGAGAGGTTAATTATGAGGTTTTATGGAAAAAAAAGTATCGCTATTTTATTTGCAACTGCTGTAATTTTTGCAGGTTGTGAAAGTAAAGATAAAAAAGAGGAACAAAAAGATAGTGTTGAAACTCCAAAAGAGATAAAAGTTACAGAGGGCGTAGTAAAAGAGCAAAAAACTGAGAGTAAAGAGGTTGATAAAGGGGAGTTTTACTACTCTTACAAAGAGAATGAGAAAAACGAGGCAGAAATTGAAGAGGAAGAGTCATATACGCCTATAGACGCATATAGAAGAGTTAGATCCCCTTATGAAAGAGTTCAGATATCACTACTTGCAAATAAACTAAGCAAAGATTTTTTAGTTCACTGTTCAGCGTGTCATGATGATTATGCAAACGGGATTATCGGACCATCTTTGCTTGATAAAAATGAGACTTTTATTTATAACAGACTTGTAGCATATAAAAACAGAAAAAAGGCAAACGTATTGATGAAAGATTTGGTTTCTAAAATGAGTGATGAAAAACTTAAATCTTTGGCTAAAGAGATTGCTGATTTTAATGAAAAAGTAAGAAAAATTCAAGCTGGCGAAAAAGTTGAATAAAGGATAAATGATGATAAGACACATAATAGCACTAATATCTGGAGCATTAACAGTTGCGGCGATAGTCTATATGGCTAAATTAGATATAGAGGCGGAGAAACTCAAAAAAATAGAAGAAATAATAGAGAAATCAAAGCTTGAAGTTCCTGTAGCAAAAACTACTCAGCCTATTCAACAGCAGCAAGAAGAAGAGGAGGAGAGTGAAGAAGAGAAGCAGCTTAAGATGCTAAAAGAGAAAGCCGGAAATATGTCGGCCTTTGAAGTGAGTCCTCTATATAGAAGAAACTGTGCTTCTTGTCATGGAGTTAACGGTAATGGAGCTGTTGGTCCTAAACTACTCGGTAAGTCCAAAGATGAGATATTGCAAGCTCTTAAAGATTTTAAATCTGGAAAAAGAAAAAATTATGTTATGTACGGTCTTCTTAGCAACATGAAAGAAGAAGATCTTATAAGTTTAGCCGAAGAGATTTCTCAATTTGACGAAAAATTAAAAGCTGCACAATAATAGATGAATGGTGATGAGTGTTTTAACGCTTTTCTTAACTCATCCCTCATTATTTTAAAAAGGAGGGGGAATGGATAGATATAACTGGAGTACAAAAGAGCTAGTAAACGCACCTTTGCTCTCTACGCTCTATTATAAGACAAAAGATGGAAAAATAAAGCCAACATGGAGATTTTGGAGGTGGCTTAGTGTTATATTAATAAATTTGGCCTTTTTCCTATCTTTTTATTTTGATATTCAGTTTTTAGAAGGAACATTAACCGGTTCTAGACTTCTTGGGTTTCATTTGATCGATCCTTTTGTAACCCTTGAGATATTGGCTGCTGAGCACCATATTCATACTAATATAATAATCGGTACTTTAACGATTATAGGGTTCTATTTTATTGTTGGAGGAAAGGCTTTTTGTGGATGGGTCTGTCCTTATGGTCTTTTGAGTGAGATAGGAGAGAGGATCCACCAAATACTAGTAAACAAACGTATAATTAAAGAGAGAAGTTTCAACCCTAGAGTTAGATATCTTTTTTGGGTTATATTTTTAGCGGCTGCCGCAATAGATGGTTATCTAGTATTTGAGATGATAAATCCAGTAGGGATAATAAGTAGATTTATAGTTTACGGCTGGAGTCTAGCTATAGTTTGGGTACTTGTGATTTTATCGATAGAGATATTTTTTTCAAGGCGTGCTTGGTGTAAATATATGTGTCCTATAGGAACTACATACAGTTTTATTGGGTGGATAAGCCCTATGAAAGTACAGTGGGATATGGAAAAATGCGATCACTGTATGGCTTGCTTTGCCGCTTGTCCAGAAGATCATGTTTTAGAATTCGCTAAAGCTAAATATGACGAAGAGAGAAAGAAAAAAGGGATAACTAAAGAGTTTGTTAAAGATGGTGATTGTATAATGTGTGCAAGATGTTTTGACGTATGCCATACCGATGCTTATAACTTTGAATTTAGGATGAAGAATATTATATGATAGAAGTTAAAAATGCCGTTAAAAGCTTTATGGGGGTAAAAGTTTTAGATAATGTCTCGTTAAAAATAGACCAGGGAGACAAAATAGCTTTAATGGGGCCTAATGGTGCTGGAAAAACAACTCTTGTAAGATCCATTTTGGGTTTTTATCATCTTGATAGTGGCAATATAGAAGTAAATGGTTTTAGTCCCTACAAAAATAGAACAAAAGTTTTAGAAAATATAAGTTTCATTCCCCAAACTCCTCCTCCTATAAAGTTAAATATTGAAGAGCTTTTAGAATATGTCTCTAAAAGCTCAAAAGTGAGTCCTCAAACGATAGAAGAAGAGGCTCGTAAAATGGATCTGAACATAAAAAAGAATCTAAAAAAGCCTTTTTTTAAACTAAGCGGCGGTATGAAGCAAAAGCTCCTTATCGCCATAGCTATAGCCAAAAATACCGATATTCTCATTTTTGATGAACCAACAGCCAATTTGGATCCAAAAGCAAGAGAGAAATTTTATAATCTATTGAAAGAACTTGATAAAAAAACTTCCGCTATATATATAACACACAGAATAGAAGAGATAGAGGGGTTAGTAAACAGAAAAATATATATGGATTTAGGAAAAATAGTAGAAGATGAAAAGATTGTAAATTAGGATGTAAAATGAGGCTGAAAAAGATATTTTTTTTTAATCTATTGATAATTTTCACTCTTTTTTTAACTGGTTGCGAAAAGAAAGATTATACCAAAGAGCCTCCTAAGCTGCACTGGGATAGAGATATGTGTGAACGATGTAAGATGGCTATAAGCGATAGAAAGTTTGCCGTGGAGGCTATAGGAGAAGATGGAAAAGTTTACAGATTTGATGATATAGGATGTTTGATACTTTGGCAAAATAAGGAACATCCTGAGATAAGATTTAAAAAAATCTGGATAAAAGACGCAAAAAGTGGAAAATGGATTGATGCTAAAAAAGCAAAATATACAACTGATAGTATCACCCCTATGGGTTATGGTTTTGCGGCATTTAATGAGAATGAAAAACCAGAAAATAAAGAGATTATAGATTATGAAGAAGTAAAAAGAAGAGTTATAAAGATAGGAAGATGATGAAAAATCTTTTTTTGATTGCAAAACTGGATATTAGAGAATCGATGAGGTCTAAATGGTTTTTTGTCTATCTTCTTGTCTTTGGCGGATTGATGGCACTTTTTTTCGTAACAGGAATTACTGATTCAGTCGTAATGGGTTTTACAGGTCTTAGTAGGCTTCTTTTAGTATATATGCAAGTAACTATAGTTATACTTCCTATTTTTATACTAATCACAACGGTAAAATCGATTTCTGGAGATAGAGAGAGTGCGATTTTA
This sequence comes from Nitrosophilus labii, assembly GCF_014466985.1. Lineage (NCBI taxonomy): Bacteria > Pseudomonadati > Campylobacterota > Epsilonproteobacteria > Nautiliales > Nitratiruptoraceae > Nitrosophilus > Nitrosophilus labii. The sequence continues at coordinate 771,366 of NZ_AP022826.1, forward strand.
GAGTATATGCTATCTTTTGCTGTTTCGCTTAGAGATTATTACTGGGGTAAGATGTTGGGCCGTTTTTTTATAGTTTTTTTTCCGATAATCTTAGCTCTAGTTTTAGGTGTGATGTGGGGAGTTTTCAAAGGCGGTGAACTTCCTTGGAAGATGCTATTTATCTATAGTGCGCTTTTGTTTTCTATGTGTGCGGTATTTTTAGGGATAGCTTTTTTTATATCTACTGTGGTAAAATCACACGATGTAGCTTTAGGAGCCTCTTTTGTAGTTTGGATAATACTGCTTGCTTTTTTAGATATCGCTTTAATAGGACTTATGCTTCAAAACAGATGGAACGATGAGTTTATCATATCTTTAGCTCTTTTTAATCCTATGGAGGTTTTCAGAGTCGGAGCCATATCTTTGTTCGATCCTGAACTTACGGTTATGGGACCTGTAGCATACTTTTTACTTGATACTTTCGGTCATAAACTCTTTATTACTTATTCTATACTTTATCCTCTTGGTTTGGGAGTGATTTTTGCTTATTTAGGATATCTCTATTTTATAAAAAAAGATCTGCTTTAGGAGGACGCTAAAATGAGAAAACTGTTTTTATTGAGTGTAATTGCTCTATTTACTTTTGCATCGCCTCAAAAAGACCCTAACAAAGACAAAGAAATTGTGCCGCCAAAAAATTTAGATCCAGTCTATATGCTTGATGTAACAAAATATCCGAAATTTAATGCAAAAATCATTCTAAGCAGCGATAAAGAGGTGGTTTTTAGCTGTCCTAAAGCGATGTTTGATTTCTACTTTAGACCTTTTGACTATCCTGAATATAAAGTTAAAGAGGAGAAGGATTTTAAGAAACTTTTAGTAAAAGATTATTTAACTGGAGAGTGGATAGATGCAAAAAAAGCTTATTATATTTTTGGTAGCAGACTATCCGGACCTAAAGGAGATGATCTCATTCCACTAAAAAGCAAAGATCACGTTAATATCTATATGCTCAAATACGGTGGAAGCAGAGTTTTGACTTTTCCCGATATAAAACAGAGAGGATATGCGCTTATAAAATATTTAGATATGCCTTAAATTTTTTTTAGGGTCAAGACTAGTTTAGCAATAAAAATATGCTAAACTATATCGATATGAAGGGCAAAAATAGATATATAAAAAATGCGCATATTTCAGAGAGAAAATTTAAAGAAATTCTGAAATGTTTAGAATGCCCCTAAAATTTCAGACAACAAAATCTAATAATTAGTCCTCCATGAAAAACGCTCATTTTTCTTCAATTTTCATACCAAAGCCCAACTTTTACTCCAAGTAAATACAAATAGATTAGTTTTGCTTTTTGCACTTGTAAAGTTGTAATTCGCAATAATTTAATATTTTGTAAAAAAATGTAATGACCCCTTTCTTCCTGCACACCTAAGCTACTAAACGAAACACTTCTGCAGGCGTTTGGTACTGCAGCGCTGAATGCTTTCGTTTTTGATTGTAAAAATTGATCCATTCTCCAATAATGACAGTGTACACTAAAGTTCGCAATTTCACTTGAAGACTCTTTTTTAGATTTTGAAATCTTCAAAAGAGTTGGATAGACTTCCCAGTGAGGAATAAAGCAAGCAGGAGGAAACCAATCTAAAAGAAATAATAGCAAAAAAATAGATGAAACAAAAATATTCAAAGAGATAATGACACAGTTTGTAGTTGATGAAGATCCACTTTTATCAATGATGAAATGGATGATGGAACAGTTGATGAAGATTGAGTCCGAGATGAAAGTTGGAGCTAAAAAAGGTGAGCATAATAGTGAGAGAAAAAGCTATTTCAGTGGTTATAGACCAAGAAGGTTCGATACGAGACTAGGGACAGTTTATCTTATGATTCCAAAGATAAGAAAAGGTGGCTACATTCCCTTTTTCATCACCGAAAAGAGAAGAAGTGAACAGGCTCTGATTTCGATGGTGAAAGAGGCATACGTCAATGGAATATCAACAAGAAAGATAGAGCGCCTTGCAAAAGAGCTTGGAATCGAGAATATCAGTGCTTCGCAGGTATCACAAATCAATAAGGGATTGGACGAGCAAGTTGAAAAGTTTCGCAACCGTTCTTTGGAAAAAGAGTATCCCAACGCAAGGGTTGACGCTTTGTATGAGAAAGTGAGAGACTATGAAGGAAGAGTGGTATCTACCGCTATTATGATAGCTTATGGTGTAACACTAGAAGGCAAAAGAGAAGTATTAGCCATAGAGCCATTTATCAATGAGTCTTATGAGACTTGGAGAAATTTCTTTGAGAGACTCAAAGAAAGAGGATTACAAAAGATTGCTTTGCTTATTAGTGATGTACATTTAGGGATTCAAAAGGCTTTCAAAGAGAGTTTTATTGGCGCATCATGGCAACGGTGTAAAGTCCATTTTATGCGTAATATCCTGGCTCATGTTCCACCTAAAGCAAAAGAGAAATTTGCAGCCAAACTTAAAACTATTTGGCTACAAGAGGGCAAAAAAGATGCATTCATAATAGCACAGATGATTATAGAGGAGTTTCGCAAAAAATTCCCTGAAGCTACCCAAGTGCTTCAAAATGGATTGGAAGACTCTTTGCAGTTTTATCACTTCCCGCAAATTGATAAAAGGAGGATAAGTTCGACAAATGTGTTAGAAAGAATCAACAAGGAGATTAGAAGACGCTCTAAAGTAGTATCTGTTTTTCCATCAAGAGAGTCCTATATTAGACTCATTACCACATACTTGATGGAGTACACTGAAGACTGGGAGATTGAGAGAAGTTATATTCATCCACAAAAGCTTCAAGAGGTGATGGAAATCTATGAAGCGCAGCTTAAAGCTGCTTGATATGCAATGAAATATAAGGGACTGTAAAATAAACTGTGTAAACCACCTAAAGCCCTTAAAACCTTAGCGTGTATATTTTTGCATAATTTCACTGAAAAATATACAAAGCTGAGGATAGATTTCACTCCAGCTTCTGATTTTTGTATTACTCCATTTGTGCTGTACCTCCTGTGTGGCAAGATAAAGAAGCTTAAAAGCTGAATCGATGGTTGGAAAAGAACCCACAGACTTTGTTCTTTTTTTAATATTTGAATTTATCGATTCTATGGGATTTGTCGTATAAATCAGTTTTCTTATAGCTTGGGGATATTTAAAAAATGTAGATAGCTCATTCCAGTTAGATTGCCAAGACTGGGTAATATGGGGATATTTTTGACCCCATTTGTCATTAAAATTTGTAAGAGCAAGCTCTGCTTCTTCTTCGGTTGATGAAGTGTAGATACTCTTTAAATCTTTAGCTACCTCTTTTCTATCTTTCCAAGATACAAATTTTAGGCTATTTCTGATCTGGTGTACAATACATCTTTGAATTTCTGCCTTTGGATAAACTGCCTCTATAGCCTCTTTAAATCCATTTAGTCCGTCTATTGCAAATATCAATACATCTTCAACACCTCTGTTTTTTATCTCATTTAAAAGTGTTAACCACTGTTTAGAACTTTCATTTTCACCTATCCATATACCAAGAATATCTTTTTTCCCTTCAAGAGTTATGCCTAGCATTATATATGCAGCAATATTTTTAACTACTCTATCCACTCTTATTTTTAAAACTGTAGCATCCATAAATATTATCGGATATATTGCCTCTAGCGGACGACTATGCCACTCTTTTGCCTTATCTATTATTGCTTCTGTTATATTGGAAATTGTCTGAATAGAAAGTTCATACCCATATAAATCATCAAGATGGTGTTGAAATCTGTTCACTCATCCCTTTTGCATATAAAGACAAAATTAAATCTTCTGTCCCCTTTATGAGAGTCTGTCGCTTCTTGATAAGCTTTGGTTCGAAGGTAGCGTTTCTGTCTCTTGGTATCTTAACCTCTATATCCCCATATTTGGACTTTAAAGTTTTTTCACTGTATCCATTACGATAATTTGGATTATCTGAAACTTGATGCTTCTCATATCCTAAATGCTCAGTTAACTCTACTTCTGTAGCAGTCTGATAAACCTCTTTTAAAAGACCTTTGAATTCTTCCAAGATCTCATCAATATCTATCCCCTTTCCCTCTTTGATAGCTTTTTTTACCTCTTCTGTATTGATATACCTCATTGTGTAAATCCTTTTTATTCTTTAATTTTATCTAATCTTTTTATAAGGATTTACACAGTTATTTTTACACTCCCAAATATAACTTGCTGGGAAGGAAAATTGCGAATTTTTCTTGACATTATCCCAATAATTTTATTAGCCTCCTTGAGTGATTTGAAGTTATAGTGCCAGATACACTCTTCCTTGATGGTTCGGAAGAACCTTTCAATCATACCATTTTGTTCAGGAGTGTAGGGAGTAATAAATTCCTGAGTAAAATTATAATCTTTGATTGTTTTGGTGAATGATTTGCTGCTAAAAACTAGATCATTGTCGCTTCGTAATACAATGGGCTCTTTCAATCGCTGGAGTCTTCCGAAACGGTAGATTAGATCTTCTTGCAAAGCTGCCTCTGCTGTGTTTGCTTTACCGCTTTTTGAGAGTCTCCATCCAACGATTTCACAGGTACAAGTATCAATCATGCAAGCTAAAGTACTCCAGCCATCATTGATACTGTAGATGCGGGTCATATCGATTGCCCATCTTTGATTGGGATAGTGTGAACGTGAAGGCATCATTTTGGCTCTTGGCCTATGCCCTTTGGAACGCTTTCTTACCTGCCAACTTTTTAGTTGCAGAATGCACTGCACTGCTTTTTTGTTCATTCCAAGCAGCAAAGCTAAACGACGATAGCCATACGTTGGAAACTTTTCAATCATCTCTTTGACTTTTTTAACACGCCCTTCATCTAGTTTTTGCATTCTTTTAATTGGTTTATAATAAAAGCTCCTGCATGGAAGTTCAAAAAGAGAACAAAGCTTTGTGATGCTGATTGAGTAACCTTCACTTCTCATCTCGCTCTGAACTTGCATCACTTCTTCTCTTTTCCGAACAGAGCGTCGTACTTTTTTAATGCGATATTCTCCAATGTCAATTCACCGATGACTGCCTTCATATCTTTTATCTTCTCTTCATATATAGCAGCAATATCTTTAGGTCTGGCACGAAGCTGATTCTCCATATCTCTGCGTGCATCTTCCATCCACTCCTCTATTTCCCCAGGCGTCAAATCATACTTTCTCGCAACTTCAGTTACTGTTGTTTTTCCTTGAAAAATATCCATAACGATGGAAGCTTTCTTTTTTGCTGTAAAACGCTTTATCTCTTCTTGATTTTTATTTAATTTCTCCATTTTTGTTGACCCTTTTGTTTCTTACTCTTTATGTATTATATCCTGTGCAGTTGGGTGGGGTTAGGATAGGTCTTCCCTCGTTACTGTAGTATTTTTCAAACTCTTTTCCAAAAACAGTTCAATCTATTGTATCTGCCAAAGCAATAAGCGGATCGTTACTATCAAGCATATTCTCTTAAAGATGGATAAAAGAGATTTGGTTGGTTTGATTTAATAGTAGATTTAGCAAGCATTTTTTCATCCATCTCGACTAGAAGTTTCCTCTATCTTTATAGTTTATTAGTTGAAAATTATACCTTTTTACTACCTCAGATGCCCTTAAATTAGAGCTTTTTAAGGCTTTTAGGAGGGACTAATTAATGTGTATCTTACTCTCCATATTTTGCTGTCATTGGGTTTTATTTCCAGTAGTAAACCGTTGCTATCGCTTAATCTGTATATTTTGTCTTTAGGCTTTGAAATTTTAATTTTTCTATCGCTTAGAGGAGTTGCGATTCTGCACATTTTGAACCTCTTTTATTGAGTATAAAAATGATGCTTATTGAGTAATGAATGATTATACTCAATAACATACTCAAATTGCAATGAGTACGGGTAGTGTTTTTTGAGTATTGCTGAGAAGGCTTTTGTCTTGTTTTTGTCGATTTTAGGGATTTGAGGTATTTTTGAGAAAAACAAAAAGAATGCTCGGTGGGCTCGGCAGGACTCGAACCTGCGACCAACCGGTTATGAGCCGGTTGCTCTAACCAACTGAGCTACGAGCCCACCGAACATTCTTGTGGGGTTGTCGTCGCTTTGTTCCTCGGACGAGCCGGTTGCTCTAACCAACTGAGCTACGAGCCCGAAGCTCTTAATCAAGTACGGGTGGAATTATACAAAAAATTAAAACGAAATGCAAGTAGATGTTCCAAAATCCCAAATAAGATCATAAAATTTACAAAACTGCTCCCACCATAACTAAAAAGAGGAAGTGGTACTCCGACCACAGGGGCTAGTCCTATGGTCATAGCTATATTTACGCTCATATACATAAAAAGTAAAAGAGCGATGCTAGTTGCTACAACTTGTGTAAAATAGTCTCCTTTTAGTTTATAGTTTAGACTAAGTATATGTATAATCAAAAGGGCATATAAAAAAACTAAAAATAGTGCTCCGAAAAATCCATATCTTTCTACGTAATAGGCAAAAATAAAATCGCTAGAGGCTATAGGTAAAAATTTTAGTTGAGTTTGAGTGGCTTCATCTTTCTCTTTTCCGGTTAGTCCTCCCGAACCTATGGCTATGATGGATTGCTGCACATGGTAGCTAGGTTTTTCGCTTAAAAAGTCGTGAATCCTCTTTTTTTGATAATCGTGTAGAAGATATTTGTAAGATATAGGAGTAAAAATAGCTAAAAAGATAGTGATTGTAGTCCAAATTTTCCAGTTTACTCCTATTACGAAAAGTACGCCGTATCCTATGATAAGTAGTATCAAAGCAGTACCCAGATCCGGCTCTTTGGCTATGAGTATGAAAGGTAAAAGTATGTAAAAGGAGATTTTTAAAAACTCTTTCCATCCATAGCCGCTTTTTGGTGGAGGATTTTCTTGTATAAGGTAAGCTAACATCAAAATAAATGCCGGTTTGAAGATCTCCGAAGGTTGGATTGTAAAGTGAATGAAAGGCAGCTCCAACCATCTTTGTGCTCCAAGTTTACTAACACCGAAAAGATCCACACTTATAAGAAGAGCTATATTGATCCAGTATATGGTAGGGATAAGCCATTTGTACTCTCTAAGAGGAGTGAGAAAAAAAACAATAAATGCTCCGACCCCTACAGATATATAAACTATCTGTTTTTTTGAAAGCAAAGGATCTATTTCTGAGATAAGGGAGAAAGAGATTGCAACGATAGGGATAATTAAAAGTATCAAAATAAAATCAAAATGTGTTATTATTCGTCTATCTATCATAAGTCTCATTATTTTTCCTGATAAAAATATGTAAAATTATATCAAGTAAAAGAGGTTTTGTTTCTATGAATGAAAAAATAGTTGTCGATAAAGAGGAGAGATTAGATAAATTTTTGGTTGAATATTTTCAGGTATCTAGAAACCAAATAGAGTCTTTAATAAAGAAAGGTTATGTAAAAGTAAATGAAAAAGAGGTCAAAAAAGCTGGTTTTAAACTCAAAAAAAGCGATTTGATTGATATCCGGTTTCCAGATATGCAAAAGAGTGAACCCGTTAAAGTAGATTTTGATATAGAAGTGATTCATGAAGATGAGGATATTGTAGTTTTGAATAAGCCAAGCGGCATAACCGTTCATCCCGCTTCTAGCGTAAAAGAGGCTACAGTAGTGGATTGGCTTAAAAAGAGGGGAGTCTCTTTATCTACTATAGCCGGCGAAGAGAGACACGGAATAGTTCATAGACTAGATAAAGAGACAAGCGGTTTGATGGTTGTAGCAAAAAATAATGAATCTCATAAGTTTTTGTCAAATCAGCTTCAAGACAAGAGTATGGGAAGATATTATCTTGCTATTATAGAGCCTCCTTTGAAAGAGAATACAATAGTTGAAAAAGAGATTGCAAGAAATCCTAAAAATAGACTGAAAATGGCCGTTATTGCCGGTGGCAGATACGCAAAAACAGCTTTTGTCAAAATAGAAGAGAGTCTAGATGGAACAACTGAACTTATAGGCGCAAAACTTTTTACCGGAAGAACGCATCAGATAAGAGTTCATCTAAATGCGATAGGTAGACACATACTTGGCGATAGTTTATACGGTTTTAAGAGCCGAAGTGCTAAAATAGAGAGGGTTTTTTTACACGCTTATATACTTTATCTTATTCATCCAAGATACAAGAAAGAGATAAAGTTTGTGGCTCCTTTGCCTGAAGATATGAGTCAGTATTTGAAAAAAAGATATGATTGGGGGAAAACAGATGAGAAAATATTACCTGATAAGTTTGATAGGCTTTTTGATTTTGTTTCTTAGCGGTTGTGCTAAACAGCCAAGAGTAAGTCAAAAACCAAAGATTGATACGACTTTACCAAAAGTTCAAGAGATTAGAGTTATAGCTGATATTACAAGTGTAGCTTTTGAGTGGACTCCTGTATATGATGAAAGAGTTGAAGGGTATTATCTATATAGAAGTTCGCAAAATTCTGCTAAATTAAAAAGAGTTGCCGTTATAGAAGATAGATTTACTTCACATTACGTAGATAGCGGACTAAAACCTAATACGCAGTATTTTTACAGAATGTCGACTTATGACGAAGATGGACGCGAATCCGTTCCAAGTGATGTTGTAAAGATAAAGACTCTGCCTTTGATCGAGTCTGTTAGTTTCATAGAAGCTATCAGCAATCTTCCAAGAAGAGTGAAAATTATCTGGAGACCTCATCCAAACCCTAGAGTAAAAGAGTATATTGTAGAAAGAAGCGAGCCGGATAATCGGGATTGGAAAAAGATAGCTACGATAAAAGGTAGGCTTCAAGCAGAATATATAGATAAAGGACTAAAGGATAATCATTTATATTTTTACAGAGTTAAAGTAAAAACCTATGACGGTATCGTATCGGCCCCTAGTAAAGTAGTTAAAGCCTTTACAAAGCCAAGGCCAAAGATTGTTAAAGATTTAAAAGCTACAACCGATTTACCAAAGAAAATAGTAGTTAGTTGGAAGAAAAACCCAGAATCAGACATAAGCCATTATAACGTTTACAGAAGTTCGGTATCTAATCTATTTTTCACGCTCCATGCAAAAGTTAAAAAGAATGAATATACTGATATGATTGGAGAAGACGGGGTAGTTAAGTTTTATAAAGTAACGGCCGTAGATAAAGATGGACTAGAGAGTTTTAAACAAGACACACCTGTTATGGGTTCAACGCTTCCAAAACCTGAGGCTCCTGTAATAATCTCTTCCAATATAGAAGGCAATTCTGTTATTATAAAATGGCATCCAAGAGATGATAGAGCGGTAAGTTATATGGTTGTTAAGATAGAAAAGCAGGGCTTTTTAAACTCTAAAGAGTATAAATATAAAAATATAAAAAATACTACTTTTAAAGATAGTTCTATCATTCCGAACGTAAAATATACATATATAATATATGCCGTTGATAGATACGGTATAATTTCGAAGCCTTCGGAAGAGGTTGAGATCTATATAAAAAAGTAAGATATGCCTCATATAGTAGTAAAAGATTATAAAAGGTTTACAGTACCCGTTAAAAAAGAGAAGTTTGATTTTTTATGGTTCGCAGAGCCTTTAATAAACGCAAAAGAGAAACTAGTAGGAGCAATTTACGAAAAGACTCCCTTTTTGATTACCTTGAAAGATAATAAAAGAGGAGAAACCGTTATAAAAAGCGATAAAGTTACTAGACTTTCTCCTACGACGGTAGTCAAAAAAGCTCTTAAAAACTTTTGCGAACTTGCCGAATGTGACGTTATAAGAACCAACATATCTCAAATTAGCGACAGACATCTTAAAAAGAGCGAAGAGTTTCTAAAAACAATAGAGTTCTTTGCAGATAACTTTCCAAAAAATAGAGAGGTTTGGATAGAGATAGGTTTTGGAAGTGGAAGGTATCTTCTATATCAGGCTAAAAACAATCCGGACACTCTTTTTATAGGGATAGAGATACATAGACCCTCGATAGAACAAGTTTTAAAACAGATAGAGATCCAAAAACTTGAAAATCTTTATATCATAGATTATGACGCAAGACTATTTTTAGAGTTTGTCCCCTCAAACATAGTTGGCAAAATTTTTGTTCATTTTCCGGTTCCATGGGACAAAAAGCCTCATAGAAGAGTTATATCAAAAAAGTTTATCCAAGAGGCAAAAAGAGTTTTAAAAGTTGGAGGAGTTTTAGAACTTAGAACAGATAGTAAAAACTATTTTGACTACTCTTTGGAGCTCTTTTTGGAACAAAACAGAGTCAAATTGGAAGTAACGAAAAATATTAAGCCTCCAATTACTAGCAAGTATGAAGATAGATGGAGAAGATTGCAAAAAGATATTTACGATATAAGAATGGTAAATCTAGAAAAATCAGCACCATTGAAGATAAGTTTTGGCTTTGATTTTGAAAAAGAGTTTGATATAGAAAAAATCATAAAAAATTTTGACAGCAAACCGAAAGTTTTCGAGGACTATTTTGTCCATTTTGAGAGAGTTTATAAAATCGACGAAAACAGAATATTGCTGAGATTATCTTTTGGAAATTTTGACAGACCTGAGCATAAATATATATTGATAGAGGGTAAAAATGCATCCTATTTTTCAAAAAAACCGGTTTTGTCAAAAGCAAATATCGAGGCTCACAAAAAAATAGAAGAGTTGTTACATGGCAAATAAGGTTATAGTAGCGGAAGATTTGACGCTGGCATACAAAAAGGATGAACCGGTTATAAAAAATAGCAGTTTTAGTATAGAGAGCGGAAGTTTTATTTTTATAACGGGACCAAGCGGAAGCGGAAAATCTACGCTTATAAAATCTTTTTATGGAGCACTGAAGCCACTTAAAGGAGAATTGATTATAGGCGGGGTTGAACTGCATAATATCAAAAAATCGAAACTTAGTTTTTTGAGAAAATATTTAGGGATAATTTTTCAAGATTATAAACTCATAAACGAATGGAGTGTTAAAAAAAATGTAATGCTGCCTCTTTTGATAGCAGGATATTCAAAAGAGGTTTGCGAAAATCAGACTAAAAAGCTTTTAAAACATGTAAAACTCTCAAACAAAGCCGACAAATATCCTTTGGAACTTAGCGGAGGAGAGCAGCAAAGAGTAGCAATGGCAAGAGCTCTTGCACATAATCCTGTTATCATTCTCGCCGATGAACCAACCGGTAATCTAGACGATTACTCATCCAACCTGATTTGGAATCTTCTTGTTGGGGCAAATGAACAGCTAGGCACTACCGTTGTGGTAGTTACGCATCACATTCCTTCTCAGTTTCATGTAAATTTCAAACATTTCCATATCGAGGACGGTACTGTTTATGAAATCTCTTAAAAATCATCTATCTTTGATAATCCCGCTTTTTTCTATATTTTTTGCAATCGAATTTTACGTGATATTAGATAGAGTCATAAAAAGTTATGAGAACAACTTAAGAGACGATTATACGATTTTGCTAGTTGCAAACAAAGACATTAAAAACGAAGATGTAAGTTCATATGTTGATTTGGCAAATCTTGAAATAATTGATCCAAAATTTATGATAGATAGACTTCAAAAAGATGATATATCTATAGATATTGAAGAGCTAAGAACATTTTTGCCTAAATTTTACAAGGTAAAGTTGGAACATTTTCCCTCATCAAAAGAGTTAAAAAGTATTAAAGAGCGATTAAAAAGAGTTGACGGAGTTGAGAGAGTGGAAACTTTTTCCAAATCTCATACTAAAATATATACTCTTTTGATAGTGTTAAAACAGATATCGAAGATTTTTATGGGGATTATTGCTATAATAAGTTTTTTGCTGATTTTGAAACAGATTCAGGTTTGGTATTTGGAGCATAAAGAGCGAATGTATATAATGGAGCTTTTTGGAGCGCCTCTTTGGATGAGAAGCGGCGTTTTGATAAGACTAGCCATAATCGATACGATACTAAGTGTTGTGAGCGTATATGGAGTCTTTTACTATCTGTTAAATTCAAATATTTTACAAAATCTAATAGGTGAGATCTATTTTAGTTTTGACTCTTCTAATCTGTTGAACGACTCTGCTATTTTGGTTGTAGTAGGACTCTTCATAACGCTTTTTAGTGTAATTTTTGTTTCTATAAGGCAAGTGAAGGAATGATTTTCAAAACCGTTTTTGCTATTTTTCTCTGTTTTTTATCTTTAAATGCAAAAAGCGATATTGATAAAAAGATCTACTACTCTAAAAAAGAGCTTCAAAAAAAAGAGAAAAATATAATCGGTTTAAATACCAAACTTGACAAAATAGCAAAAGAGATAAGAAAAAAACAAAATGAGTTACAAAAAATAGAAAAAAAACTTATAGAACTTACAAAAGAGTTAAAGGAGAAAGAACAGTTTTACAAAGATAGCAAAGATAGATTGCAAAATATACAAAAGAGTGAAAAAGAGCTGATAAAAAAACAAGAGAGTTTGAAAGAGCAGTTAACTTTATTAATAGCTAAGTATTTTTCAAAATCGTTAATAACACAAAATTTAGAAAATAAAAATTTTGAAGATGTTTTAAATGAGGAGCTGTTAAAAGCTATCAAAAAAAGTGAGAAAAACAAGATATTAAAGATAGGAAGTATCTATAACAGTACAAAAAAACTGTTAGAAAAAGAGCAGACAAAGATATCTGAACTTCAAAAAGAGATAGAAAATCTCGATAAAAAAAGAAAAGAGCTAATAAGTCTCAAAAGTAAAAAAGAGAAATCACTAAAGAGTCTGAAAAAAAAGAAAAAAGAGTATAAAAAAGCGCTAGATACTCTTTTAAATGAGCAAAGAAGCTTAAGAGCTACCTTAAATAGACTTCAAATCTTAAAAGAGGAAAAAAGTAAAGTTGCTAAGAAAAGTAAACAAAATAGCGTAAAAGTAAGAAATATAGGAAACTCTTATCAAAGTGTCAAAACGATAAGATATAGAGGTCCAAAAACAATACCTCCATTGGATAAATTTGTTATAACTAAAAAATATGGCAAATATGTTGATCCAATATACAACATAAAAATTTTCAATGAATCTATCGAGCTAAAACCTTTGAAACCAAACGCCAAAGTAAAAAATGTTTTAAATGGAAAGGTGATTTTGGCTAAAAAAACTCCACATCTAAATAATGTTATCATCATCAAACATAAAGGCGGTTTGTATACTATATATGCTCATATAGACAAAATCGCTCCTACTATCAAAAAAGGTAAAAAAGTTAAAAAAGGGTACGTTATAGGTAGAGTCAACAATAAACTTACTTTTGAAGTTACAAAAAACAGATATCATATCAATCCTCTTGAACTTATAAGAGTCAAGTAAACTTTTTAACCTCTTATTCTAATGAATTCCTAAAGAGTTTTTAAGTAAAATTGGCAAACAAAAAATAGAGGTAAGCAATGGGTAAAAGAGTTCTTGTAAAATTCTCCGGCGAGGCGCTTGCATCAGAAAATGGTTACGGTATAGATACTTCAATATTAAAATTTATAGCTTCTGAAATAAAGAGTTTGGTTGAAAATGAGATCGAAGTAGGATTAGTCGTTGGCGGCGGGAATATCATAAGAGGAGTAAGTGCTGCTAAGGAAGGTATTATAAAAAGATCCTCCGGCGACTATATGGGAATGCTCGCTACTGTGATTAACGCTGTTGCTTTGCAAGAGGCTTTGGAATATAACGGGATAAAAGTTAGAGTACAAAGTGCGATAAAAATGGAAGAGATTTGTGAGCCTTTCATAGTTAGACGTGCCATAAGACACCTTGAAAAAGGTAGGGTTGTAATATTCGCAGCGGGAACTGGAAACCCTTTTTTCACTACTGACACCGCGGCTACTCTTCGTGCCATAGAGATAGGTGCTCAGATGATCATAAAAGCAACCAAAGTAGATGGCGTATATGACAAAGATCCTAACAAATTTGCTGATGCTAAAAAACTTGATAGACTTACTTATGAAGATGCGATGAATGACAATATAAGAGTTATGGATGATACTGCAATCGCTTTAGCTAAAGATAACTCTCTTCCTATTGTAGTGTGCAATATGTTTGAGAAAGGAAATCTTTTAAACATAATCAACGGGGATTTTTCAAAAGCTTCTATTGTTACAAATAGTTAAGTTATTGAGTTGATGAGTGGTGAATATAAGATGAGTAGGGAAGGGAAAAAGAAACTTTTTTTGTTAATTTATTTTTATTATTACCACACTACTCTTGACGATTATACTTACTAAATTAAAAGGAGAATAAATGAGATTGGAAAAAGCTGCTGCAAAAGCTTTGGAGAGAGTGAATTTTGACAGATACCTTTTGTCGGTAGTTGTTGCAAAAAGAGCTAATGAACTTGCATTGGGTGCTGAACCGCTTGTAAATGTAGATATTAAAAAAACAAAATATACGGATGTAGCTATTATGGAGATAGCTGAAGGTTTGATAAAAATTGATGTTGAGAGATATGATAGATAAGCAAAAGTTTTTTATCTATGAAAAAATTTATCGAGAAGATTAAAGAGTGTCATGATATTGAAGAAGCCAAAAATATACTCTTTGGTACTATAAAAAAAAATCCTAAAGTAGAATTTGCTCTAAACTTCGCAATCAAATCCCACAAAGACCAATATAGAAAAAGTGGTGAACCCTATGTGGTTCATCCTATCTTGGTAGCTGCAATCGTTGCTTATATCTCTCATGATGAAACTATGGTTATAGCTTCACTGCTCCATGATGTGGTAGAGGATACTTCGGTTACCATAGATGAAATCAAAAGCAATTTTGGAGAAGATGTGGCTACGCTTGTGGAGGGACTTACGAAGATCGTCGAAATTCGCGGTGAAAGTCTGATCCCGTCATATTCCAACGAGAAACTGATAACATCGGCTTTAAGTTTTAGAAAAATACTACTTGCTTCTATTAAAGATGTAAGAGTCTTAGTTATAAAACTTTGCGATAGACTTCACAATATGCTCACATTAGATGCTCTTGATGAGAAGAAGCGAAAAAGAATAGCAGAAGAGACGCTTGTAGTTTACGCGCCTATAGCGCATAGGCTAGGGATCTCTTTTTTGAAAAATATTTTAGAAGATCTAAGTTTTTATTACATCTTTCCTAAAGAGTATAAAAAGATAGACGATTTTTTAAAATCTCACAAGCAAGAACTTCAAATAAAGCTTAATAACTTTATAGATAACGTAAAGAAGATAATGGTAAAAAACGGTTTTAGATATAATGAATTTACCATTATCAGCAGAATCAAACACTACTACTCCATATACCTTAAAATGCAAAGAAAAGGGATCTCGATAGAAGAGGTTCTTGATCTTTTGGCTATTAGAGTTTTAGTAAAACATAAAATAGACTGTTATAAAGCTTTAGGAGCTATTCATCTAAACTTTAAACCACTTATAATGCGATTTAAAGACTATATAGCCATACCTAAAGATAACGGATACCAAACGATTCATACTACAGTTTTTGACAACACTTCCATCTTTGAAGTTCAAATAAGAACGTTCGATATGCATAAAACCGCCGAGTACGGTGTGGCTGCACACTGGAAATATAAACTGGGACTTGATAGTATAAATCTAAAATGGCTTGAAAATCTACAGTATCAAAACGACAATATAGAAGAGTTTTACGAGCTTGTTAAAAACGATCTTTTCAGTGAAGATATTTCTGTCTTTTCTCCAAAAGGAGATCTCTTTACTCTTCCTAGAGGAGCGGTTGCGCTCGACTTTGCCTACGCGATTCATTCTGATATAGGCCATAGAGCAAAAGAGGTTTATATCAACAAACAAAAAAGTACGCTTTTAACCGAACTTAAAAATGGAGATATTGTAAAAATCGTAACCGCAGATAAACCTATACTTAGATGCAGTTGGATAGATGCGGTAAAAACTTCAAAAGCCAAAGAGCAGATGAGGCAAGCTTGTAAACAAAAAATCAAAGAGATAAATGCCAAAAGCGCTATAAATATCTTAGCTAGTGAGTTAAAGGTATCTCAAGAGGAAATTATAAAGTGGATTGAAGAAAATTCTCTTTTGCAGACTATTTATAAAGTACCTGTTGATATCAATTTTTTCAAAGATGTTAAAAACAGATTTTTGGCGCAACTTAGGAAAAAAAAGAAGATTTTGCCATTTATCGGTGCCAAAATTATAAAATTAAAAGAGCTGCTTTTAGATAATTTTATAATATATTCGAGTTATAATATAAATTCTGTTGAATTTGATTATTGCTGCAATCCCAAAATGGGAGATGAGATTGTAGCTTTTAAAAAGGGAAACAGTGCTATAATTCATCATAAACTTTGTGAAAAAGCGGCTGAACTGATAGAACAGGGCGAGCCTATGCTTTTTATAGCTTGGTCAAATAGTAGATTGCCAAGATATAAACTGCTTGTATCTTTGCAAAATAAAAAGGGTGCATTAGCCGCTTTGTTACAACATTTAGCTAAACTTGATATAAACGTTGTTTCGATAGAGCTTGGACACAATTTAGAATATAGCAATATTTGTGAGTTGGAGATTGAGACAAATATAAGCGATAGTGAAACTTTAAGAAAGAAGCTGGAACCTAAAGCAAAAGTTATCGAAATAACCGGAAGCGACGACGCATATAAAAAATAATGAATGAAAGATAAATAAGGGGAGTTAATGGTAAAAGAGGCAATGGCTGAAATAGTTAGAGGAACGGCTGAAATTATAGATAAAGAGAAGATAGAAAAACTTTTAAAAGAGTATTATGAAGAGGGAAAGCACTATTATGTAAAGGCAGGTTTTGATCCAACAGCACCGGATCTTCATTTAGGGCATACGGTTTTACTTCAAAAACTTGCTACGTTTCAAAAATATGGAGGGATTATTCAGTTTATTATAGGCGATTTTACGGCTATGATTGGCGATCCTACCGGTAAGAGTGAAACAAGGAAAAAGCTTGATAGAGAGACGGTTTTAAAAAATGCAAAAAGTTACGAAGAACAAGTTTTTAAGATACTTGATCCCGACAAAACCCAAGTGCTCTTTAACTCACAATGGATAGATAAGCTTGGGGCTAGCGGACTTGTTGAGCTTACAACTTTAGTAAGTGTCGCGAGAATGCTAGAACGCGATGACTTTGAAAAAAGATATAAAGCAGGAAAACCGATAGCTATAAGTGAATTTATCTATCCTCTGCTACAAGGATACGATAGCGTATATTTAAAAAGTGATATTGAAATAGGCGGCACAGACCAAAAATTTAACCTTTTAATGGGAAGGCAACTTCAAAGAAGTTTCAGTGTTGGCAAAGAGCAAGCCGTTTTAATGATGCCAATACTCGAAGGACTTGACGGTGTTCAAAAGATGAGTAAATCTTTAGGCAACTATATAGGGGTTGATGAAGAGCCCAATACAATGTTTGCAAAAGTTATGAGTATATCTGACGAATTGATGTGGAGATATTATGAGCTACTTAGTTCTAAATCTTTAGAAGAGATCGAGATATTAAAAGAGGGAGTAAAAGAGGGTAAAGTTCACCCTAAGTACGCAAAAGAGCTTTTGGCCGCTGAAATTACGGCTAGGTTTCATGGTGACGAAGCGGCAAAAGCGGCGAAGGAAGAGTTTGACAGAGTTCATAAACAAAACGATATTCCAAGCGATATAGCCGAGTATGAACTAAAAGGACATATATGGATCGCTAAAGCTTTGGTGGAATGCGCTTTAGAGCCTTCTACATCTCAAGCAAGAAGAGATATTCAAGCCGGAGCCGTAAGAGTAAATAAAGAGAAAATTTCCGATAAGGATCTTCATCTAGAAGAGGGTGAGTATATTTTGCAAGTTGGAAAAAGAAAATTTGCCAAATTAAAGGTTACGAAGTGAAACTACAACCGTTAAAAATAGGAAAGCATGAGATAAAATACCCCATCATTCAAGGGGGTATGGGGGTAGGTATTAGTTGGGACAGGCTAGCTGGCAACGTTTCGAAAGAGGGTGGTTTAGGTGTTATAAGCACCGTAGGAACCGGATATTATGAAAATAAAAAATATATAGAAAAAGAGATAGCAGGACGGCCTTTAGAGACCAAAAATTTCTACTCTAGAAAAGCTCTTTTTAAAATATTTGAAAATGCGAGAAAGATATGTGGTGATGTTCCACTTGGTGCAAATATTTTATATGCTATAAACGATTATGGTAGAGTTGTTAGAGACACCTGTGAGGCAGGAGCTGATATAATCATAACAGGAGCAGGTCTTCCAACAAATATGCCCGAATTTACAGAAGGATTCAGTGATGTAGCTTTAGTTCCTATAGTCTCTAGCGCAAAAGCCTTAAAAATAATCTGCAAAAGATGGGAAAAAAGATACAACAGAGTTCCTGACGCGGTTATAGTTGAAGGGCCTCTTAGCGGCGGGCATCAAGGATTTACGTATGAGCAGTGTTTTATGGAAGAGTACAGACTTGAAAATATCGTTCCTCAAGTTATCGAAGAGGCAAAAAAATGGGGAAATATTCCAGTAATAGCGGCCGGCGGAATCTGGGATCATGAAGATATCGTGAAATTTATCGAGCTTGGCGCTGCTGGAGTTCAGATAGGTACTAGATTTATAGGAACATTTGAGTGTGATGCGCACGAAAACTTTAAGCAGATTTTATTGAATGCTAAAAAAGAGGATATTTTGCTTCTAAAATCTCCTGTGGGGTATCCCGCTAGAGGAATAAAAACTAATCTCATCGAGTTAGTAGAGAAGAGAGAAGGACCGGCTATAAAGTGTATAAGCAACTGTGTGGCTCCATGTCAAAGAGGTGTTGAAGCAAAAGAGGTGGGTTACTGTATAGCTGATAGGCTGAGCGATGCTTATTTAGGCGATAAAGAGCTAGGGCTCTTTTTTAGTGGCGCCAACGGTTATAGACTAGATAAGCTAATCTCTGTTAAAGAGTTGATGGAAATTTTAGTTAAAGGAGAGTCCAATTAAAAAGATTTTTCTTTTTACTCTTCTTTTTTCCTTTCTTCTTGCTTCTAAATATCCTATGTTGGATCAGGCAAACGAGTTATTAAGATCCAAAAATCAGCAATCTATAATAAAATCATACAATAGTTTTAAGACCTTATATATTCGTTCTATTTTAGAATCGGACGAGAATCTAAAAAAAGAGGCTTTAAAGGGGCTTATTGAGAGTTCTAAGAAGCTTGGTTTTGATTATAGAGATTATGAACAGGAGCTAAAGAGATTATCTAGCAAGTCTGAAAATGTTCCAAAAAAAGTTGTAAAGGTTGAGAAAAAGATTAAAAAAGATATAAAAAAAGAGAGTATAGATAGCTCTAAAAAAATTGTACTCAAATCTATAAAACTAAAAAAAGGTGAAGTGGAGTTATATTTTTCCGATCTTTTGGATAAAAATAGTATAAAAAGTTTTATTTTAGCCGATAAAAAAAGTTCAATATATAAAAAAGTTTTTGATATAAAGTCAATCTGGCCTTATCCTAAGAGAGAGTACTCTCTAAGAAGCGTAAAAAAGATGAAGATCGCTCAATTTAACAAAGATTGGGCGAGAGTCGTATTTGAAGATAACAAACCTATTAAAATAGATTTTAATATAGAAAAAGATGTTTTAAAGATCTTTTTAAACGGCAATAAAAAAAAGGAAGAAAAAGTCGTAGAAAAAGATAAAAAGTATGACTATCGATTTTATAGAACTCAAAAAACTATTGTTATCGATCCAGGACACGGCGGAAAGGACGCCGGCGCAGTTGGTTATAAAAGAAAAAAAGAGAAAGATGCCGTTTTAGCCGTAGCTAAAAAGTTATACAAAGAGCTAAAAAATAGAGGATACAAAGTATATCTAACAAGAACGAAAGACTACTTTGTAGAACTAAGAAACAGAACAAAATACGCAAACAGAAGAATGGCTGATATATTTATATCTATACATGCCAATGCTGCGCCTAAAAAGAGCAAATATCTTAGTATGAGAGGTATTGAGACGTTCTTTTTATCGCCGGCTAGAAGCAAAAGAGCAAAAAGGGTAGCCGCTTTAGAAAACAGAGCCGATTTGGACTCAATGGGATATTTTTCTAAAATGACTTTTTTGAATTTTTTAAATAGAGAAAAGATAATAGCCTCAAACAAACTTGCTATAGATATCCAAAAAGGGATGCTTTATAATCTTAGAAAACATTTTAAAGATGTTCAAGACGGAGGTGTAAGAGAGGGGCCTTTTTGGGTTTTAGTCGGCGCTCAGATGCCTTCAGTTTTGATAGAGATAGGTTATATTACAAATCCAACCGAAGCAAGAAGGATCTTTAATCCATATTATCAAACATTGCTTGCTAAAGGTATAGCCGACGGTATAGATAGCTATTTTGAGAAAAATAGATAGCACAAGCAGAAAATGTAGGATTTTGGTAACAACTATAACCAAAAGGTATTATGCTGTTTACAGAGTCTATTTTACGGTTTTAATTGAGTATATTTTTATACCGGGAGTTGTTCCCGGTAAGTTTATTTGTAGTTTTCTATAGCCTCTTGAAGAATTTTTTCCGCTTCCTCTTTTCCCTTGTAATCTTTAACTTTTACCCATTTGTTTGGTTCTAGCATTTTGTATGTCTCAAAGAAGTTTTTAATCTTTTCCAAGGTAGATTTTGGAAGATCTTCAATATCTTTAATCTCATCATATTTTGGATCTACTTTGCTAACGGGTACAGCTAGAAGTTTTTCATCCATACCGCTTTCATCTTCCATGATCAAAACGCCTATAAGTCTACATTTTATAACGCTTCCGGCTTGTAAAGGGTATTCGTTTAAAACCAAAATATCTGCTGGATCGCCGTCAGCGGCCAACGTATTTGGAACAAAACCGTAGTTTGCAGGATAAAACATAGCGCTATAAAGTACCCTATCTACAAAGATGGCGCCGCTTTCTTTGTCTATTTCGTATTTGACGTTTGAACCGTAAGGTATCTCTATAAGGGCGTGAACTTTTTCCGGATTTTCACCGTGTCCTATTTTGTTAATATCCATAGCTTCTCCTACTAAAAGTTTTGTAGTATTATATACTAAATTGGTTTTATAAAAGATTAGAGAACTATTTTGATTTGGAGAGTCTTCTTTCAACATCGTCCAAAAAAGAGAGAAAAGATTCTTCGTCCCAATACCCTAAAACTGGTCTTATAATGTTTCCTCCTTTAGATGTTATAAAAAAGGTGGTAGGAGTGATTTTAGAGTTGATATATTTTGGTAGTCTCTTTTCGTTATTATAAACTTTTATGGGTACAAAATTATGATTTATCCGTTTTATAATTTGTTTATTTTTGAAAGTAGTGTGCAACATCTTTTCGCACCATTTACAGTTGTGACTCTCGAAAAAAACCATCAACGGCTTTTTTTCCTTGTTTGCTCTATTTAAAGCGATGTTAAAGTCTCTCTCCCACTCTATTTGAGAAGCAAAAAGCAAAAAAGGTATCAATAAAAACAAAAACTTTTTCATACTCTTTCCTTATCCGCAATTTAATCCGTCGCAGCTTCTTACGACTCCCTTATCCCGAGCATTGTTCATCATAAAGTCTCTTAGCGCTTTCATCCTTCTTTCAAAATAGCTGCTATTAATCTTTTTAGTAGCGCTTTTATCATATTTATGGATATTTTTTAGATTTTGGGCGCTATTATCAAACATCTCTTTCCACTCTTCGCTCTCTAACATTGCCGCGCCTTTAAAGGCCGGCCCGTGACAAGAGGAGCAGAGTTTTTTGTAGGTAACCATACCTTTGGCGCTATAAGCAAAGCTATAAGTTGCCAATAGTGCCGCTACAAGCAGAGATTTTTTCATATTTTATCCTTCACTGAGTCCAAATACGTTTGAGAGCGTATTTATATAGTTAAAATATCCCGTAATCGCTACGGCCTCTAAGATTTGAGATTCGCTCCAACCCATATCTTTTAATCTCTCAATATCCTCTTTTGTGATTTTGTAGTTATCTTTTTTGGATGCCCTTATACAAAAATTTAAAAGAGCTTTTGTCTTTTCATCTACATTCATTGCATCTACTCCTTTTAGGACTTCTTCAATCTCTTCTTCTTGCATTCCTAACATTTTGGCAATACCTTTATGTACATCTACGCACATTTTACAGCTATTCTCTTTTGAGATTAAAAGCGCTATAGACTCTTTTATACTGTAAGGAAGTTCAGTCTCTTTTAAAAGATATGACTGCACCATAGTATCCGTTGCTTCATATATATCTTTTCTGATAGCTAACAGTTTGAAAATCTCTCCAAGTTTTCCCGTTTTTTCCAATATAGGTCTAGCTTTTTCTTGAATTTGCGGGTCCATCTCTTCAAATTCCGGTAGTTTTATATATGCCATTTATCTTCCTTTTTATGATTTGCACTCTTGTAAGTTTTTGAACGATTTTTCCGTAAGATATGGGTAAAAAACCCTCTCTATCTGTTCAGTGACTCTTTTTACGCTTTTTTTATCGACTTTTTCTCCCAAAAGAAGTAGATATGGAGTCCAAAATTGACTGTACAACATAATAGTATCTGCTAAGTATGTGATAGTCTCTTTTGGAATCTCTTTAAGACACCCTTTTTCAATAAGATGTGAAATAAGCTTTAAAAGTTTTTCATACTGTTTTTTGTTATCTTCTAAAACCTCATTTGCCAAATGTTTATCTCTATTTATCAACAGTAGTAACTCTTTTCTAAGGAAACGGTACTCCCACCAAGTTTTTGCTACAAAATCGCAATAATTTTTCATTTCGCACAAATCGTCAGGCAACCTTTTGTTTTCGAAGTCGATAATATCTCTCATCTGTCGATATAATGCCCTTATAATATCCTCTTTGTTTTTAAAGTGGTAGTAAAGGTTTCCGGGACTTATGCCTGCGGCCTTTGCTATGTGGTTTGTGGTTATACTTTTTGTATCGTTGTCGTTAAATAGTTTCAGAGCCGTCTGTAAAATTTTCTCTTTAGTATTCACTACACACCTTTTAGAGTAATTACTCTAAAATGATATATAAAAAATTATAATATGTCAAATTTTTTTCTCATAGATAAAGATTATTAAAGCATAGATTATATAATTGAATGCTCTAAAAAATTACTAAATTTCACTCAGGCAAGTTGAAATTTTTAGTAAAGCTAACGCTTGTAAATTTTATTAGAAAGTGCTAAACAAGCGTACTTTTTTAGCCTTTTGGCGAACATAAAATTTTCAAGCTAAAATTTCAAATCCTTCGTTTTATTTGTAATTTTTCAGAGGTCTCAATTGACTTTATAAATCGCTACTGTATACCAGTTCAAAAGATTTCAAAGTGTTTTTAGAGGATTTCGTATGAGATTGAGTATTCTATATCGCTGAAGTATCTATCTAATATTTTTTCAATGTTTTGCAATCTTTTTTGAATATCCTCCTCGCTTAAGGCTAAAAAAACTATTGCAATCTCAGCCTCTTTTGGGTATTCACTTGAGATATCTAAAGTGGAGATGTTTAATTTTGAGAGTCTCTCTTTTATAGAGTTTAAGATTTTTCTTCTTCCTTTTAGGCTTTCGACGTAGGGAAGGTCTAGGGTTATTAAGAGATTTACTATATGCAATTTGTACCTTTGTGATATTTAAAACCTCTCTTTTTTACTTCTTCGATAAAGAAATCTATCCATCTTTTCGCCTCATTTTCATCATAAGAGGCAATAGAGATAACATCTTTATATGTGCCCTTTTCAATTGCCGGCAAAGAAGAGAATTCTATATTTTTAGGTATCATTTCCATTATATCCATAAGATCATTTTCACTTGCTTCTACACATATAGTAAATCTATGTTTATTAGGGGCTTTTGGATAAAATCTATCAAGAGCGTACTTGATCATGGGGTGCGACATTTGGGGAAATCCGGGAACAAAAAAATATCTCTCATCTAGAAAAAATCCAGGAACGTTATTTATCGGATTTGGTAAAAGCCCTGAGTTTATGGGGAGATTTGCCATATTTATCCTATGTGGATAGGCTTTTTCTTTAAATTGATTTATTATTAGATTTTTAGCCTCCTGGTTAGTTTCCATTGATGAGTTTCTAAACACTTTGGCCGCTATTTCTCTCGTAAAGTCGTCTGGAGTGGCTCCGATACCGCCAAAACTGAACATTACGCCGTTGGGATCTTTTTTGACTAGTTTAAAGATCTCTTCGATAAAGGATGGTTTGTCGGTTATGATAAAAGAGGCGGTAAGCTCCCAGCCTCTTTTTAAAAGCTCGTTTTTTACGAAATTAAAGTGTTTATCCTCTCTTCTGCCGTTTAGTATTTCGGTTCCGATGATTACAAGATAGAAATTTGGGTTTTTGATCGCCATTTATAAAACTTAGACTATATTTTACTTTTTATAAACTCCTCCATCTCGTCAACTATCTCTTCTATACCTCTCTCACCGTCGATTTTTTTAAGGACTCCCTTTTCTTCATAAAACTTTTCTATTGCGGCAAGCGGCTCTAGATAGACTTTCATCCTGTTTTTGAAAACCTCTTCGTTATCATCCGCGCCTCTTGCTCTTCCCAAAACTCTCTCTTTTGCCGTCTCTTCACTAACTACTACTTCTATAACCGCTTCTAGTTTAATATCTGGATTTTTATCTAGTATTTCATCTAGTGCATTCATCTGCTCTACACTTCTTGGAAATCCGTCTATTAGGATAACATCTTTATCGCTATTTTTTATAGCGCTTACTATAGTATCGATAACTATCTCTAAAGGAACTAGCTTACCGTTATCTATATAACTTGCTATAGTAGCGCCTAAAGCAGTTCCTTTTTTAACCTCTTCTCTCAAAAGCTCTCCAGTAGAGTAGTGAGCCACTATATCACCGTTTCTTTTTGCTATGATCTCCGCATCCGTGGTTTTACCGCTTCCCGGCGCTCCTATGATTAAAAAAAGTTTTTTCATAACTTCTCCTCTTTTGTTAAGTTTTTATGTTTTTTTGTTACTAAAAATCTTCAAATTTATTTGACTAATTATCTTGATGACAAATTATATTTTTCACTGTTTAATTCTATCTGATTTTTTCGACGAGTATCTTTTCGGCTTGGCCTCTACACATCGCTATTTTGGTTCCGTTTGCTTCTATTTGAATCGGACCAAAAAAACCCTTATTGAGTACTTTTATAACATCACCTATTATAAATCCCATCGCGTTTAGATGACATTTAAACTCGTCGCATTCACCGTCGTATCCAACAACTTTTACTATATCTCCGCTTTTAGCCTCAATCAGTTTCATACTTTTTTGGATTCTCTCACTCTTATGTGTAACTCTTTTAATTGTTCTGTTTCTACCGGACTTGGCGCGTTTGTAAGCAAACATTGAGCCTTTTGGGTTTTTGGAAAGGCTATGACGTCTCTTATGTTGTCTCTTTTAGTTAAAAGCATAATAAGTCTATCAAAACCTATCGCAAAACCGCCGTGAGGAGGTGCGCCAAACTTCAATGCTTCAAGCAAAAATCCAAATTTTTCGTTAGCTTCTTCTTCGCTTATACCCAAAATTTCGAAAACTTTTTTCTGTATCTGGAGTTTGTGTATCCTTATACTGCCTCCTCCAAGTTCTACCCCGTTTACTACCATATCGTATGCTTCGCTCGTAATATCTTCTATCTCTTCTTTATCTATGTTTTTAGGCATTGTAAATGGGTGGTGAAGTGCTTTTACTTTGACATGTCCCTCTTCGATTTCAAACATCGGAAAGTCTACAACCCATAAAAACTCATATCTAGAAGGATCTTTAAGATTTAAAATATCGCCAAGTTTATCTCTAAGTCTTCCCATATAGTCTAAAACTACCTTTTTACTACCGGCTCCAAAAAAGATAAGATCGCCTGCTTTAACCTCGGTTCTTTCTATCAAAGCGCTCTTTTCCTCTTCGCTTAAAAATTTCACTATAGGACCTTGAAGTTCTCCGTTCTCTTTTACTTTAACCCACGCAAGACCTTTTGCACCAAATTTTGCTACAAACTCAGTTAAGTAGTCAATCTCTTTTCTAGTTAGTTTATCTCCTCCCGGAACAGGGAGGGCTTTGATACGGTTTAGATTTTTAAACTGCGCAATCTCCCTAAAGACTTTTAGTTGTGTATTTTCAAAGATATCTATTACGTCAACAAGTTTTAGATCAAATCTAAGGTCAGGTTTATCGGTTCCGTAACTTTCCATAGCCTCTTTGTACGGCATTCTTCTAAAAGGAGTTTTTATGTTTATGCCGCAAGCCGCAAATATAGTTTTTATAAGTCCCTCTGCCACCTCTATAACATCATCTTCGGTGCAAAAACTCATCTCTACATCTATCTGGGTAAATTCTGGCTGTCTGTCAGCTCTTAGATCCTCGTCTCTGAAGCATTTAGCAATCTGAAAATATCTGTCAAATCCGCTAACCATCAAAAGCTGTTTGAAAAGTTGAGGAGATTGTGGAAGGGCGTAAAACTCTCCCGGATAAAGTCTGCTTGGAACAAGATAGTCTCTTGCGCCTTCTGGAGTAGATTTTGTTAGTATAGGAGTTTCAACCTCCAAAAAGCCGTTTGCATCTAAAAAGTTTCTAGCTGCGATAGCCGCTTTACTTCTAAGTTTAAAAGTGTCGAAAGCCTTTTTTGTTCTAAGATCTAAATATCTGTATTTTAATCTTATCTCTTCGTTTACGTTTTCATCGCCTAAAACAAAAGGCGTAGGTTCGCTTCTGTTTTCAATGGTTAACTCTTCGACTACAACTTCTATCTTGCCGGTTTTAAGTTTTGGGTTTTCAAGTCCTTCGCCTCTTAGTCTGACTTTTCCTTTGGCTATCAAAACATATTCGTCTCTTACTTCTGTGGCTACTTTGTGAGCATTTTGGCTATCGGCCGGATCGCAGACAAGCTGTACGATACCACTTTTGTCTCTTAGGTCTATGAAAATAACTCCGCCGTGGTCTCTGTAGCTGTTTGCCCAACCGCAAAGAACTACCTCTTTTCCAATATCATTCTCATTTAGTTCCGCACAATAGTCTGTTCTCAAATCTCATCCTTTAAGCTCTATTTTGAGGGTGATTATATCAAAGATATGCTTTAAGTTATGATAAAATTATAGTTTTGAGTCTAGTTGGCTGATTATGAGAGTTTTGAAGGAAAATAATGGAGATTAAAAGAGTCGGTATCGTATTGAGACCATCCGCACCCGATCTAAAAGAGCTTTTTTTTAAGATAAAAAACGCTTTTGAAAAAGAGGGGATAGAGGTTCTTATAGATAGTATAAGTGCATCGATGATCGGTGTTTTAGGACAAGAGTTTGACGTATTATGTAAAAAGAGCGATATTTTGACCTCAATAGGAGGCGATGGGACACTTATCTCTTTAGTTAGAAGAAGCTACAGATACCACAAACCTGTTCTTGGAATATATGTGGGAAAACTAGGATTTTTAACGGATGTTTTACCGGATGAGATAGAAGATTTCATAAAAAAATTGAAAAAAAATCAAGTTAGGATAGATAACAGAATGATGATGGAAGCGTCTATTAGCGGTAAAGATGAAAAAATGTTCTCCTTTAACGACATAGTTATAACTAGACAAGCTATTTCAAAAATGATACATATAGACGCATTTATAGATAAAAAATGGTTCAATACTTACTACGGAGATGGACTTATCATATCAACGCCTACAGGCTCAACAGCTTACAATCTAGCTTCGGGCGGTCCTGTTGTTTATCCTTTGACTAACGCATATATTTTAACGCCAATCTGTCCACACTCACTTACTCAAAGACCTTTAGTGCTTCCAGCGGAGTTTGAGATACAGATAAAAACGAAGAGCGAAAACGCATTAATGGTTGTGGACGGCCAAGAGATTTATGAGTTTTCTCCAAATGAGACTATAACCATAAAAAGGGCTCAGATAGGAGCTAAACTGATCCATAGACTCGAGAGAAACTATTTTGAGGTTTTAAGAGAGAAACTTCATTGGGGGATGTAGTTGATAGAGAGACTTTATCTAAAAGATTGCCTCTCTTTTAGGGAGGCTGAACTTGAATTTAAAGATGGACTTATAGTTTTTACAGGTCCTAGTGGTGCCGGTAAATCGGTACTTATAAATTCCATTTTGGCTCTTTTTGGACTTAAGGCTCCCCAAGCTAAAATAAGCGAGATCACTTTAACAAACGATACTGATCTTGAGAGATTTGGTTTTGATAACGAAGAGATAATAGTTGTTAAAGGGATCAAGAAGGAGAAAGTTCGATTTTTTTTGAACTCGCAAATGATCTCTAAAAGGGTTTTAAAAGAGGTTTTCAAAGAGAGGGTTGGATATCTGAGTCAAAAAGATGAAAATATATTTAAAAATCAAAATATTTTAAAGATTATAGATGATATTTGCGAAAAAAAATTTGAAAAATTTTCAACTTTGAAAGAGGAGTTTAAAGAGAAGTTTTTAAAATATAAAGATATAGAAGATAGATTATGTAGAATATTAGAAGATGAAAAAAGAGTAAACGAACTTATGGAGTTTGCTAAGTTCGAGATAGAAAAGATTGATAAAATTTCACCGAAAATAGGCGAATACGAAGAGTTGTTACAGATAAAAAAAGAGCTCTCCAAAAGAGAGAAGATAGAAGAGGCTATAAATAGAGCCGAAGGCATTTTTGAATACGAATCAATGGTGTATGAAGCGTTAGATAAAATAGGAAAGGATTCATCCTTTTTCGATGAGGCTATGAACGAGTTAAGGTCTATTTTTGAAGACCAAAAAAATAGACTTTTTGAGCTTGATAATATTGAAATAGAGGATGTGTTAAACAGATTAGAAGAGTTATCTGAGCTTAAAAGAAGATATGGCTCAATCGAAGATGCACTTGAATATAAAGAGGAAAAGATAAAAGAGTTAAGAGAGTATGAAAATCTAAGTTTTGAAAAAAGCAATCTGGAAAAAGATAAAAGTGAGCTAAAAAGAGTTTTAAAGAGTTTATCTGAAGAGATATCAAAATTTAGACAAGAAGCCATAAAAAGTCTAAAGGAGGATATCAACTCCTATACTAAAGAGTTAAAACTCCCTTTTGTAGATTTTAGATATGAAAAAAAAGAGTTGGATATCGAAGGAGAAGATTTTTTTAAAATAGAACTAAAAGGTGTGGGTTTTGAAAATATAAGTTCCGGGGAGTTTAATAGATTGAGGTTGGCTCTACTTGCTTCTTGGAGCAGATATAAACAAACTAAGGGACAAATACTTATTTTAGATGAGATAGACGCAAATGTAAGCGGTGAAGAGTCTATGGGTATAGCTAAGATTTTGAAAAAACTCTCTAAAAGTTATCAGATTTTTGCCATATCTCATCAAGCGCAGCTTAGTTCTGTAGCCAATCAGCATTTTTTAGTTGTTAGAGAAAATGAAGAGAGTAGAGTTTTAGAGCTCGATTTTGAAAAAAAGATAGATGAGATAGCAAGAATCATAAGCGGAGAGAATATTACAAAAGAGGCAAAAGAGTTTGCTAGAAGGATTTTGAGTAGGAAATAAGGTAGTTAGGTGGTAAGGTGGTAGGGTGATAAGGGGGTAGGGAAAGATAGAAAAATCCAATATCCATTGTCTATTGTCCAATATCTATCTAATAAGGAGATATTTTGTTAATCGATACTCATTGCCATCTTGATGATGAAAGATTTGAAGAAGATCTAGATGAGGTAATAAAAAGAGCTTTTAAAAACGGTGTAAAAGCTTTTGTGATCCCAGGAGCCGATCCCGATGATCTAGAAAAAGCAAAAAATATAAGCGAGAGGTACGATGAGATCTTTTTTGCCGCGGGGGTTCATCCCTATGAGATAGAAAAATTTGACGAAAGAGCGCTCAAAGAGTATTTAAAACATCCAAAATGTATAGCGGTTGGGGAGTGTGGGTTGGATTATTACAGACTTCCAAAAGATGAAACGGAGAAAAAAGAGGAAAAAGAGAGACAAAAAGAGATTTTTTCTAAACATATAAAGTTAGCTAAAGAAGTCCAAAAACCTTTAATAGTTCATATCAGAGAGGCAAGTTTTGACTCTAAAGAGATCTTAATCAATAACGGAGCCAAAGATGTTGGAGGAGTATTGCACTGTTTCAATGCCAGCGAGATTTTACTTGAACTCTCAAATTACGGTTTTTATTTTGGTATAGGCGGTGTTATTACCTTTAAAAATGCGAAAAAACTTGTAAATATTTTGCCAAAAATCCCAAAAGATAAAATCGTTTTAGAAACTGACGCTCCATATTTGACTCCACATCCTTATAGAGGAAAAAGAAATGAGCCAGCTTATACACTTTATGTGGCTCAAAAAATTGCAGAAATTTTAGGTATGGATCTTGCAGATGTATGTAGTATTACTATTAAAAATGCCAAAAGAGTATTTAAAGAGCTGGAAAAAATTGTATAATAATATCTAAAAATAGAAATTAGGAGTATTTTTGAGAAGGGGATTAGCGTTAATATTGCTTTTTTTTGTAAATTTATATGCAAGTTTGGATATAGGTGGCTACTACAATAAAGAGATTGAGATCTTAAGAAGTTTAGATATAGACCCATCTTTCGTAACTAATAGATATTATATAAATATAAAAAAAGAGTATGAAAAATACAAAAAACGCCATTTTTTCAATACGCAAAGTAAATCGTTTATATATATTCCTACGATAAAGAGACTTATGAGTGAAGCAAGAGTTCCTCAAGTTTTTCTTTTTATGGCTATGGCCGAATCAAACTTTTCGCTTCACGCTAAATCCCACAAAAAAGCTGTAGGACTTTGGCAGTTTATACCGCAAACAGCGAAAAAATACGGGCTTAGAATCGATGAGTATGTAGATGAGAGAAAAGATCCGGTAAAATCGACAAAAGCGGCTATTAGATATCTACAAGATCTCTATGCAAAATTTGGAAGATGGTATCTTGCTGCTCTTGCGTATAACTCAGGAGAAGGGAGGGTAGCAAGAGCTATCAAAAAAGCCAAAACGAAAAAGCTAGAAGTACTTATTGATCCAAAAAAGAGGTATTTGCCTAAAGAGAGTAGAAGATATATAAGAAAGATTATAGCACTTGCATTGATGGGAAATGATGAGAACTATTTTTTAAAGGACGATTTTGACTATATATTAAATAGAGGCTCTGCATACTCTTTGGCGGTAGTAAAAGTTAGAGGCGGCGACGTTTTAAGCGATATAGCCGAAAGCATAAAGATAAAAGAGTCAATTTTAAGAGAGCTTAACGCACATTTAAAATACGGTTTTGTACCGCCTTACGTAAAAGAGTACGATATATATATACCCTATATAAAACTTGCCGATTTTAAGGATAACTATAGACCTACTGATAAAAAGAGAGCTTACATAGTCTATAGAGTAAAAAGAGGAGACTCTTTGGTAAAAATTGCTAGAAAATACGATATTTCATATAAAGTTATAAAAGACTTTAATAAACTAAAATCAAATATTTTAAGAGTAAATCAAACTCTTATAATACCTGTACCTAAAAAGAGTAAAATTGTTTACAAAGTAAAAAAGGGTGATACTCTTTTATCTATTTCTAAAAGATATGGCATAAGTGTATCAAAGTTGAAAAAACTTAACGAAAAAAAAGATAATATGATTAGAGTTGGAGAGAGACTTGTTATTATCAATTAGGAGTTTTTTATTTTTATTTTTTCTGATATTTATATTCAGTGGGTGTGCTCAAAGAAGTTTTGTTTACTACTCTCCTACAGAAAAAAGTTACGGTAAACCTAAAAGCTCTTTTGCCGTACACAGAGCCACAATGAGACCTTATAAAGTAGGTGGAAAAACATACTATCCTACAGTAGTTAGAGTTGGTACCAAATATAGAGGAACTGCTAGCTGGTATGGACCTAATTTTCACGGAAAAAAGACAAGTAACGGCGAATATTATAATATGTACGAACTTACTGCGGCACACAAAACTCTACCTATGAATACTATGGTAAAAGTTACAAATCTAAATAACGGCAGAAGTGTTGTAGTTAGAATAAACGACAGAGGACCTTTTGTCAAAAATAGAATCATCGATCTATCTTACGCCGCTGCAAAAAAGATCGGAGTGATTGGAAAAGGTACGGCTCCTGTTGAGATAGAAGTTTTGGGATTTGATAAAACTATTGCTACTTTAGCATCAGGAGCCAAAAAAGAGGTTGAAATAGGAAATTTTGGAGTACAGATCGCCTCATTTAGGAGATTTGAGGGTGCTCAAATCACGAAAAAGAGGTATGCTCAGGTAGATGGAAGATATAGAGCCGTTATAAAAAAGTTTATTGTTGATGACGAACCTCTATATAGAGTATGGCTTATAGGTTTTGAAAGCGAAGATGAAGCTAGAGATTTTATTGCTTCGGGAAGATTTCCCGGCGCTTTCGTGGTTAGAGAATAGTGTAAGATTAAAGGATCGGTATGGTTGAGATAAAAAGAGTAACGAAAGAGACGGATATTTTTGTAAAACTAGATATTAAGGGAACCGGTAAATATCGTATTGACACAGGTATAGGTTTTTTCGATCATATGCTTCAGAGTTTAGCCAAACATGCGTATTTTGATCTTGAAATAGAGTGTAAAGGTGACCTTCACGTAGATTTTCATCATAGTGTAGAAGATGTAGGAATCGTTTTGGGGGAAGCTTTTAATAAAGCTGTATTCCCTTTGAAAAACAAAGAGCGATTTGGCGATGCGGTAGTCGTTATGGATGAAGCCGCCGTTGAGTGTTCACTTGATCTTTCAAATAGACCTTTTTTATTGTATGAAGTAGATATTGAGGGCAAAATCGGAGAGTTTGATTGTGAACTTTTCGAAGAGTTTTTCAGAGCTTTTGTTTACAACGCCAAAATTACCACACATATTGTTAAAAAAAGAGGAAAAAACAGACACCATATAGCAGAAGCCGCATTTAAATCTTTAGCTGTGGCATTAAGAAGAGCTCTAAAAGAGAGTGATAAAGCTTCTATTCCAAGTACGAAAGGTGTGCTTTGATAGAGCTTTTGATTTTGGACGTTGACGGATGTATGACAAATGGAAAGATTATATATACTAACAGCGAAGATGAGCTCAAAGAGTTTAACGTAAAAGACGGTTTTGCTATAAAGCAGTGGATGAGATTTGGAAAAAAGGTAGCCATAGTAACTGGAAGAGATTCTAAAATTGTGGAAAGAAGAGCGAGAGAGTTAGGAGTTGATTATCTTTATCAGGGAGTAAAAAACAAACTGGAGGCTCTTTTAAAAATTAAAGAGGATTGTGGATTGGATTTTAAAAATATTGCAGCTATAGGCGATGATTTAAACGACTTTAGACTACTTAAAAAAGTTGGAATAAGTTTTGCGCCAAACGATGCCGTTGATTTTTTGCACTCACACGTAGATGTAGTGCTTTCTAAAAAAGGTGGAGACGGAGCGGTTAGGGAAATGATAGAATATCTTCTTAAAAAAGAGGGTCTTTTTAAAGAGTATCTCAATTTTTGGATTGAGGAAATATAGTTGAAACTGATCTATTTTTTACTATCTTTAATACTTTTTTTCTTTATATGGACTATCTATGTGAAGCCTTATAGATTGGATATCAAAAGCGCTAAAGATATCCCGGAGGTTGTTTTTAAAGATTTTGTAACTTATGAGATAAATAAAAATGGACTTGAAACAAAACTTTTTGGACAAATAGGAAAAAAATATAAAGACAGATTGGAGATTGAAGATATTAAATATTATGGCTACAAAGAACCAAAAGAGGAGTTAAAGGCAAAAAAAGGAGTTTATAAAAAAGATATTATTTATCTGTACGGTAAAATTTTTTATAAAACGAAGGATATTAGTTTTTTTTCCGAACAAGCTGAGTACGATACTCAAAAAGAGATAATAAAAAGTAAAACTAGATTTAGTCTTTTTACCAATAGTGCTGAAGTTGTGGGAACTGATTTGATTTATTATAGAAATAAAGGTAAAATTTTGGCTAAAAATATAGAAGCAAAAATATATGAGAAGAAGAGAAAATGAGTATAAAAAAGATAGTTACTTATATGTTTTTAGTGTCTCTATCTCTTTTTGCGGCCGATGTGGAGATAACATCAAAAGCATTTGAAGCTGATGAGAAAAAACTTATATCTATATTTACGGGTGACGTAGATATTAAAAAAGGCAAAGATAGGATAAAAGCACAAAAAGTTATAGTGTATTTTGATAAAGATAGAAAGCCTATAAAATATGAAGCTTTTAAAAACGTAAAGTTTAAGATAGTTTTGGATGATAACAAATCTTATGAGGGTAAAGCGCAAAAGATAGTTTATTTGCCAAGTAAGCTAGAGTATATTTTAGAAAAAGATGTTTTTATTTTGCAAAAACCGGAAATGAGAAAGATATATGGCGAAAAAATAGTAGTAAATAGGCTTACCGGTCAAGCTTCAGTAAAAGGCGATAAAGATAAACCGGTAAAATTTATCTTTAAAATTGAAGAAAACTCAACAAAGGTAGATAAGTGATAAAGGCTGTTAAAGCCTTCTTCGTGACTTCTGCACCTTCTATAAAGGAGGCTCCTCCTGAGAGTTTAAGCGAAGTGGCTTTTTTAGGAAGAAGTAATGTAGGAAAAAGCTCCTTGCTTAACTCTTTGGTGGAGAGAAAAAATCTAGCAAAAAGTTCAGCAACTCCGGGAAAAACAAGACTTATAAATTTTTTCGATATAGAGTATAAAAGCGATGAAGATATTTTTCCTTTGATGTTTGTGGATTTACCCGGGTTTGGGTATGCGAAAGCATCTAAAAGTTTAAAGAACGAATGGCAAAAAAATCTTACGCAATTTGTTAAAAATAGAGCATCTATAAGAGTTTATATACTTTTAAGAGATGCAAGACATCCTAAGCTAAAGATAGATGAAGATGCAAAAGAGTTTATAAAAACGATAAGAAAACCGGATCAAAAACTAATAGAAGTTTTTACTAAAGTTGACAAACTAAAACAAAAAGAGCTTTCAAAATTAAAAAGAGATTTTCCCGATGCAATTTTGGTATCAAACACAAAAAAAAGAGGTATTGAAGAACTTAAAAAAGAGATTATAAAAACTGTTTTTGGAAAAGAGGTATGAAGATAACCTATTGTAAACCTAAACTTTATCATATTGAAGATATGCAAAGGGTTGTTAAAAAGGCTGTTGAAGAGGGTATAATACTTCCAAGAAGCGATGATGAAATAGCAACAAATATTAGATCTTACATAATAGCTCAAAAAGATAAAAAGATTATTGGTTTTACCGCTTTGCATATTCATACAAAAACATTAGCCGAAATTAGAAGTTTGATAGTTGATGAAAACTTTAGGGGTTTGGGAGTAGGTAAAAATTTGGTTTTAAAGGCTATCCAAGAGGGTAAAGAGTTAGGCGTACAAGAGATACTCTCATTAACTTACAGTAAAGAGTTTTTTGAGAAATTGGGCTTTATAGAGATCGAAAAAGAGAAAATCCCTGAGCATAAAATCTGGGCAGATTGTATAAAATGCAAACATTTTCCTATATGCAACGAAATATCGATGATAAAAAAAATATAAGAAATTTTTTTATATTTTTACTTTCAATTTTATATGAAACGTTAACTACTATATATTTATTTCTTCCGCCCCTTTTGGGTGTCGCTTTTTGGTTTTTTTTGAATAATAAAGAGAGTAAATCGTTAAATTTTTATATATTAATTTATACTCTTTTTTTTGAAGCAGATCACTCTTTACCTTTTTTTAGTACTTTTTTATTTTTTATTTTTTTAAAAAATGTTTTTTTGAAACTGTATAAATATTTTTTACAAATTTTTATTTTAAAAGTTTTTGCAGTGGTAACTTTTTATCTTACCTATCCTGTTTTTATATTTTTGTTGCATAAAATTTTTAAAACAGATATCATAATTGTAAATTCAGACTATTTTGGATATATATTGATTGAGATTTTTTTAGTGTTGGTTGTTGGATAGATGAGATTAAAGATTTTTTTCTACCTGTTTTTGCTTGTATGGATAGTTCTTCTGAGCAAGGTTTACTACCTTAGTATTAAATCTAATAGTTATTATGAATCTTTAGCCAAACAAAATATGATCAAAAAAGAGTGGATTATTCCCACAAGAGGAGAGATTCTTGATAGAAATTTAAAACCTCTAGCAGTGAACAATATAGGATTTAAAATAAAGGTTAAACCGCATCTATCATATAAGAAAAAAATCAAAGAACTTAATACCACAATAGATTATATTCACTCCCTTTTTCCAAATCTTGATAAAGCGAAAATGTATAGAAAATATAAAAGAAAGGATTCTCCTTACAATCACGATTTTATAGAAGTTGTGAGTTTTATTCCTTATGAAGAGGTTCTTCCCCATTTTGTAAAGTTAAATCTAAAAAAAGATATTTTGGTAGAACCTACGTTTAAAAGATACTATCCCAATAAAGATTTGGCTTCTCATATTATAGGTTATGTCTCAAGGACAAATAAAAAAGAGGCAAAAAGAGATCAAGTTGCAAAACTTGTTGGAATTATAGGTAAAGCGGGAGTCGAAAAATATTATAACAAATATCTTCAAGGCGAACTTGGATATAGACTTGTAAAAGTAACCGCTTTTAACGAAGAGATAGAGACTCTTGAACAAAAAGAACCAAAAGAGAATAGAGATCTTGTTTTGACGATAGATATAAGACTTCAAAAATATATAGAAAAACTATTTGAATCAAAAGCTGGTGTTGCTATTGTTATGGGGCTTGACGGAGAGATTTTGGCTGCCGGGAGTTTTCCAGAATATGATATAAATATGTTTGTATCGGGAATTTCAAAAGATAAATGGTATGAGCTTATAAACAACTTTGACCACCCGTTTACAAACAAACTCATAAACGGACTCTATCCTCCGGCTTCTACTATAAAGATGGGAGTTGCGCTCTCTTTTTTAGATACAAAAAAAATAAACGCATATACTCCATTTTACTGCAATGGTGCGATAGAACTAGGAAAAAGAAAGTTTAGGTGTTGGAAAAGAACGGGACACGGCGAAACAAGAATGAAAAAAGCTATAAGAGAGAGTTGTGACGTATATTTTTACGAAGGTAGTTTGAAAGTTGGTATAGATAAAATTGCAAAAACTTTAAGAGAGTTGGGTTTTGCAAGAAAAACCGGCGTTGATCTTCCAAATGAATTTATAGGAATTATTCCAGACAAAGAGTGGAAAGAGAGAAAATACGGTAGAAAATGGTATATAGGCGAAACCGTTGTAGCATCGATAGGACAGGGATATGATTTAGTAACGCCTATGCAGATGGCTAGACATACCGCTCTTTTAGCTTCAGGTAAACTTCCTACTCCTCATTTCGCAAAAAGGTTTGTAAACAAAAAGTATAAACCAAAATATGAAGATGTTTTGACACCTCTTCAAAAAAGAAAGCTACCAGCTATAAGAAGGGCTATGTATGAAGTTTGTAATCATCCTAAAGGGACGGCTACGGCACATATAAAGACATCTATAAAAATAGCAGGTAAAACCGGTACCGCTCAGGTTATTGGCATTCCTCAGGATGAAAAGGAGAGAATGAAAGAAGAAGAGCTAAAATATTATAGCCGTTCTCACGCTTGGCTGACAACTTACGGGCCTTATAAAAATCCAAAATATGTGGTAACCGTTTTAGTAGAACACGGAGGACATGGAGGAAGTGCGGCCGGGCCGATAGTTTCAAAAATATATGATAAGTTAATAGAACTAGGATATATAAAATAAAAATATAGGCAAGGGTTAAAAAACTTGTTTGCTTTGTTTGTTAACCCAAGCTTGATATGGAGTTGTAAGCAAAAAGAGTAAGTATTGTTAAAAGAGCTATACCAGCAGCCTTGTTATACATTTTGTTAGCCGTTATGAAAACTAAAACTACTGAAACAACAAGAGCTGTTGATATATCAAACAGATATTTGTGAATATCAACATCTAACGGATTTACAATTGCGGCCGAACCTAAGACAATTGTGAAGTTTGCCGCATTAGATCCTATTATATTTCCTATGCTCATATCTGCTTTTTTGTTTATTGCGGCAACTATACTAACCATAAGTTCAGGAAGACTCGTTCCGAAAGCTATCAAGAATAGACCGATTATCCACTCGCTTATTCCAAAATTTCTAGCTACATTTGAAGCGCTCTGGATTGCAAAATCGGCTCCTCCAACTACACTTACAAATCCAACGATTAATAGTATCGATGTTTTTAACCATGAAAAAGGCTCTTTAACAAGATCCTCATCTATCTCTTCAGAGAGCAGTGTAGCCTCTTTTGATAAAAATATTACATATCCTACCATTAAAATCAAGAACAAAAAACCTTCAAATCTAGTAATTACGCCGTCAAAAGCCATTAAAATAAAAACGAAAACCGGAATTAATGCCCATGTGCTATCTTTTGCAAAGATGTCTCTTTTTGGATTGATATTTTTGGAGATTAAAAAAACGAGACCTAAAACTAAAGTTATATTGAGTATGACACTACCTAAAACGTTTGCTACCGCCATTTCGCTTTTATGGTTGTAACTTGCCGCTATGCTAGCGGCCATTTCCGGAAGACTGGTTCCTATCGCAACTAAGGTAGCGCCTATTACAAATTCGGAAATATTGAAATGCAAAGCTATTCTTTCTGCCTCTTTTATGATTAAGTCAGCTCCTTTTATAAGAATCGTCATAGAAATTATGAAGATGATAAAATCCAAATATGCTCCTTTATTATTAAGTTAAAATAGTTAAAAATGTTTAGTAGTAAAGTGGTTGAAATAGTTTAAAAAAGTTAAATTAGTTGAGTAGTTTTATAACCAATTCTTCTACTCAACTACTCATCCACTCAACAATTTAACAACTTAACCATCTAAATCTTCATTTCTTACAATCAAACTTTTTGGCAAACCAAATTTATCTATAATCTCTTTCTCTTTTTCTCTCATCTCTCCGTTATCTTTTTCATGATCATATCCTAAAAGATGTAAAAGGCCATGTATAAAAAGAAGTGCCAATTCCTCTTTGGGTGTATGTCCAAACTTTTGTGTAGCCTCTAAAACTTTATCTACAGATATTACAATTACTCCAAGCAAAGCTCCTGGTGTTTCTTCAAGAGGAAAACTTATAACGTCTGTTGGTTTATCTACATTTCTAAATTCATGATTTATAGCTTTTATTTCCGCATCGTCGGTTAAAATAAGTTCAATATCTCTGTTTGTTAGATTTTGCGCTATCTTTTCCAAAAAATCTATATCGAAATCGTAGTCTGTTCTATTATCTAAATCTATCATATTATCTCCCTAAAGTTTAAGTTATTTTAGCAGAAGTAGCTTTATTTAACTCTATTTAATAAAAAAAAATATAAAATTTATATAAAATATTGTAAAAACTTTGTAAAATATAAAAATAAATAAATAAAATAAAATGTGGAGAAAGGCTGTATATGAAATTTTTAAAAAATCTTACAATTAAAACAAAGCTTATTTTGCTTGTTGCAATATCTGTTTTAAGCGTAGTAATACTCTCTTATATTTTAATATATGAAAACTACAAGGATTACAAAATTAACAAAAATTTGAAAAATAGCGTTGTTTTATCAGTAAAAATTTCAAATATAGTTCATGAGTTGCAAAAAGAGCGTGGTAGAACGGCAGGTTTTCTAGGAAGCAAAGGAAAAAAGTTTGTTAATGAGATTAAAGAGCAAAGAGAGTTAACCAATATTAAAAAAGCAGAACTTATTTCTTTTATGAAGTCTAAAAATTTTAGTGAAATCGACAGTACTATAAAAAAAGAGTATAAAAAAGCTTTTGAACTTCTAAAAAAACTTGATAGTGTTAGAAAAGAAATCGATAATTTCTCTATAGATACGAAAGAGGCATTAAAATATTATACTACACTAAACGGATATTTTTTAGATACTATTGCCCTCATATCAAAAAAGAGTAACAATGCAGAATTGGCAAAAAAATTAATAGCGTACACTAATTTTCTTTTATCTAAAGAGAGAGCCGGGATAGAGAGGGCGGTTCTATCTAATACTTTTGCAAGAGAGAAGTTTTTAGAAGGTTTTTTTGTAAAATTTTTAACTCTTTTAAGCGAGCAGAAGGCATTTATAAAAAGTTTTGAAGTAGCAGCTCCAAAAGAGTTTATCGACTATTATAAGAGTAAAATAAAAGGAGATGTGATTCAAGAAGTTGAAAGAATGGAAAGGATTGCCATTGAAAAGGGTGATGTAGGAGGGTTTAATATAGAACCTTCGTATTGGTTCAAAAAAATTACCCAAAAAATCGATCTTTTAAAAGATGTTGAAAATTTTATGTCAAACAAATTACTTTTATATATATCAAGAACTATAGAAGTTAAGAAAAGAGTTTTGATAACACATACATTTTTTTCAATTGTAATTGTTATTATAATATTGATATTAGGTTATGTTATTGCAAATAGATCTATCAGTTTCAAGATTGTTAAAATAAAGGATATATTAAAAGAGATAGCCGAAAAAAAAGATTTTACAAAAAAAATTGAGATAGATACAGATGATGAGATTGGAATTATAGCAAAAAGTATAAACCAAACAATGAACTCTGCAAAAGAAGTTATAAATCAAGCAAAGATTGCGGCTCAAGAAGATGCTTCTATAGCAGCAGAACTAAGCTCAACTGCTATGGAAATAGGAAAGAGAGCCGAAGAAGAATCAACCATTGTCTCTTCTACCACACAAAAAGCAAATTATATGAAAGAACCTCTTGAAAATACCGTGAAAAGGCTTGATGAATCAAAGGAAGAGGTAAAAAAAGCCAATGAAAAACTTGATATTTCTAGAAACAGTATTCTCGAGTTAGTAAAAACAGTTCAAGATAGTTCGAAAAATGAAGAAAAAATAGTGCAAGATCTGGAAAAATTAATTGAGCGAACAAATGAGACTAAAAATGTATTAAATCTTATAGAGTCAATTGCTAGTCAGACAAATCTTTTAGCGTTAAACGCAGCTATAGAAGCGGCAAGAGCTGGAGAACACGGTAAAGGTTTTGCTGTTGTTGCCGAAGAAGTTAGAAATTTGGCCGAAAAATCTAGTGAGCATGTTGAAAATATTAGCGATACAATGAATAGGTTAATTGATAGTATAAATATAATAAGCGAAAAGATCTCATTAAATGCTAAAGAGTTTTCAAAGATGACTAAATCGGCTTCGATTGTTGAAAAAGATATTGATGAAGTATCTCATGTTATGCAAAATAGTGTAAAAAAATCTGAAGAGTCTTCTAAAAGTATAAAAGAAATAAGAATAGAAATAGAAAATATTTTAAACGAAATAGAAAGAATAAACGATATATCATCTTCAAACGCAAGAAGCGTGGAAGAGATAGCTACTGCAACGGAACATCTTTATAAACAGATAGAAGAGTTAAGCAACCTTCTTGAACAGTTTAAAACATGAAAATCGTAGCTATTGGAATCTCTACCGGCGGCCCCTCTATTATAGAAAAAGTTGCAAAAAGGATTGAAAAAGCGCAAAAAGGCTCAATTGTTATCTGTTTACATATGCAACCCGATATTTTAGAAAGTTTTGTCTCAAGAATCTCGGCTATAGCTAATTTGCCAATAGAAATTACAAAAGATAAGTTGGAGTTGCAAATAGGAAAAATATATATATGTACTGCTTTTAAAAACACTTTGTATAAAAATTATAATGGAAAAGAGATTTTTCAGCTTTCAAACTATCAAACCTTGTTTCAACCAAATATAGATATTTTTTTCGAATCATTAGCAGATAGAAAAAATGATGTACATAATATTTTGGGAATTATATTGACCGGGATAGGTGATGATGGTGTAAAAGGTCTAATGTCTTTAAAAAAAAGAGGTGCAGTTACGCTGGCCTCCAATAAAGAGAGTTCCGTAATTTACGGAATGCCTAAGAGGGCCAAAGAGATTGGTGCAACTTCTAAAGTCCTGTCACTAGATGAAATCATCAAAGAGATAGAAAGATTTTTAAATGAATAAATGCCTTGATGATATTTTGAAATTTTTTTACAAAAAAACCGGAATTGTTTTTGAAAACAAACTATACATTTTAGAAAATAAAATTGTTAAATTTTATAAACATATAAATTACAGCGATTGTAGAGATTTTTTAATGGCATTAAAAAATTCCGAGAAGCTTTTTCAAGATTTTGTAAATTTTTTGACCGTTTCTGAGAGTTTTTTTTTCAGAGAGAAAGGGCATTTTGATTTTGTTATTGAAGAGATTAAAAAAGATATAAAACAAAAATATAGATTTCTATCGATTCCTTGTTCTAGCGGTGAAGAACCATATACTATCTTAATATATTTGTTTGAAAACGATTTTAGAGATTTTGAGATTATGGGCGCCGATATAAATACAAAAGTTATAGAAGAGGCAAAAATAGGTATATATACGCAAAGAAGAGTGTTGTATGTTCCAAAAGATTTGTTAGAAAAATATTTTGAAAAAGTTGGTAAAAATTATATGTTTAAAGATATGTATAAAAAATATATCACTTTTAAATATTTAAATCTCTTTGATAAAAAAATATTCTCTCTTGGAAAATTTGATTTTATTTTTAGCAGAAATCTTTTTATCTATTTTGACGATCAAAGTAGAGAAGAAGCGCTTAAGATTTTTCACAAACTTTTACTGCCAGGTGGATATCTACTTTTAGGACACGCGGATATAATAAAACAAATGCCAGGATTTGAAAGAGTGAAGATACCTGGTTTGCAGATTTTAAAAAAAATCTGATAAAATCTCAAAAAAAATTAAGGTAGGATATGAAAAAAGCGGTTTGTATTATTAGCGGAGGTATGGATAGTGCGGTGGTGGCATATATAGCAAAAAACAAAGGGTATGAAATAATAGGTTTGCATTTTAACTATGGACAAAGAACCGAAAAAAAAGAGCTAGAATGTTTTGAAAAAATCTCAAAAGCCTTGAATGCAAAGATTTATGTTGTAGAATTACCGTTTTTTTCTCAAATAGGCGCTTCTGCGTTAATAGACAAAAATATTGCAGTACCTACAGATGGTTTGAAACCGGGAGTTCCGATTACATACGTTCCTTTTAGAAACGGTATATTTTTGAGTATTGCTGCGGCTGTTGCAGAAAAAGAGGCGGCCGAAGCTATTTACATAGGTGTTGTAGAAGAGGATAGTAGCGGTTATCCAGACTGCAGGGAAGAGTTTATAAAATCTATGGAGAGATCAATAAATCTAGGAATTAAAGAGGAAACTAAGATTAAACTAAAAACTCCTCTTGTTCATTTACGTAAAGAGGATATTGTCTCTAAGGCTATAGAGTTAGGGGTTCCTCTTGAATTTACATGGAGCTGTTATCAAGCCGAAGATGAAGCATGTGGGGTTTGTGATAGTTGTCGTTTAAGGTTAAAGGGTTTTAAAAAGGCTGGCATAAAAGATAAGATACCTTATAAAATTAGCAATTAAATTTATTAAATGTAGATCAGAAAAGTTACATTTTTGGCTTTGATTCTACTTTACGATTTATAAATTTCTAATCAGCCTCTCATCTGAAGATATTTTTTTAATCCAAGATTTGACCACTCTCTATTTTCTAACCAAAAAGGTTCGATTATATCCCAAACTTTTTTGAAATCATCACTCTTTTTAGATTGCTCTTTAATTACTTCAAAAAGAGCATTTTTTGCCGCATCTACAATCTCTTTTGGCCATTTTTTTAAAATTACGCCTCTACTTTTTAACTCTTTTAAAGCCTTAGCGTTTTGTGCTTGAAATTCGAAAACCATAGTGGAGTTTAGTTCATTGGCGCAAGATTCTATCAATTTTTTATGCTCATTTCCCAAGTTATCCCACACTTTTTTATTGAAAGTTAGTTCCAAAACGCTTCCGGGTTCATGAAAACCGCTATAGTAATATTTTGCAACTTTAAAAAATCCCATTTTTATATCTAAAGCAGGACCAACCCATTCGGTAGCGTCTATAGTACCTCTTTCCAGAGCGGTATAGATCTCTCCGGCAGGCAAAAGTATTGGATTAACTCCAAGTTTTGCCATAACCTCTCCGCCAAGACCCGGAATTCTCATCTTTAGACCTTTGAGGTCTGAGAGAGTTTTTATCTCTTTTCTAAACCATCCTCCCATTTGAACGTCTGTATTTCCTCCAAGCATCGGATAGAGATCATATTTTTTATATATCTCTCTCCAGATATCCAATCCTCCTCCAAACATCATCCATGCGCCCATCTCGTTTGCCGTAAATCCAAAAGGAAATCCTCCAAAAAGACTAAAAGCGGCATTTTTACCTTTCCAGTAGTAAGGACCTGAATGAAAAGCGTCTATCTGACCGCTGCTACATGCATCAAAAACTAGGAGTGCTGGAATGAGAATGTTTTTTGGGAAAACTTTTATCTCTATTTCTCCGTTACTTGCCTCGTTGACTCTTTTTGCAAATCTCTCTACGCCTTCTCCCATTATAGGAAAATTTGCCGGCCAGCTGGTACAGAGTTTAATCTCAATTTTTTTCTTTTTATTTATATTTATGGAAGAGTAGTTTTTCTCTTCTCTTTTACACCCCGAAATAAAAGAAGCCGTAGCTATAGCGGTAGTAGCGATAAAGGTTCTTCTTTTCATTTCAAATCCTTTTAATTTTCCATAACCTTCTATCTATTTAATACAGCGCGGCAATTACGGCAAAACAGATAAATAGCATTAGATGTGATATTCCCTCTATATAGTTGGTTTCACCATTATCGGTTGTTTTCCAAGCAAGAATTACCGTAAAAATCAAAGCACCAATCTGTAAAGAGTTAAAATCTAAAGTAAAATGAATACCGTTCATATAAGAAAGAGCCATCAATATAGGAACAGTCAACAAAATAGAAACCGTTGATGCTCCCATCGCTATGTTGATAACTCTTTGAATCTGATCATTTTTAGCAGCTTTTACGGCAGTGAAAATTTCTGGAGTAACGCTTATGATAGCTATGATTAAACCGGCTAAACCTGTAGATATACCAAGTTCTTTAAAAACCGGCATACCGTCGCTA
Source organism: Nitrosophilus labii (assembly GCF_014466985.1). Lineage (NCBI taxonomy): Bacteria > Pseudomonadati > Campylobacterota > Epsilonproteobacteria > Nautiliales > Nitratiruptoraceae > Nitrosophilus > Nitrosophilus labii. Next base: position 816,353 of record NZ_AP022826.1, read on the forward strand.
GCAAAAATCTCTGCTATAAATCCAACCATCAGTATAAGAGCAAAAATAACTATAAAATTTATAAAGTTAGAGAATTTATCGAATATATAATTTTCCTCTTCTTCCTCTTCGTTGATTTTTCTTTTCATTCTCATAATCCTGCTTCTTGCAGTAGATTTAAAAAAATGAGAATGGGTTTTTGTCTGGAATATATATATAAAAATATAATATATTGCTAACATTATCGATATTATTATACTCGCTTCTGTAAGTTTTTTTTCCGCTTCGTTGGAAAACTGTAATACACTTGGAACTAAAAGTGCTAGTGCAGAAACAAATAAAATTGTAGTATAGGTACTCGACGTATCTTCATTGTGTTCTTGCTCTTTAAAAGCCAGACCTCCTACGAATACGGCAAGTCCTAAAAGTACGTTCATATCGACTATTACAGCAGAGATTATACCGCTTTTTACTGTTTCAAGCGTTTCAGGATCAGCATGTTCACCACTGCTTAGTATCATAAAAAGTAAAAGTATCTCAACCGCAACCGCACTAAAAGTCAAAACGAAACTACCGTAAGGCTCGCCTAATCTTTCGGCTAAGATTTCGGCAATCTCCGAAATTGTTACGGATAGTGCGCCTATTGAAATCGCTGCTAATATAGTGCTTACTAAAGGAAGGCCGTTTTTGTGAGCCAAAAAAGCTAATATACCAAAAAAAATACCTACGAAGATATCCCAATATGCGGAGAAAAACTCCATAAAACTCGACGAAGGTTTGTCAGAAGATTCCAATTTATAATACTCCTTAAAAAAGTGATTTGTATGTTTTTTTGATCTCTAAATCTTCAAGTTTTAGATCTTTCTTTGCTATAAGAGCAAAATTAAAATGTTCATTGTACAAAATTTCCTTTATTTTATCAAATCTTTTTTCAAATATAAACCCTTTTGTTTTTTTATCGCTTATATAAATTTTTTTAGCCCATTTAGCGTCGCTTTCCAAAAAACTCCTCTCTTTTTCCAAAAGTGTATAATCATTTTCGATTATTATTACTTTATCACTCTTTCCAAACTCTTTTAAAGAGAATCTATTATCTATAAAATAAGGCTTGAAATGGTCTAATTTTTCTATATTTTTTAAGTTAAATTCAACAAAGCGCTCTTCTAAAAGATTTAAAACTCTATTGAACTCTTCTATAAAAATAGGACTTATATAAACTCTTTCATAAAAAATATTGTCGTAAATAAAAGATGTTTCGAAAATATACGTTTTTATAATATTTACTTTTTTTGAGATTTTTGGCGTATTATAATCGAGCGATAACCTTTTTAAACTATCTGTATCGCTGATCAATATCAGTTTTACATCTTTTTTAAAAAAGTCGATTAAAGCTTTTATAAAATCTTTTTTTATAAAAAGTATATCTTTATCATTACTAAGCTCTTTTGCGATATTGTATTCAACAGAAGATAGTTTAAATATAGGTATCGATTTTTGTATGAGAAAAAATCTAAGAAGTTTTAATGCGGCAATTTCTATGTTTTCTACTTTTATCCAAGCGATTTCCGAGTCTGTTATCTGCGTCCAACCTTCAAATAAAACGGCATACGCTCCGTTTTGAACTGCTTGGTTTATATCCTTTTTATTTTTTGCGAAAAAAAGTTCCCCTCTTTTTATACTGTTTGAATCAAAAGAGAAACCTTTTATTTCCGATACGCAAGGAGAGCTTTTAAGCTCCCCGCCAATAAGATAAACAAGGTTTTCTATTCTCATTTAACAGGGGTGCCGGGTTTTTTTCGCTTCATAGGTGTTATTAAAGTGAGTCCATCCTCATCTTTTGCGGCCAAAATCATACCTTCGCTTAAAATATCCATCAATTTTGCGGGTTTTAAGTTGGCAACTACACAAACCTGTTTTTCAATCAACTCGTCAGGTGTAAAGTACTCTTTTATACCTGCAACTATCTGTCTTGGCCTATCTTCACCTAGATCTACTTTGAGTTTTAAAAGTTTTTTGCTTTTTGGAACCTCTTCGACCTCTTTTATTACCCCAACTTTTATAGATACTTTAAAAAAATCCTCTATAGTAATGATGCCTTCTATTTTTTTCTCTTTGTTATCTTTTTTCTCTTCTTTCTTTTTCTGCTCCTGCGGTTTTGATTCTTGCATCAAAGGTTCTTCTATTTTAGGAAACAGAGGAAGAATTTTTTTAATAATAGTCTCTTCTAAAAGCTGACAATTTGTGATAAATTTATCAAAATTCTCTTTTGTAATTTCAAATCCCAAAGCATCCGCAAGTTTAGAAGTAGTTTTAGGCATAACAGGATGTAAAAGCAGGGCGGTTTTTGTCAATATATTGGCTACTAGCGCTATGGTGGCCATAGCTTCGTCGTTCCTACCTTCTTTCATCTTACTCCAAGGAGCGTAGGTATCGATAGATTTATTGGCGATAGATAGGATTTTCCATAGCTCTTCAAGATATTTGTTCCATTTCATCTCTTTTACATATTTCTCTAAAGAGAGCGTGATCTCTTCAACCTCTTTTAATTCTTTTTCATGAAATTTTTTAACATTTTCGCTCTTTATTTTAAAATCGAAATATTTTCCGCTCATTCCAATAATTCTGTTTAGAAGATTGCCAAGATCGTTGCTTAAATCGCTATTTATTCTATCTATCAGAGCTTTTTGGCTAAAATCACCATCTTGACCAAAAGGAACTTCTCTTAGAAGAAAATATCTGAAATTTTCCAGTCCATACGCATCTGCAACGGTTTTTGGATCAACTACATTTCCTTTAGATTTGCTCATCTTTTCACCGTTTCTTGTCCACCAACCGTGAGCGGCTATGTGACACGGTAGTTCTAGTCCTAAACTCATTAAAAAGGCCGGCCAATATACTGCATGAAATCTGAGTATATCTTTTCCTACAAGATGATAGTTTGCAGGCCAATAATGCATAAGTTTTTCATCTGTTCCGAATCCCAAAGCTGTTATGTAGTTTAATAGGGCGTCAAGCCATACATACATAACATGTTTTGGATCGTTGATTGAAGAGGGTAGTTTAACGCCCCAATCAAAACTGGTTCTTGTGATGGAAAGATCGTTAAGTCCATCTTCTACAAATCTAATAACCTCATTTTTTTTAGACTTAGGTAAAATAGAGTCATCTACCTCTTTATACCATTTTAGCAGATCTTCTTGATATTTTGAGAGTCTAAAAAAGTAGCTCTCCTCTTTAACAATAGTTGTAACTTTTCCACAGTCAGGACAAAATTCACCTTCAATTAGTTGAGTTTCGGGAAAGAAGGCTTCGCAACTAATGCAGTAGTGTCCTTCATACTCCCCTTTGTATATATCACCTTTTTCGTACATAATTTCAAATGCTTTTTGAACACCTTTTATATGCTCTGAATCTGTCGTTCTTATAAATCTGTCGTAACTAATCTCAAATTGATCCCATAAATCTTTAAACTTTTTACTTATCTCATCAGCGTACTCTTTTGGAGATTTTCTTTTGGATTTTGCTGATTGCTCTATCTTTTGTCCATGCTCGTCAGTACCCGTCAAAAAAAACGTATCATAACCTCTTAGTCTAAAATATCTTGCTGCACTGTCTGCAATAATGGTAGTATATGCATGTCCGATATGCGGTACGTCGTTAACATAATAAATAGGTGTAGTTATGTACATCTTTTTACCCATAAAAATCCTTTCTTGCCTCTTTTAAAAATCTTCGATTAGAATATAAATATTTTAAACTAAAACTCAAACCCTCCGCCTTCACCTTTATTCATACTCTCATATACGGCGTTTACATATTCGTTTCTTGTTTTACAGCCTATTATTTCATTGCATTTTAAACAGCTATCAATACTTTTTTCTTGCTGACATTTTTTTAAAATTTCTAGTTTTTCTAACAAGGCTTTTTTAAATTTATCTATCTGAGTCTCTTTAGTCAATTTTTAACCTTTTATATCATAATACTCTTTTACTCTATCTATCTCATATTTTGAGCCGAAAAAACATGGAGTAGTATCGTGAACGTTATCTATTTTGAGGTTGAGAAGTCTCTCTCCTTTTTCGTTTATTGCAAATCCACCGGCTTTTTCAAATATATTTGCAAAAGGTAATACCTCAAAAACTTTTCTTAGTTTTCCATTTGGCTTATCTTTTGTTCCGGGATAACTAAAAAGTCCTCCACCCTTTACTAAAACCTGATGAAGGTCCGGTACCATTCCTCCAGAATATCTAAGCCTATAACCCTCTTTGAAAAGAGAGTCTATCATAGATTTATGATAGTCGTACCACTCTTTTTGAGTACCTCCGGGTGCATTTATTTTACCTTTGTTAGCTAGCCTAATCTCTTCCATAAAATGAAACTCTCCATCTCTTAGAATAAATCTTTCAACTTTTACTGTGGCTATGACAAGCTCTACTCTCGGACCGTAAACAATATATGCAGAAGCTACCAAATCTTTTCCGTTAAAACCGTTTTCATAAATACCAAATATGGAACCAACACTTAGATTTACGTCAATAAGACTACTTCCATCTAAAGGATCATAGCCTATAAGATATTTTCCGTTTTCATTTATAAGAAGTGGCTCGGTTTTCTCTTCACTTGCCAAAATTTTAACGGAGTTAATTTTTGATAACTCTTCTTCTATTACTTCGTCACTTTTAACATCTAGTTTTAGTTGTTTTTCACCAGAACAATTTTCACCTTCACAGTAACCGAGTTCTTCAAAATTTATCGCTTCGTGAACTCTTTTTGCACCTCTTTTTATCGCTTCAAAAATCTCATGCATAGCTACACCTCTTTTGCGTTTTTAAATATCCAATCTATAATCGAATCAATATCGTTAAGATCCAAAATATCTATATTTTTAGGAATACTCTTTTTATCAATGTTATTGTCTATTGCAACCGCTTTTATGAAACCAAAATAGCTTTCGTCTATTTTTTCTCTAAATATAGCAATTCTAGGCAAAGGGAGAGTTTTTAACCCCTCTACTATCATTATTTCAAAATCATTTACCATATTTATAATATCTTCCAACTCTTTTTTTCTATGGGAAAAATAGGTAGTTCTTGTAGGTGAAGTTACTACAACTTCCGCCCCGGTTTTATAAAACTTGTAACTATCTTTCCCTTCTATATCAAATTTGGCTTTATCTTTTGGGTCATTTTTTACTATAACGATTTTATACTTGTTTATGAGTTTTTTCGCTATCTTTTCAATAGCTGTTGTTTTACCACTGTTAGAAGGGCCGGTAAAAGCTACGGCGATTCTCATCGATTACCTTTGATAATATAATTTGTTTATAGATTAATATTAAGTTAAAACTTTTAAGTGGTTAAGCAGCCACTCAACCAAAATCTGTTGTGATTTTACCAAAATATAGATAAAAGGCAGTTAAGGTGGGTTTTTGTATAATTGGATGAAAAGAATTTAAATATTTTTAAAGGCTGTATATGAGAAAAATTTTTTTGATAGTAACTTTAACGGCTCTATTTTTATTTAATGGATGCGGATATAAAAACGGTTTTGCGTTTTTTAGCAAAGACAAACCCTACGAAAAGGCTATTTCATATACAAAAAAAGGTGAAATTGTAGTTTCTATGGAAAATAAAGCTTTTATTATCGCAACTTATCTAAATCCAATATATAAAAGATATGAGGATGGAGACTATTTTTTTGTTAGAGTTTATATATCCAACGATTTTGAGGACGATAAAAAAAACGGTCTTCTCAATCCAAAGTACCATCTGCTTTTAAACGATCAAGAACCAACCATGATAAAAGAGTTGTCAAGAGAGGATATTTTGACAAAAGAGATGCCTATGGTAAAACCTTGGTATAAAATCTATCTCGTCAAATTTCCAAAAGATAGCGGGGTTAAAAAGCTCCACTTTAAAAGCGATGATTACGGTCAAACGGTACTAATTTTTCAATAAGAGAGTGTAGATTCTCTTTAACACCCAAAATCTTACAATAGATCACATAATTTGCCAAAACTTTTTTGCCGTACTTTCTTGATTCAGGATATGGAACAAGTTCCATTCCCAAAAAAGGTTCAAACTTATTTTCATCGAAAATATCAGTTTTTACAATTTTTCTTTTTGTAAAACCGATCCCACCATTATAAGCGTAAGCAATCAAAAGAGGATGTTTTAGTTTTCTTTTTAAAAATTTTATATGATGCAAGGCAAAATCGAGGTTTATTTTAGGTTCAAACATAAGATCTAGATCAAAACCATCTATATTTTTTTCTTTTGCTATGGCTTTTGCTAAAAAAGGCATTATCTGCATTGTACCTAATGCAAATGAAGTAGAGATACTTGAAGGTATAAATCTGCTTTCTTGTCTAGCTAAAGCGTATATCAAAGCTCTATCTTTTTTATCTACCCCTTTTAAATAACTCTCGAATGGAGTTATGTAAGGATGAATTTTGTATTTATAATATCTCTCCATTAAAAAAGCATACACCGGAAGAAGATTTTTGCTTCTAAAATTAAAAGCGAATCTTTTTAGCTCCTCCTCTTTTAAACTCTTTGTTTTATTTAAAATTTCTAGCCAAACGAAGGGATCTTTTATATTGATATCGTTGCTATTATTTTCAAAATCAAAAGTGACAAAATTATCGATTTTTTTGTGAAGTCTCTCTTTAGCGTAAATAGAGTAGATATTAATATCTTTTGATTCGGTAAGTTTTTCTAAAATTTTTGGATTTTTTGTTATAAGGTATAACCAAAAAAGAGCTTTATCTTTATCGAAAGTATAGTATGCTTTATTATAAGAGTATATTAAAAACCTTTTAGCTATCTCGTATTTTGAATATCTAATGGCATTAATCGCTATCAAAAAAGATGAATAAGCACTTAAATCTTGAGTAGAGATATCAAAAAAGGAAAAATGAATTTTTTTTAATTTAGGATTGGTTATTGCGATATTTACAAAAGTGTCAAAACCTTTTTTATTTTTGATTTTTTCCAAAAAATATGTCGGTATTGTGTAGTTAAGGTGTTTTTCACGAAATTTATCTCCTACTTGGTTAAAAATGTTAAAAAATATATATTCATTATTTAAAAGTATAAAAAAAGGGTATTTGGAAGACAAAACAGTGAAAATTTTATAAGTTTTTTCGAACTTTTTTACTTTTTTTGCTATTTTTTTTCTCTCTTCCAAGTCTAAAGATACAAATTTATAGGGACTCATCCCCGCAGCAATACACTCCGCGTTTTCTTTTATATACTCTTTAGGTTTTAGTTTCATACATCTAGCGATCTCTTTTATATATTTATCATCGCTTTTTTTTGCAAATCTAAGAAAGATTTTTCTATTTACGTTTTTTGTTTGATAGAAGGCTTTATTGGCTTCATTGGAAGTGATATTTTGATCTAAAAAACGCCATATATAGTAATCTTTGGCAACAGATGTGGGCTTTTGCGTTATAAAATCTAATGTTACCTCTTTTGAAAATAGCAAAAGAGGTAACATTAAAATCAGTTTTTTCATTGCAATGAGTATGCTAGCTGAAAAAGAAGTTTAACCAAAAAGAGATCTATAAACTGCAATACGATAATAACGATTAGAGGTGCAAGATCGATACCCCCGATAACTGTAGGTATATATTTTCTTATAAAATAGTAAACTGGTTCGGTGAGTCTATAGAGTGTTTGAACTATAGGATTGTAAGGATCCGGTCGTACCCAGCTTATAAGCGCGGCTATAATAACAACCCATATATAGATATTGATTACCATATGTAAAATGTTAGCGACAGCTTCTAAAAGTGTGGAAATAACTATCATCTTACTACCTCATTTATGAATTTTCTTAAAATCGGATACAAAAGCGAAATTTCCGGTCCGTGCTCCTGGCCGGTTAAGAGTAGTCTTAATGGTTTGAAAAACTTTTTACCTTTCAATCCGCTTTCTTGCATCAACATTTTTTTGAACTCATCAAACTTTTTTATATTACTATAATCTTTTATCAACTTTTTTAAAACTTCAACCTCTTTTTCATACTCGGATGGAATCTCTTTTTTAGAAAAAATCTTTTCTATCTTAGGCTTTAGCTCTTTTAAAGTACTTGCCTCTTCAATATATATTTTAGCAAGTTTTCCTATATTTTCATCATCATAACCCAAAAGTTTGGCTAAGATTTTATCATCTAATATTTTAATATGCGCTCTATTTATAAATCTTAGTTTATCTAAATCAAATTTGGCGCTGTTTTTTGATAGATTTTTAAGATCGAACCAATCTATAGCCTCTTGCATAGTAAATATCTCTTTTGGAGTTTTGTTACCCAGAAGTATGAGATAGTTTGCGATCGCTTGTGGCAAAAAACCTTCTTCCAAAAGCCATTTTACACTTGAGGCCTTATCCCGTTTGCTCATCTTTTTGCCCTCTTCATTTAAAATTATTGGAAGATGGCAATAATCTATATCTTTCGTGTATCCTAAAAGCTCTCTTATGTGTATCTGCTTTGGAGTATTTGATAGATGATCTTCTCCTCTTATGATTAAAGATACATCATGAAGCATATCATCTATCGAACATGCAAAATTGTAAGTCGGTCTTTCATCTGCTCTTAAAATAACAAAAGAGTCCACTTCATTTGGCTCAAAAGCCATTTTTCCTTTTAAAATATCATTAAACTCAATCCTTTTTTGGGGTTTTTTGATTCTGACTACAAAAGGTTCTGCTTTTTTAGATGCTTCTTCAATAGTGATCTCTTCACATTTTCCGCTATATCTATAGGCAATTTTTGTTTTTTTTGCCTTTTCTCTCTCTTTTTCAAGTTCCTCTTTGGTACAAAAACATGCAAAGGCTTTTTTGTCCTGCAAAAGTTTATATGCAAAATTTTGATGAAAGGTGATGTTTTTACTTTGATATAGAAGTTCGTCATACTCAATATCGAATTTTTTCAAGATTTCTAGTATCTCTTTATCTTTTCCATCTATATTTCTTTCAATATCGGTATCTTCGATTCTAACCAAAAATCTCTCTTGTTTTTGTTTCGCAACTATATAGTTGAAAATAGCGACTCTTAAATTTCCTATATGCATATCGCCTGTCGGGCTTGGAGCAAATCTAAGCATAATTCTCCTTGTTTAAATTTATAGAGTATTTCATAACTCCACACTAATTGAGTGTTCTGAATAAATAGCAAATTTCGCTCAAGCAAGTTATCATTTTTGCTTTCGGCAACGCTTGAAAATTTTATTAAAAAGTGCGAACGGGAGGAGCGTTAAGCCAGCACAAACTGCTTTGCGTTGGTAGCTCCGCACGGCGAGGCGTTTATGCAAACTTGCATAGCCTACGCCAGGGGAGCGCCCCTTCGGGGTTGAGCGCACTTTTTTGCTCTTATGACCAACATAAAATTTTCAAGCTAAAATGATAAAGCTTTCGCTTAATTTCTATTTATTCAGAGGGTTCAATTAACAAATAAGTTTTGGGATTTTATCCAATTTTTGGTATATTTATCATAAAAATAATAAGGAGTGGCTTTTTTTGAGAAGAGTAAGAAAAAGAGTAATAAGCAACATCATCTCAAAGAGTTTCGGAAAATTTGCTAGTCACAGATTTCATCCTGCTCTTCAAAAATTTATTAACAGATCGTATGTTAAATTTTTAAAATTGGATATGAAAGAGTTTAAAAAAGCTGAAGAGTATAAAACTCTTAATGAGCTTTTTACTAGAGAGCTTATTAACCAAAGAGACATAGATATAGATCAAAAATCGGTTGTATCTCCTACAGATTCGCTTATAACAGAATGCGGAAAACTCCAAAAAGATAGACTTTTTCAGATAAAAGGTATGGAGTATTGTGTTGACTCTTTGTTATTGGAGTGTGACGAAAAGAGTAAAAAAAGAGTTTATAACGGTGAATTTATAAATTTTTATCTCTCTCCAAGAGATTATCATAGGTACCACATGCCTTATGATCTTCAGATAAAAAAAGTGATTCATATTCCAGGTAAGCTCTATCCGGTTAACCTTAGATATCTTAGAAAAAAGATAAATCTTTTCATAGAAAACGAAAGGGTTATTTTAGAGTGCTATACAAAAGATTCTAAATTGCTTTATATCGTTTTGGTAGGCGCTTTGAATGTAGGACAGATGACTTTGGTTTTTGAAAGTAGGATAGAGACAAACAAAAATAGAGAAATTTCTGTTTATGAGTATGAAAATCTTTGGATGAATAAAGGCGAACTTCTAGGATATTTCAAGATGGGTTCGACGGTAGTGATGCTTTTTGAAAAAGATAGTGTAAAATTAGAAATAGTTGCAGGCCAAAAAGTAAAGTTCGGCGATAAAGTGGCCGAATTTTACTAAGCAGATATCAAAATTTAATAAAAGGATTATTATGGAAAAAGAGGATATTTTAGTAGTTGAAGCTGAGATTTTACCGGATGGACTTGGGAGCTGGGTTATAAAGGCTATAAATAAAGAGACGGGAGAAGAGAGATTTTGTAAAACGATAGAAGATTATAACGCATTTTTAAACGAATGTGTATATTCTACCCAAAAAGATAATTTTCAAGCCGTATGGAACGAATCTCCAAAAGCAACTCCGGAAATGATAGCAGATGTTAGGCAGAAGTTGATGAAGTTTTATGATCAAATAAATCAAGTTGAACAATAATTAGTATATTAGTGTATTGGTGTATTTGATGTAAACAAACATTAACGATACATCAATATACTATTTGTTTTCCACCTAAAAATTAAACAAACTTTCGTTTTACTGAGTTAACTATTTCATAGCTTTGCAATAGAAATTGAAATTGCAAGACACTTTAGTAAAACTTATAACTCCAAACATTAAAAAAATCATGAAAATACCGAAATTATCACAATAAGGAGTTTTTCTTTTTTTTAATGCTTATAAAAAATCATATACTTTTAAGAATCTATATGATATAAAATTTGTATGAAGATAAATCGCGCATTTTTAGTAAAGAATATAAAAGAAATCAGTACAGAGATAGATAAAGAGTATAGCGACGTACTTCTTTCAAATAAGAGTATAGAGCTATTAGAAAAGTTTTTTCAAAAAAATGGTGCTGAGGAGTTACGGGAGTTTGGAAAATATTGTGCGATACAAGAGATCCCTTATTTGGAGCTTAATTTTATCATCGAAGATCTTTTTAAGCGGGTATATATAGAATATAACGAGTATATTGATCACATCGCATATGGTTATTTACATATAAAACTGCAAAATGACGCCAAATATTTTGAGATAAAAGTTCAAAAGATATTCGTCGCGACGATAAATAAAGTACGTGATACCATTAATTTGCATATATACTGGATACTTGAGTTTATCTCTTCCGTTACTAACAATACCAAACCGCCGCAGATGGATGAAACCCAGTGCCATCTTGGATGCTGGATTGAAAAAATGAGCGAAGAGTTTGATACAAAAGAGATTCGAGAGCAGCATCACAACCTACATACTTTAGCGAAACATGCTTATATATCTTACCAAAAAGGGGCTTTTCACAGATTTTTGTTACTCTATATAGATATGATCTACTATAGTGCGATTATACGCCAAAATATTTTACAATACTTTACGGAAGAGGAGCTTATATCTATCACTATAGATGTTCTAACACACCTTCCTAACCGTTTTACCCTACAAAGCGACGTAAAAAATCTTGATGCGAGTATGAGCATTTTTTTGTTCAATATTAAAGATTTTTCAAAAATTAATCTAATGTTTGGTCAAAGAACGGGCGATAAAGTTATAAAAAGTGTTGCTCAAGTATTGTTGCAATGTAAAGAGTGTCAAAAAGTTTATCGTATATACGGAGACGAGTTTGGCGTATTGCTAAAAAATGAGAACGTATATGAATCTATTCAAAAACTTGTCAATATTCTCGAGAGCCAACCTTATCCGAAAGATACGAAACTCGTAAACATCACTATTTATGGATCATACGCAAAAGTAGGCGAACATCTGCTTGAGAAAGCGGAGTTCGGTATCATATACGGCAAACAAAACTCAAACAAAATTACAAACGTTGATAGATTCACACGTGAAGAGATGCTTGAATACGCAAAGAACCTTCAGCTCTCGCAACGCTTGCAACTTGCTTTTGCTAGTAATAAGATCTATCCATATTATCAACCAATTTTTAATATCGATACGGGTAGGATTGAAAAATATGAAGTGCTTTTGCGGGTTGAAGACTTAAGCGGTAGAATTATGTCTCCATCGGAATTTTTGGATGTGCTTAAAAATATGTTTATCTATCCTGAAGTTACAAAAATGGTATTAATCAAAGCGTTTGACAAATTCAAAGATAAACCATACGAGTTTAGCGTCAACTTGTCCTTTCGTGACATTATCAATGAAGAGACTAGCCATATGATAGAAAATATCATACAAAACAATCCTCAAACCACCAAACGGCTTACTATCGAGTTGCTTGAGTACGAAGCGATCCTCAACTTTTCTAAAGTTTCACAGTTTATTGAAAAAGTAAGGAGTTATGGTGTTAAGATAGCGCTGGATGATTTTGGTGCCGGGTATTCAAACTTTATCAATATTTTTAAACTCAATATCGACTTTATCAAGATAGACGGTTCAATTATTCAAAACATTTTAATCGATAAAAAATCGAAAGTACTTGTAATATCGATACAAAATATTGCGGAAGAGATAGGCGCAAAAACCATAGCGGAATTTGTTTCAAGCGAACGGATATTTGAGGCCGTCAAACTATTTGGAGTGAACTATGCACAAGGTTATTTCATAGGAGAGCCTAAGGCAGATTTGCAATAGATATATTAAGTTTTAGTTTGGAACTTTGTTTTGGTCTAAATAAGTATGTGACGAGGTATAGCTATAACTACTTCATTATGATATTAAAAATCGCAAATTGCTAAAGATGTCCAAATTTTAATACAACAAATTTCTTGATATTCCCTAATCAAGCTACATTAAATCCGGATTTCCAATAAGTAAAAGCACTACTATAATAAATTCTATTACAAAACCCGGTTTTAAACTATTTTCAAAAGATAATGAAATGATTATCAAGATTAAGAAAAAGGTAAGTTTTCTTTTTGTATTATTTCAAAAATTGATTTATAGGATTTGTTATGAAAAGGGTATTTGTAGCTGTCGCTCTTTTTGCGGCTGTAAATATTGTTGCAGAGACATCTTTAAGAACAAAGTTGGGTGAAAATACGCCTCTAGAACATACAAAAAGTGAAATTAGATTTGGATACATTTATCAAGATAATAGAGACAAATATGATACAAAAGCTTTAGGATTTGGCGGTCATTTACATATTTATACAAAAGAGTTTTACGGCTTTAGCGCAGTTTCAAGTTTTTATGCGGTAGGAGATTTTGGACTAAATCCTTCTTTGGATGAAACAAACGAAAATCTATTGGGTTCAAAAAAGAGAGGAGCGGCTTTTGTAAGTGAAGCCTATGTGAAGTATCATTTTGGAAAATCAGTTTTAAAGGCTGGAAGAATGATGGTGGATACTCCACATGCTGATAGTGACGATATTATGATGATTCCAAATTTTTTTCAAGGTGTTTGTTTTAAGAGTTACTTTTATAAAGATATTGAAATAACATTTGCAAAACTTGACAAAATGGCTGGATGGGAGAACGGTATTGATGCTTCAAAATTTGTTAATATCAGTGAAGTTATTGGAGTAGAAAAAAGAACTGACGGTATGGCTTTAGCTTCGATAGAGTATGAAAAGGGATATAAAAATATATCTATTTGGTTTTATAAAATTTATGATATTGCTGATGATTATTTTATAACTGCCGGCAACTCTTTTTTGTACAAAGATTTAGAGTTTTATCTTGCTTTTCAGCTAGATAGGGCAATAAACAGTGGAGACTCATTACTTGGTAAAATAGATACGAAAACTTTTGGAGTTCTAACTGAACTTTTTGTAAAAGATGTTAAAATTCAATGGGCATATAATGAAGAGCTTGGTTCAACAAAAAGTTTTTTTAGTTTAGGTGGAGGTCCTTTTTTTACCTCGCTGGAAGAACAAACAATAGACTCTATTCAAGCTAAAAACGCAAAGAGCTATACTTTGGGCGTAGAATACTATTTTAACGAAGATATAACGATAGGAGTTGCGAGAGGCGTTTTTAAAGCCGGCAATGAAGAAGAGTTTTATACTATAGAGAATGACATTTATGTGGAAGCTACGCTCAAGGATGATATAAATTTACAATTTGTTTGCGCTTTTATCGATGATCAAATAGATTCAAGAAATGATCACAATATTTTTAGAGTAGTTTTGAAAAAGAGTTTCAGGAGATGAGATGAAGAGTATTGTAGAGATGAAAATAGACGAAGAAGCAGTTATAAAAAAGATCAAAGCAAAAGAACCGGTCAAAAGTAGATTGACCGCTATGGGAGTAGCCAAAGGAAACAGACTAAAACTGCTCGATTATACTCTTAAAAAACAGACTTGGGAAGTAGATGTTGAGGGAACAAGAGTAGCGTTAAGAAAAGAGGAAGCAGAAAGTATATTGGTTGATTAGACTCAATTATGCAAATTATTATATAATTTTATATTTTAAAGAAATAAGAGGCGAGATATGAAAAAAATCAAAGTGGCGTTGGTAGGTCAGCCTAATGTAGGAAAATCATCTATTATAAACTCGATAACAGATGCTAAACTGCACGTGGGAAATTTCGCCGGGGTTACTGTAGAGAAGAAAGAGGTTTTGGTTAAAAAAGAGGATTATGAGATTGATATAGTCGATCTTCCCGGAATTTACTCTCTTAATGCATATACTCCGGAAGAGCACGTAGCGAAAAAGTATCTTTTAGAGGAGGATTATGATCTTATCATCAACGTGGTAGATGCCAATGTTTTACAAAGAAATCTTATATTTACCATGCAACTTCTCGATATGAATAAAAAGATGATTTTAGTAGTGAATATGATAGATGAGGTAGAAAAAAACGGTGGAAAAATTGATGCTCACAAGCTCTCTTCTTTGTTAGGAATTCCAGTTATTTTGACATCTGCAAAAGAGAATAGGGGAGTTGATGAGATAATCGACAAAGTTATCGAAGTTTACAATTTGCCACAACCAAAAAGAAAGATTTTTTACAATGAAAAAATAGAGGAAGAGATTGTTAAGCTTTCAAATATTCTTATGAAATCTCCACATTTTAATGATAAAGAGGAGTCTCGTTTTTTTATCATTAGACTTTTAGAAAAAGATGAAGATATATATAAAATAGTCCATGATCTTCCTATATTTTTAGAACTTCACGAAGAGCTTGGAGAGAGTATTAAAAAGCTTAAATTGGAGTTCGATGAAGAGAGTGTGACCGACATCTTTACCGATGAGAGAAACTC
Organism: Nitrosophilus labii; assembly: GCF_014466985.1. Lineage (NCBI taxonomy): Bacteria > Pseudomonadati > Campylobacterota > Epsilonproteobacteria > Nautiliales > Nitratiruptoraceae > Nitrosophilus > Nitrosophilus labii. Next base: position 831,712 of record NZ_AP022826.1, read on the forward strand.
TTTGGCAAAAAGTATCGTAATGCAGGTTATGATACTCCCTCAAAAAGAGAGTTTGACGGATAAAATAGATAAGATATTAATACATCCTATTTTTGGTTTGCCAATATTTCTTTTTTTTATGTGGCTACTTTTTCAGCTTACATTTCAAGTCGGTTCTATTCCTATGGAGTATATAGACCAAACGGTAACCAATTTTGCTCAGTGGCTTAAAATGATACTACCCAAAGGGGATTTAAACTCCGTTATAACCGATGGTGTGATTCCAGCAGTTGGCGCTATCATAATGTTTTTGCCAAATATCCTAATACTCTTTTTAGGTATCAATCTTCTGGAACAGACCGGATATATGGCAAGGGCTGCCTTTTTGCTAGATGGTTTTTTAAAAAAGTTCGGGCTTCAAGGGAAAGCTTTCATTCCTTTGGTAAGTGGTTTTGGTTGTACTGTTCCTGCATATATGGCAGCTAGAACGCTTAAAAATCCAAAAGACAGACTAATAACTATGCTGGTTTTGGGATTTATGAACTGTAGTGCTAGACTTCCGGTTTATGTTCTTTTTATAGCCGCTTTTTTTCCTGCTCATAATGCAGGTAACGTACTTTTTGTCATCTATATAAGCGGTGCTATTCTTGGTCTTGTAGTAGCCAAAATATTACGTACCGTACTTTTTAAAGGGGAACCTGAACCTTTTGTTATGGAGATGCCTCCATATAGGTTTCCTTCGGTTAAGGCTCTTTTGATGGAGCTGTGGATAAAAGCTAAAATATTTATAAAAAAAGCAGGTACTTTTATTGCCGGTACCGCTATGATAGTCTGGTTTTTGAGTTCTTATCCAGTAGATGAGACTCTAAAAACGGAGTATTTAAAAAAGATAGAGTTTGCCACAAGTAAAGAAGAAAAAAGAGTGTTGCAAAATGAACTTGCTGCTAAAGAGCTTGAAAGTAGCTATCTTGGAATGGTTGGAAAGGCAATTGAGCCAATTTTTTCTCCGATAGGGTTTGATTGGAGACTTAGTGTAGCCACTATTAGTGGTTTGGCTGCAAAAGAGGTGATTGTATCTACTTTGGCTACTTTATATGCGGTTGGAGAAGCTGACGAACACAGTACTACACTTATTAACAAATTAAGAGAAAATATCGATTTTAAAACGGCTATTGCGCTAATTATAATAATAATGATCTATTCTCCGTGTATTGCGGCTATGAGTACTTTTTACGCTGAAGTACCTCAGTGGGCTTGGAGAGCGTTTTATACCATATATCCAAATGTTTTAGCGTGGACTTTAGCTTTTATTGTTTATAGAGTTTTATTGCTTTTTGGTCTGTGATAGAGTATTTTTTGATTTTAAAGATGAATGTTGGATGATCTATTTTAAGTCTAGATAAAATCTAAAACTAAAAAGCAGACATTCAACATTCATCTTGATTTTCTAACTATAAAACCTTTTTACTACTTTATTACAAAATTAAATAAGATATTAACCTTCATTTTGGTAATATTCATCAAATTTTCTTAAAAGGTAAGAGATGGATTGTGGATTTCCAACAATTAACGAAAATAAAGAATCGATTAAATCCATTTTTAAAAGTGTCAAAACTATAGCGATTGTAGGTCTTTCTCCAGATCCTTCAAAAGATAGTCATAAAGTTGCGGCTTACTTGCAAAGTGCCGGATACAAAATAATCCCAATATACCCTAAAGGCGAAGAGATTTTAGGTGAAAAGGTTTATAAAAGTTTGGAACTTGTACCGGATAAAATTGATATGATTGATATTTTTAGAAAGCCCGCCGCTGTTTTGCCTATTGTTGAAATAGCTATAAGTAGAGGGGATATAAAAGTTGTTTGGATGCAAAAGGGTATCGTTAATAACGAAGCCGCTGAACTAGCTCATAAGTCTGGAATAAAAGTGGTACAAAACATGTGTACTATGATTGAACATAAAAATCTATTTGTTTAACGAAAATTTTGTATGTTTCAAACTGCAAAATTTCTATTTCTTCCGTTATAGTTCTAAAAGTTAAGGAAGTTTGATGATAGATCTTCTAAAGATAAAAGAGGCGCAAAAAAGGGTTGAACAAGTAGCGGTAAAAACTCCTTTTGCCTATGCTCCGATTTTAAGTAAAAGATATTCTAGTGATGTTTATCTAAAAAAAGAGAATCTACAAGTAACAGGAGCTTTTAAAATAAGAGGAGCTTTTAACAAAATAGCCCAACTAGATGAGAGTGAGAAAAAGATGGGAGTGGTTGCCGCAAGCGCGGGAAATCACGCTCAAGGAGTAGCTTTTAGTTCTAACTATTTTAAAATTCCTGCAACGATTGTTATGCCTGAAAATACACCACTTACAAAAATTAACGGTGTAAAAGCTTACGGTGCTGAAGTTTTGCTGTACGGTTCCAATTATGACGAAGCATATTTATATGCGATTGAGTATGCACAAAAGCAAAATAGGGTTTTTGTGCATCCTTTTGCGGATGAAGAGGTAATGGCTGGCCAGGGGACGATATCTTTAGAGATTTTAGAAGCTTGTAAAGATATAGATGTGGTTGTTGTTCCTATAGGCGGTGGAGGGTTGATTGCAGGAATGGCAAGTGCTATAAAACAGATAAATCCCGCTATTAAAGTTATAGGAGTCACGGCTGCGGGTGCCCCGGCTATGAGAAACTCTTTTTATCTTGGACGTCCGATAGATTCAACTGATGTAAAAACTATAGCCGACGGAATAGCTGTTAGAGACACCTCTAAGATAACGTTGGATATCATTTTAGAGTGTGTGGATGAGATAGTTGAAGTTGACGATGAAGAGATAGCAGATGCCATACTTTTTTTGCTTGAAAATCAAAAGCTTGTTGTAGAAGGAGCCGGTGCGGTAGGAGTTGCCGCCCTTATGTATAATAAACTAAATGTAGAAAATCAAAAAGTAGCTATTGTTTTAAGCGGTGGAAATATCGATGTTACTATGTTATCTGTTATCATAGAAAAAGGTTTGATAAAATCTTATAGGAAAATGAAACTTGTTGTTACTTTGATAGATAAACCCGGCTCATTGATGAAACTTACTGAAATTTTGGCTAGCGTCGGCGCTAATATTGTTCAGATAGGTTACGATAGGACCTCAGCCTCTTTAGCTTATGGAGACGCAAACGTATCTATAGGCCTTGAGACGAAGGGAAAAGAGCATCAAGAACGCATAAGAGAGCTTTTGACGAAAAACGGATATAGATTTTACGAGGAATCTTGATGATTGCGATAGATATCGGTTCTAACTCTTTGAGAGTTTTGAAGTTAGATTGCGATACATTGCAAAAAGTGTTTGAATATGAAAAGATAGTAAGAACCGCGGATAATATAAATAAAACGGGAATTATCTTCGATGAAGCAGTAGATAGAATCATTGAAGCGTTGACAGAAGTCAAAAAAAGTATCGATTTTTCAAATCAAGAGATAAGAGCCGTAGCGACTGCAGCTTTTAGAAAAGCTTCTAATGCCGAAAATGTAATAAAAACCATACTGGAAAAAACAGGAATAAAAGTAGATATAATCGATGCCGATTTGGAAGGGTTTTATAGCGCTACCGCTGTAGAGTATAGGTTAAAAAGACTCGGTATTGAGAGTGAAAAGTTTTTGTTAGCTGATATAGGAGGAGGCTCTACGGAGCTAATACTAAAATATAGAAATGAGATTGTTTCCCAAAGTTTTGATTTTGGTATTGTAACTGTTGCACAAAAATATAAAACAAAAGAAAACATTGTAAAAGGTATTAGAAAAAATTTAGAAGCGGTAAAAATCTATTTACAAGATATTTATGAACTTTTCGGCAAGCCAAAAAGATTTATATCAACCGGCGGAACGCCGACTACTTTAGCGGCTATGAAACTTGGGATGAATTATAAAAACTATGATAGTGAAAAGATAAATGGAACGGTTTTGTTTCCTTTTGATTTAAATAGGGCATTAAAAAAACTTGTCTCAATGAGTGAGAAAGAACGGGCTAAAATTGTTGGAACAGGTAGAGAAGATCTAATAATCGCAGGCGTTTTGATTTTAAAAGAGCTTATGAGTGTAGCCGGATATGACGAAGTTTTAGTTAGCGATGATGGAGTAAGGGAAGGAGTGGCGATACTTGGCTGTAAGAAACTTTTAAATAATTTAAGTAAATAGATAATAAAGTTTTAAAAAGCAAATATTTAGATAAAATAAGATAAAAATTATCTGATTTGAATTTTAAAGTAGGAGATAAGATGCAACAAATGACCGGTGCCAGAATGGTTGTTGAAGCTATGAAAAGAGAAAACGTTGAGGTTGTTTTTGGATATCCCGGCGGCGCTATTATGAATGTTTATGACGAGGTCTATAAGCATAGATATTTTCAGCATATTTTAACAAGACACGAGCAAGCGGCAGTACATGCAGCTGATGGTTATGCAAGGGCTACCGGAAAAGTAGGTGTGGCTTTTGTTACTTCTGGTCCTGGATTTACTAACGCAGTAACAGGACTTGCTACTGCTTATATGGACTCTATTCCTTTGGTAGTGATAAGCGGTCAGGTACCAATGAGTATGATAGGAACGGATGCTTTTCAAGAGATTGATGCGGTAGGTATCAGTAGACCCTGTACTAAACACAACTTTTTAGTAAAAGATGTAAAAGAGCTCCCTTTTATACTTAAAGAGGCTTTTTATCTTGCAAGAAGCGGAAGACCGGGACCGGTTCACGTGGATATTCCAAAAGATGTAACCGCTCAGATAGGTGAGTTTGATTATCCCGAAGAGATAAAGCTTGAAACATATAAACCTACCTATAAGGGCAATATGAGACAGATCAAAAAAGCTGTTGAAGCTATAGCGGAGGCTAAAAAGCCGGTTTTTTATCTTGGAGGCGGAATTGTAAGAAGTGGTGCTCACGAACTTGTTAGAGAATTGGTCTCCTTTACCGGTATTCCCGCTGTTGAAACCTTAATGGCAAGAGGTGTTTTAAGATATGATGATCCTATGCTTTTAGGCATGGTAGGAATGCATGGGACGTATGCTGCCAATATGGCGATGAGTGAAGCTGATCTTTTAATAGCACTAGGGCCTAGGTTTGATGATAGGGTTACCGGAAAGTTGTCTGAATTTGCCAAGTATGCAAAAATCATACATGTTGATATAGACCCTAGTAGTATAGGTAAATTGGTTCACGTAGATTATCCTATAGTTGGTGATTTGAAAAACGTATTAAAAGAGATGTTGCCATTGGCAAAAGAGAAAGTAAAAAGTGATAGATATGAGAGTTGGAGAGAGATACTAAAAAGATATCAAGAGTTGCATCCACTTACTTACGAAGATAGTGACAAAGTTTTAAAACCCCAATGGATTATTCAAAGAGTTGGTGAAAAGCTAAAAGGTAAAGCCAGAATTTCTACAGATGTTGGGCAACACCAGATGTGGGCGGCTCAGTTTTATCCTTTTACAAGACCTAACGAATTTATAACAAGTGGTGGTCTTGGAACAATGGGTTTTGGCTTCCCTGCGGCAATTGGCGTTAAAAGGGGAGTTACGGATGAGATTTCTATAAATATTAGCGGGGATGGCTCTATTTTGATGAATATTCAAGAACTTATTACTGCTATTGAGTATAGATTGCCTGTTATTAATATAGTTTTAAATAACCATTATTTAGGAATGGTTAGGCAGTGGCAAACCTTTTTTTATGATAAAAGATATTCCCAAACCGATCTCTCTTTACAGCCCGATTTTGTAAAAGTAGCTGAGAGCTTTGGAGGTATAGGATATAGGGTGGAGACAAAAGAGGAGTTTGATGAGGCCTTAGAAGATGCAATAAGCAAAAATGTTGTAGCAATAATAGACGTTATAGTTGATAGATATGAAAATGTTCTTCCAATGGTTCCTGCTGGTGGATCATTATATAACATGCTTTTAGAATACAAAGATGAGGGATAAAAGATGGAAAGAAGAGTTATTTCGGTTTTAGTTCAGAATGAGCATGGAGTATTGTCGAGGATTTCTGGACTTTTTGCAGGAAGAGGGTACAATATCGAGACTTTGACGGTCGCTCCTATTCCAAATTCGGACTTTTCGAGACTTACCATAGTAACATCAGGTAGTCCAAGAGTAATTGAGCAGATAATAAAGCAGCTTCATAAACTTATACCTGTCTATAAAGTTATAGAACATGAAGAACTGATAGAAAAAGAGATGGTTTTGGCAAAAATTCCTCTTGGAGAGAGATTAGCGGATGTTGAAGCTTTATGCAAAGCATATAACGGAAGTATAGTAAATGTTGGTAAGGACGGTATTATCGTAATGGCCGCGGATGAACCCGGAAGAGTTAAAAACTTTATACATGCTCTTGGCAATTTTAATCCAAAAGAGATAATAAGAGGCGGCGTAGTAGCTATTGAGAGATAGTTTTTTTGAGGAGTGGGTAAGTAATTAGTGTATTAGATATAGTTTATTGGAGATTAGTGAATTGAGTAATAAACTAACACTAACACTAAACAAGATAGGATAATAGATGAAACTAAGTTTTTTGGCAAAAGAGTTAAGCTTAAAGTTAGTTGGTGAAGATAAAGAGATCACAAAGATTCAAAGTCTTAAAAAGGCAGGTTTTAACGATCTGTCGTTTTTAGAAAACCAAAAATATTTAAAAGATTTAAAAGCTACAAAAGCTGCAGCGGTAATTTTGCAAGAAAAATATATACAAGAGCTTCCAAAAGGGGTATCGGCTCTAATAAGCGATGAGCCATATCTCTCTTTAGCGCATGCGACAAAATATTTTGCAAAGCCTCCCATTGAAGATAAGGGAGATGACCCAATCATCGAAGAGGGTGTGAAAATATATCCACATGTATATATTGGGAAAAATTCCAAAATTTCGAAAAATGTTGTATTAATGCCCGGTGTTTTTGTAGGTGACAATGTAGAGATTGGTGAAAACACTCTAATTTATCCCAACGTAACTATATATAAAGATTGTAAAATAGGTAAAAATTGCATCATACACGCAGGAACGGTAATAGGTAGCGACGGGTATGGATTTGCTCATACAAAAGATGGAAAACATATAAAAATCTATCAAAATGGGAATGTGATCATAGAAGATGAGGTGGAAATAGGAGCTAACTGTTGTATAGATAGAGCCGTATTTGACTCTACTATTATTAAAAAAGGAACAAAATTAGATAATCTTATTCAGGTTGCTCACAATTGTGAAGTTGGTGAAAACGTTCTTATGGCGGCTCAATCTGGACTATCAGGTTCTACTGTTCTTGGAAGAAATGTTGTTATGGGCGGACAAAGCGCGACTGCCGGACATTTAAAGATAGGAGATTTTGCAGTAATAGCCGCTAGAGGCGGTGTTACAAAATCTATAGAGGGCGGAAAGATATATGCTGGGTTTCCTTTAATGCTTCATAAAGAGTGGCTGAAGTTACAAGCAAAACTATCACAATTTTTGAAAAAGAGAGGCTCTTAAATAAAAATTGAAATTTACTATATAATATATAAGAGATTAATTTTTAGGGAAAAATATGCCAGCAATAAAAATAGATAAGATTTATTATACTTATGACGATTATAAAAACTGGGAGGGGGATTGGGAGTTAATAAATGGTATACCGTATGCTATGGCGCCGGCACCGGTAAAAAAACATCAAAGTATTGCAAGCGCTATTATTTCAAATTTTTATGAACAATTAGATAGTTGTTTAAAATGTGAAGTTTTAGGGGAAATTGATTATAAAATTTCAGAAGATACTGTAGTTAGACCAGATGTTGTATTAACTTGCGATGAGGAAAATGAGGCATATCTTACAAAAACTCCGGAAATAATAGTAGAAATAGTCAGTAAAAATAGCGTAAAAAAAGATGAGATTTATAAATTTAGCCTATATGAAGCTGAAAAAGTAAAATATTATGTCATTGTCTATCCGGAAGATTTAAGGGCAAAAATTTTTAAACATAATGGAAAAAGATATGAAAAAGTTGGAGATTTTTTTAAAGAGAGCTATTTTTTTGAAGATACCTCTTGTAAAGTCAGTTTAGATTTTGATAAAGTTTTTAAAAGATTAAGAAAACAGATATGAAATGAGGCAAAAAATAGTACTAAAATGAGATTTTTTTTATCTTGTTTTTGTTTGTACAAGTAGTTTTTGCAAATAGCGTTAAAGATGAGCCACTATTTTCTAAAATAGTATGTAGATATAAAAAAATAAAGGGTCAAGACTAGTTTAGAGGTTCGGCAATGTAAAAATGCACCATCTGTTACATTGAGAAACTAACTGTTTAACCCTGTAAAAATACCTGCTTTTCTTTTTTGCTTAAGCCTATAGCTTTCACCCTGAATGTTTAAGATATGACTGTGATGAATAAGTCTATCAAGTATTGCGGTAGTCAATGCTTCATCATTGTTAAGTACCTCCTTGAATTTGGTAAAGTTAAGGTTGGATGTGATTATGATCGAGCCGCTCTCGTATCTTTTGTTGATTATCTGGAAAAAGAGGTCGGCCTGATTTTCATTTAGACAGTGTACACTAAAGTTCGCAATTTTACTTGAAGACTCTTTTTGAGATTTTGAAATCTTCAAAAGAGTTGGATAGACTTCCCAGTGAGGAATAAAGCAAACAGGAGGAAGCCTATCCATGAGGAATAATAGCAAAAAAATAGATGAAACAAAAATATTCAAAGAGATAATGACACAGTTTGTAGTTGATGAAGATCCACTTTTATCAATGATGAAATGGATGATGGAACAGTTGATGAAGATAGAGTCCGAGATGAAAGTTGGAGCTAAAAAAGGTGAGCATAATAGTGAGAGAAAAAGCTATTTCAGTGGTTATAGACCAAGAAGGTTCGATACAAGGTTAGGTATGGAAGAGCTTTTTCGATAAACTCAAACAAAGAGGAGTGCAAAAGATTGCTCTTTTAATCAGTGATGTACATCAAGGGATTCAAAAAGCTTTTAAAGCAAGTTTCGTCTATGCATCGCGGCAACAACGGTGCAAAGTATGCTTTATGCGTAATATATTGGCCATATACCTCATAGAGCAAAAGAATCCTTTGCAGCAAAACTAAAACGGTTCTGGCTGCAAAATAACAAAAAGGAAGCTTGTCTTATGGCTGAAGCTATTATTGAAGAATTTAGCAAAAAATTCCCTGAAGCAATTGAAGTGCTTCAAGAAGGACTAGAAGATTCACTGCAATTTTATCACTTCCCACAAATCGATAATATGGAATATACTAAAGATTGGAAAATTGAAAGAAGCTATATCAAACCAGACAAGCTTCATGAGGTTATGAAAATCTATGAGGCGCAGCTTAAAGTTGCTTGATATGCAATGAAATATAACTTGCTGGGAAGGAAAATTGCGAACAATACTTGACAGTATTAGAATATCTTGAGCCCCTCGATTGTTTAAATCTGTTAAAACTTGTAGCCAGAAATTGGCTCCTTCGGATTCTGAGAGGTATAAACCAAGTATCTCTTTACGCTCATCAAGCCGAACGCCTAAAATGGTGTAGATGGCTTTAGAGATATATTTTTCATTCTTTTTGATTTTATAGTGTATTGCATCAAGCCAAATGAATGGATATACTGCCTCTAATGGCCTTTATTGCCACTCTTTGACTTTGGAGATAATTTTATCCGTAATTGTATTGATTGTAGCAGTTGAAAGGGATATGCGATAAATCTCTTCGATATGATTCGCTATGTCGTTGTAGCTCATCCCAAGAGCATACATCGATAGAATCTTCTCTTCGATTTCGTCACTAATTGTGGTTTTTCGTTTCGATTACACTCACATCACTGCAAACAGAAGGTGTTTTTTAACTATTTGTGGTTCGAATGAGCCTTCTCTATCTCTTGGAGTAGCTAACTCAAATTTACCGTCACTACTTTTTATCTTTTTCCTGTTATAACCGTTCCTACGATTCTTTTTACCCTTTAAAACTTCATCGGCTATATGGGATTCAATCTCGGCTTCTAATGCAGCTTCTACTAACTGCTTCACCAATGAAGCTAAAACCTCATCTTTGTCACTTATCCTCTTACCTGCAAGCAGTTCTTTTACTGCTTTGTTAAAATCAAATTTCTCCTCCATGTCAGTCCTTTCTTTCTCTTTATTCTATCTAACTGACACGAAATTTCTAACGCTCCCTTTTAATACTATATCTTGCTCACACTATATATTTTCTGTTATTCTTTCATCGATTTGATAAATGCTTCGTAAATATGTTCAAGCTCTTCTTCTTCTTTTAAAATATCTTTGTTTCCGGTCAATAATGCATGTTCCAAAAGTGCAACCCGTTTTATGAGATACTCAAACATCTCTTTATCGATGTCTGGAAGTTTGTTGTGACTTAACATTGATTTGTCAAAGCCTTTTTTAATAACACGTGCCGGTATTCCAACTGCTGTAGAATCGTCAGGTACGTCTTTTACAACTACGGAGTTTGCACCTATTTTAACATTTTTACCTAAAGTTATATTTCCTAAAACTTTTGCTCCTGCTCCTATTACAGTCCCACTTTTTATAGTAGGGTGTCTTTTACCTTTATGAAGACTTACTCCTCCTAAAGTTACTTGTTGATAGATTAAAACATCATCTCCAATCTCGGCTGTCTCTCCTATAACGACTCCTATACCGTGATCTATAAAAACTCTTCTTCCAATTGTTGCAGCTGGGTGAATATCGATACCAGTAAAAATCTGATTTATACCCATTATAATTCTAGCAATTACGTGAAAGCCTTTTTTATAGAATCTGTTTGCTATTCTATACCAAAAAAGCGCCCAAACTCCTGGATAGTTTGTAAAAAGCTCAAATTTAGATTTTATAGCGGGATCTCTTTCGAAAGCTATAGCAAAATCCTCTTTAATTATCTCCCATAGTGAGATATTTTTCATTCACTTTCCTTTTTTGGTGACATTTTTAAATAACTATTTTCGTTTAGTATAAGTGCCAAAAGTTCAAATATCTTCTCTTTCTCTTCTTCATCAATTAGCTCGGAATTAGCAAGATTTGTTTTAAGATTGCTTTGGAGTTCGTTTAGATCATAATCTAAATCGTACAGTATATCCAAAATACTTTGAGCTTCCACAATCCTTTCAAGAGTGTATCTCTCTTCGTTAAACTCTACCGTAACTTCCGTAGGGTGGGTAAAAAGATTATGTTTCATTCCTAAGATTTCTTGATAAGCTCCTACTAGGAAAAAGGCTAAAAAATACTCCTCTTTTTTAAGATCAATATCGTGAAGATATAAAGGGTAGTCGATATTAAAATCGATTTCTCCATCACTGTCACATGTTATGTCCCATAAAGATGCACTTCTTGTAGGTTGAACGTCAAGATTGTTTAGAGGCATAACCGGAAATCTCTGTTTTAGTCCCCAAAAGTCAGGAAGACTCTGAAACAAAGAGAAATTTAAAAGATATCTTTCCTGTACTCTATCTTGTATCTTTTTAAGTTCTTGATATTTTGAGTTTTTCATAAGCTCTATAGCTTTTTTTATGATTAGGTGTACCAAAATTTCCGTATTGCTTCTATCTTGCAAATCTATATAACCAAGATCAAAAAGTGTTAGAAGCGATTCCATATGATCTAAACTGTCGTGAAGATACTCAATAGCGTTTTTTTTGTTAATACTTTTGTATAGATCATAAAGTTCTTGAACCAAAGGGGGGTTATTTTTTTTGAGTTTTAGACCTTTTTCCGTATATTCTTGGCTAAAGAGCTCTAACACCGGAGTTATCAATACGGCGTGATTGGCAGCTATGAATCTTCCGGATTCCGTATAGATATCCGGCTGAATAACCCCTTTTTGTTCCGCTATTTCTTTTAGTAAAAAAACCACATCATTTGTAAACTCTGTAATAGTATAGTTTATTGTATGAAAGTTTTCATGTTGCGAATACTCGATGGCTAAGCCACCTCCAAGATTAATGGCTTTTAAGTTTTTTGCTCCCATTTTTCTTAATTCCGCATACATATTACCCGCTTCTCTCAAAGCTCTTTTTACGGGAGCTATTTCACTTATCTGACTTCCTATGTGAAAATGAATCATTTTAAATCTATCTAAAAGATCATTTTCTTTTAAAAGTTCAACGGCTTCTAAGAGTTCGGTCGAAGTAAGACCGAATTTTGAGTTGATTCCGCCGCTTTTTGCCCAAATGCCTATTCCTGAGCTATGTAGTCTTATACGAAGTCCTATATTGGGTATGGGTTCGCTAAGTTCTTGTGCCACTTCTAAAATAGTTTCAAGTTCATTTAACCCCTCTATCGTTAAAGTTATATCAAATCCCATTTTGGCCGCTATAAAGCCAAGATTTATCATACCTTTGTCTTTAAAGCCGTTTACCGTAATAGGGGCGTTTTTGTTGTTATAAGCCATTGCAATTATCAGTTCGGCTTTACTGCCGGCTTCTAAACCGTAGTTGTACTCTTTTGCGATTGATACTAAAGAGGTTACAAAGTTTGGAAACTGATTTACTTTTAAAGGAAAAACTGCGTTAAATTTTCCTTGGTATTTGAAAACTTTCATCGCTCTGTGGAACTCTTTGTAAAGAGTGTCTATCTGTTTTTTTATAAGGTGCGGAAATCTTAAAAGAAGCGGTCCCCTGATACCTGTTTGACGTATTTTTTTGGTGATCTCAAGTAGTGACGGTTTTGTTTTGTAATTGACTTTTACAAGTCCATCTTCAATGACAAAGTTGTTGTTTGACCATATTTTTATTCCATAATCGAACATATATCAGTCTCCAAATCTTTTTAGAAATTCTTCGATATTTATTATCTCCTCTTTTTTCTCTTCCAGGTCTTTCAGCCAGATACTTTTTTGTTTAAACTCATCTTCACCAATTATTGCTGCATATCTGGTATTTGTTTTATCGGCTCCTTTTAAGTGGGCTTTTAGAGACTTTTTCTTGTAAGGAAACTCTACAAATATCTTTTTTCTAAGATTAGATGCAATTTCAAAGGCTAGCGGTAAAGCTTCTTCTATCATAACTCCAAGATATACTCCTTCTCTTTGTTTTTGGGGAAGCTCTATCAGATCCAAAATCCTTTCCACTCCTATGGCAAACCCAATAGCCGGAGTAGGTTTACCGCCTAAAAACTCCACGAGTCTATCAAATCTTCCTCCGCCTGCTATGGCATTTTGTGCTCCCAGATGGCCGCTTACAAATTCAAACGCTGTTTTTGTATAGTAGTCAAGCCCGCGAACCAAGAAAATATCTACCTCAAAATCGATTCTATTTGCTTTTAAAAGCTCTTGTAAAGTTGAGAAGTCGCTTTTGCACTCATCACAAAGATTTTCTAGAAGTTTTGGAGCATCTACATATACATCTTTACATGCATCAATTTTGCAATCTAGTACCCTTATAGGATTAGTTGCTTTTCTTCTTGCACAATCTTCACAGATTTTAGCTTCCACTTTTTCTAAAAACTCTATCAGTTTTGTTTTATATTTAGGCATACATTTAGGGCATCCCAATGAGTTTATTTTAAGAGTATAATCTATATTGAAAAATTCCAAAATCTCTTTAACTAACATTATCATGTTTGCGTCTTCAAATACGCTTTGCTCACCGAAACTTTCGCATCCAAACTGATGAAACTCTCTAAATCTTCCTTTTTGAGGTCTTTCGTATCTGAACATAGGACCGTAGTAAAAATATCTAAAATTTCCCTCTTGGCGATCGAGTTTATGTTCTATGAAACTTCTTACTACTCCGGCAGTACCTTCGGGTCTAAGACAGACGTCGTTGCCGCCTTTATCGATAAACTGATACATCTCTTTACCTACTATATCGCTTGACTCGCCCACACTTCTTTTAAACAATGCCGTCTCTTCTAAAATAGGCGTTTCGATATATTTAAATCCGAAATTTTCCGCAAGGCGGCTCGCGTTTTGTAGAAAATATAGATATTTTTCACTAAGCGGAGGGAGTATATCTTTCATTCCTCTTAAAGCTTTTATTGCCATATCAAACCTTTTTAATGAAATCTACGATTTTTTCGTTTATTTCCTCTATAGTCAATTTAGCATCGATAAGAAGATATTGAATAGAAAGTTTTTTTATAGTCTCTTCCATAATTTTTTGTACTTCTAAAAGATATTCAATTCCTCTTTTTTCTATAGAATCCAATTCTTGGATATGCATTCTTTTTTTTAATTCAGACTCATCTATTTTGATTAGTATGATTTTATCTGGTACTATATCTTCCATCGCCGTAAGATTGAGTTTTAAAAGTTTTTCAATACTTAGATTTGATTTTACTTTTGCGTATGCAATACCGGAGACAAAACCTCTGTCGCTAATAATTAGTCTGTCAATATTTGGTTTTATAACTTTTTGTATATGCTCGTTTCTATCAGCCAAAAAGAGAAAAATCTCAGCAATTGGACTTATCTCTTTTTCATATAGTACAATTTCTCTTATCTTTTTACCAAATTCGGTTCCGCCTGGTTCTTTTGTAAAGATTGCATCTTTAAACTCTTTTTTTAAAAGTTCAATTTGCGTGCTTTTTCCGACTCTGTCTATTCCTTCTAAAATGACATACATTATCTCTCCAATAATTTAGTATAGAGTAGGGAGTAAGGAGTATGGAGTTTAATTTTTTTATATTATTTATCATACTCCTAATTCCCAATTCCCAATGCCTAATTCCCAATAACTAAATCTTCCAAAATCTCTTTAGGCACTAGATGGCTAACGTCTCCTCCAAATTGTAAGATTGTTCTAACAACTGATGAACTTACAAACGCATTTTTAAGATTTGGCATAAGGTATATGGTTTCTAAGTCTTCTTTTAGAGACTGATTGGCATACCCCATTTGCAGTTCGTACTCAAAATCGCTTACGGCTCTTAATCCTCTGATTATTACGTTTGCACCTTCTTTTTCACAAAGATCTACTAAAAGGGAGTCAAAAAAAATAACTTTTACATTTTTTAGATTCTGTACAGCTTTTTTAGCCATCTTAACTCTTTTTTGAAGATCAAACATAGGTTTTTTCTCTTTTGATTCAGCTACAGCTACAATAACCTCGTCAAAAAGTTTTGCCGCTCTTTTTATAATATCAAGATGACCGTTGGTTAAGGGATCAAAAGTACCAGGATATATCACTTTATTCATTTTTTCCCCATCGTTTGTAAAGTGAATTTTCTATGCCTAAGAGATCGAACCATTTTCCTATTATAAAATCTTCCATCTCTTCAAGACTTTTTTGTTGACTATAATATCCCAAAACTGGAGGTGCAATTATAACATTTAAAAGAGACAGTTTATGCATATTTTCAAGAGCGATTGGGCTAAAAGGGAGTTCTCTTGGGGATAGAAGCAGTTTTTTTTTCTCTTTTATGATAACGCTAGCTGCTCTTGTGGTTAGATTGTCCGATATACCTACGGCTATTTTTGCCAATGTATTCATAGAACATGGAACTACCATCATAGCGTCTACTCCAAAACTACCGCTTGCAGGTCCTTCCCAGATCTCTTTATTTTCAAAGATATTGTATCCTCTCTCTTTTAATGATACGATATCGGCATTTTCATTTACTATTAGATATTTTTCGTGATTTTTAGGAATCTTATCGTATGTTTTTAATCCGAGATTTACTCCACTTGCACCTGAAATAGCGACTACTATTTTCATTTTTAACCTTTTTAAGCAGATAATTGTAAATAAGATGAAATAATATAGAAAATGATATCATAAAACGAACTGGAGCTTTTATGAAAATTTTGCTTGTTGAAGATGATGTTACTTTAGGGGAAACGCTAAAAGAGCTTCTAGAGAAAAATGGATTTGAAGTAGTTTGGGTTAGTGACGGTCAAAGCGCTTTGGATACTACGTACTATCAAAAATTTGATCTTTGGCTTTTTGACGTAAAGGTCTTTTTTAGACGGATTTGAACTTTTAAAAAGTCTTAGAGATGCTGGATATGAGACTCCGACAATTTTTATAACCGCATTGACAGATATAAACTCTCTTTCAACAGGTTTTGAGATAGGCGCTGACGATTATATAAAAAAGCCTTTCGATTTTGATGAATTACTTGTAAGAATAAAAGCTCTACTAAAAAAGAGATTCTCCAATAAAAAAAAGTATATAAAATACAAAAATCTTTCATACAATATTGAAAAAGAGGAGATAAGCTTAGATGGAGAGAAGATACATCTTCCTCCGGTTCAGATGAGGCTTTTAAAACTATTTTTAAAAAATATAGGCAAAACTTTGCCAAAAGATGAAATAATCTGGGAGATATCCGAAGATGAAGAGGTTAGTGAACTTGCACTGAGAGTTCATATAAACAAACTAAGAAAACTTGGACTTAATATAAAAAATATTAGAAAAATAGGTTATATATTGGAGGAAGAGAGTTGAAAAGATATGAAAAAAGAGTTTTTTGGAAATTTTTTGTGATCTATTTTGCTTCCGTATCCCTCTTAATACTTAGTGCGGGATATTTTTATTATAAAGAGCAAAAACAGGTTCTTTTATCAAAAGAGCAGTTTTCCCTTATTTTATATGCGAGAATGCTTAAAATGAGTGATTTTAGATATAAAAAAGATGGATATTTTTATGAAATATTGGATAAAAAGATAGAGAAGTTTGAACCTAGAAATCTAAAAATTACGGATTGTTGTATAGAAAAGATAGTTCCAAATAGATATCAACAGGGATTTATAGTCGTAAAAAAAAGCAAAGAAGAGTTTTTAAATCATAAAAGAAAATTGATAATCAAGGTTTTGATTATTCAAGTTTTACTACTTCTATTTTTTGGAGTAATAAGTTTTTTTCTAGCCAAACTAGCCATAAAACCTTTACAAGAAACGATAAATAGGCTGAGCTTGTTTATAAAAGATTTGATTCATGATTTGAATACACCGGTAACTTTTATACTTTTAAATCTAAAACTGTTGAATAGTTATAATGAGTGTAAAGATAAAAAAGAGCTTGTCAGAATTGAAAACAGTGCTAAAGAGATAGCTGATCTTTACAAAAATCTAAATATTTTATTGGAGGAGAGAACTTTCAAGAAGGAGGAGTTAAATCTTTATGAAATAGTTAAAGACGTGGTAGAAATTATAAAGACAAAATATTACGATATAAGAGTTGGAAATCGAGTGTAAAAATTTTGTCGTTAAAAGTCATGAAGGAGCATTAAGGCAGATTCTTGTAAACGTTTTAGATAATGCGTGCAAATATAACAAAAAAGGCGGATATGTTAAGATTTGGACAAAAAAAGATACTCTCTTTATCAAAGATAGCGGTATAGGGATAGAAAATATAGAAAAAATATTTGATAGATACTATAAAGAGCATCAAGAGGGGAAGGGCATAGGACTTCACATCGTAAAAACTCTTTGTGAAGCTATGGATATAGATATAGATGTAGAATCTAAAAAAAATTTTGGGACTGTTTTTATGTTTAGATTTTATAAATAATTAACGTTTTATTAACTCTATATTGTTAATATTAACAAAAAGGAGTAAAGAATGAGGATAGAAAATTTGGCTATTAACAAAAACGGTTTTGCGTTCGATCCGACAACCGGAGAGACGTTTACACTCAATGACACAGCTAAAGAGATTATAGAAGATTTAGCAAAAGGAATAGAAGAAAAAGAGATAGCAAAAAAACTCTCTAAAGAGTATGATGTAACAGAGGAGGAGGCCTTAAACGATGTTTTGGATTTTAAAGAGAAACTAAAACTTTATGGACTGTTGTCATGATTGTAGCGATTAGCGGAGTAAACGATACCGACAATCCAGGACCCGGTATTGGCGTGGCGAGAAGTTTAAAGGAAGCTGACTCTTCCATTAAAACTGTAGGACTTAGCTACGATGTTCAAGATCCTGGAAACTATATGGATTTCGTTATAGATAAGAGTTATATTTTAACTTATCCATCTCAAGGTTGGGAGCCTATATTTGATAGGCTTTTATATATCAAAGAGAGTTACGGTCTTGATGCCGTTATTCCTACATTAGATGCAGAATTACCATTATATATCAAATATCAAGAGGAGTTAAATAGAGTAGGTATAAAAACTTTCTTGCCAAATCTTGAACAATTTGAATTAAGAAGTAAAGAGAATCTAGGTAAAGTTAGTGAAATATTAGAAATTTTATATCCAAAAACTAAAAAAGTGTTTAATATTGACCAGCTAAAAGAGGCAGTAAACGAGATAGGATTTCCGTGTGTCGTTAAAGGAAACTATTATAAGGCTTATAAAGTCAAATCTTTATCGGAAGCCGTTTACTATTTTACGGAAATCTCAAATGAGTGGGGTTTTCCTATACTAGTTCAAGAGGTTATAAAAGGGGAGGAGCTTAACGTCGTAGGCGCAGGTGACGGTAAAGGCAACTCTTTAGGACTTGTCGTAATAAAAAAGATGACAACTACGCATCTTGGAAAAATATGGAACGGTGTGACCATAAAACACAATAAGCTACTAAAAGTTGCTGAGGATTTTGTTAACAAATATAAATGGAAAGGACCTTTTGAACTTGAGTGTATAGTTGATGAAGAGAATATTATTTTAATAGAGATAAACCCAAGATTCCCGGCCTGGGTATATTTTGCTACGGGTGTGGGAGTAAATCTTCCAAAAAGAGTTTTAGACGTTATGTTTGGTAAAAATGTTGATACATCAAGCAGTTATGAGAGCGGAAAGATGATGGTTAGATATACATACGAACTTATTACGGATATTGATAATCTTAGTGAATTAGCCACAAAAGGAGAGAGTGATGGCTAAAAAAACTTACGAAAAGCCTACCATAATAAAAGTAGAGAGCAGTCACTCAAAAGCCGGCGTTCCTATGCCAAAACAGAAAATTAGGAAAACGATAGGGGGAGTAAACATCGATGAAATGGTAGATAAATTTGGCTCTCCCCTGTTTATTTTTGACGAGAAGGCGATAAGAGAGAAGTATAAAAGAGCTTATGAGGCATTTTCTAGTAGATATCCCAATTTCAATTTGGATGGAGCTATAAAACCAATTATCTAAAGGCCGTATGTGCCGTTTTTCACCAAGAAGGAGCTATTGCTGAAGTTGTAAGCGAATTTGAGTATGAAAAAGCAAGAGAGTTAGGTATCGATGGTAAAGATATTATATACAACGGTCCATATAAACCGTATGAGTCTTTAGTAACAGCGGCAAAAGAGGGAGCTAAGATCCATATAGATACTTTTGATGAGATAAACGATCTTGAAAAGGTTGCAGATGAACTTGGATTAGAGATACCAGTAGCCATAAGACTCAATATGGATACGGGAATCTATCCGCAATGGAGTCGCTTTGGATTCAATATCGAAAGCGGTCAAGCGATGGATGCGGTCAAGCGTATAAAAGCCGGAGGAAAACTTAGACTTACTGGTCTTCACGCTCACATAGGTACTTTTATGTTAGATGCGAACGCTTACAAGATAGAGACTGCTAAAATGGTTCGGTTTATGAATGAAGTTGAAGAGAAGGTTGGATTTACAATAGAGTATATAGATGTGGGCGGAGGTTTTGCCTCAAAAAATCATCTAAGGGGCATTTATCAGCCGCCGGAAGTAGTTGTCCCGACAATCGATGATTATGCAGAAGCTATAACTAGTGCACTGTATGAAAATCTGAAAGGAAACAGCTATCCTAAACTCTATCTTGAAACCGGAAGGCATCTTATAGACGAAGCTGGATATTTGGTAACTTCGGTAGTTGCTAGCAAAACTTTGCCAGATTCAAGAAGAAGCTACATTGTAGATGCGGGCGTAAATCTTTTATATACCTATTTTTGGTATAAATTTAACATTGAGTTGACTAGAGAAGTAAGTGGTATAAGTGAACCTGCTATGATAAACGGGCCTCTTTGTATGAATATTGACGTTATAGACGAATCAATTTTGCTTCCGAGATTAAGAAGAGGTGATAAGTTGGTTATTTCTCCTGTAGGAGCCTATAACGTTACCCAATGGATGCAGTTTATCAGATATAGACCTAGAGTTTTAATGGTCACAGAAGATGGAAATGTGGAGTTAATAAGAGAAAAAGAGGATTTAAGCGATATTGAAAAAAGAGAGATATTACCGGAAAAACTAAAACTTAAATGAGGAAATCTTTGATTGATATGGCGGGTTTTAAAAGTTTTAAATCTTATATCAACTCTATTTTAGCCGCATATGCAGAAGTCCTGTTTATAGAAAATAAAAAAATAGGTATTTTGCTTTTAATCGTAACGTTTATAAATCCTAACATAGCTATAAGCGGTCTTTTGGGAGTGATTTTTGTTCTTATTTTTGCAGCTTATATCAGAATGGACCCTGAATTTTTAGAAAGTGGAATTTTATATCTATAATCCTTTGCTTGTAGGAATGAGCATAGGTTTTTTGTTTAAGCTTTCATTGGTAACCGTTTTTTTAATAGCTGTGGCTTCTGTTTTAACCTTTTTGGTTACCATAGTTTTGCATACTCTTTTTTCGACCTATCTCATTCCTATATTATCACTTCCTTTTGCAATAGTTAGTTCTATTGTCTATCTGGCGTTGCTTAATTACTCCAACCTTTTTTTAGAGACTCTTTATAATCATCCTGAACTTTTAAGCGTCTATTTTTATATACCAGTTTGGATAGACTCTTTTTTTAAATCTATAGGGACTATTCTTTTTTTGCCGAACTTTTGGGTTGGAGTACTCTTTTTTGTTTTCATTCTTTTTCATTCTAGAATAATGGCAATTTTAGCGGTTGCGGGATACTATTTTGGAGTTTATATCCATTCGTTGCTAAGCGGTTCGTTTATAGCTTCTTTGTTAAATCCCTACGGATTTAACTATGTTTTGGTTGCCATTGCTTTAGGCTCTATATTTTTGGTACCTGGCATTAGAAGTTATTTGATGGCAATGCTTGGTGTGGGGATTTCAGTATTATTAGTGGACTCAACTGCAATTTTTTGGACGCTTTATAAAATACCAGTTTTTACTTTGCCTTTTAATTTTACAGTTATAAGTTTTTTGTTCGTATTGCGTCTTGTTAAATATAAAGAGTTTGCATATATCATAAAAAGAACCCCCGAAAACAGTTTAAGTTACTATCTTATGAGTCTTTTTAGATTCAGATCAAACGAAGTTAGTATATTTTTGCCGTTTTCCGGGACATGGAGCGTGTATCAAGCTTTTGACGATATATGGACTCATCAGGGTAGATGGAGATACGCTTACGATTTTGTTATAAGAGACGATGAAGGTAAAAGCTACAAAAATAGTGGAAACTATCTTGAGGATTATTACGCATTCAAAAAACCTGTTTTGTCTCCTGTTAGTGGATATGTAGTTGAAGCCGTATCGTATCATAAAGATAATCCGATAGGAGAAGTGGATAATATCAATAACTGGGGAAACTATATAATTTTATCGACGAGTAATGGTGTTTATGTAGAGATATCTCACCTAGCCCAAAACTCATTACGTATTAAAAAAGGCGATTTTGTCGAAGCAGGACAGATTATTGCACTATGTGGTAACAGCGGTTATTCACCTGAACCTCATATTCATATTCAAGTTCAAGAGAGTTCTTATCTGGGGTCGAAAACCGTTCCTTTTAATTTTGTTGCATATAGTAAAAATGATAGACTCTTTTTTTACGAAAGACCGAAAAAGATGAAAAAATATCCAGTTTAAGTGCAGATAAATCTTTAGATAATAGATTTAGTTTTGTTTTAGATTCACTCTATTATTATGAAGTTTTAAAAAATGATAAAAAAATCGATAAATTTAGTATTAAAGTAGGAATGGATAGATTTAGCGGGAAGTTTTTCTTTGAAGATGAGAAGAAAAACCGACTCTTTTTTGCTAAAGATTATGGAGTATTCTACTTTTATGATTATATAGGAAGCGATAAAAGTTATCTAAAAAAGTTTTTTATGGCTGTTCCAAAAGTTCCTCTTATCGATAATAAAAAAGTCAACTGGAAAGATACGTTAACTCCAAGAGTTGTTTTTGGAGGATTTAAAAAGGAACTTTTGATGTTTTTATCCTCTTTTTGTTATAAACCGTTTTTATATATAGGTATCTGGGAGAAAGAGGGAGATATTATTAGTGGAAAAATTAATTTAAACGGAAAAAATATACTCTGTTTTGGAAAAATCGACGAAGTACAAGGTCTAAGCTGGATTAAGGTTGAAAATATAACAATCAGAAGAATAAAATGAAAAAAATTATATTTTGTCAATCTTAACAACTCTATCTTTAGTAGCTGCAGAAGTAAAAGAAGTAAATATGGTAATGCCTTTTGCCGGTTATATCAGTTATGGAGATAAAAGTGTAAAGGATAAAGGTTTTTACGGCGGAATACATCTAAACGGAAAAACTTTAGAGCAACAAGTAGATATTCAGTATAGTTATATAAAACTAGACTATCAAGATAATACTCCGGCTTTTGGTCAAAACGATTTTTCGCTTGTATATTCAAATTACGGAATAGAAAATTATATATTAAAAGGAGGTGTTCACTATATAGACTCGGATGATTACCTAACCGATGAAGGAATGATCTTTTTTGGAGGGGTAAAATATTATCAAACTTACAATTTCGACTTAGGAGTAGAGGGGTACTACTCTACATATAAAAACTTTTCTCCAAAGTTAAACGTTTGGCAATTGACTCCATCGGTTGGTAAATATTTTCATACTCAAAGATTAGGAGATTTTTATATAAATCTTCAATACTTTTATATTACGTTTAAAGAGAATAAAATAGTTGAAACGGTAAACAATAGCAATGTTGGACATAATACTCATACTATTAAGCGGGTTGAAGATTATGAAAACAACAACCATTCTGTTCAGTTTTCAGTTACAAACTATTATGGGAAATTTACTACTACTGGATACGTTTGGGGAGGTAAACAGGCGTACGCCGTTAGAAACGGAGGATTTACGGTATATAATCTTGCCGAGATCCATAAAGGAGGAGGCGGATTCATAATAAATTATAAACTAAAAAATAGTTTAGGAATAAGTTTTAATGTGGCATATGAAAAATTTACCGACACTGAAACATCTGAAGATACAAATGTGTTAGCTACGGGCATATCTTTAAACTATATCTTTTAGGGGGATTTATGAAAAAAATTATCTTATTTGCAATTTTGGCTATATTTTCATATAGTTATGATGATATTATAAAAAAATCTTATTACGACTCCTATAATTATGAAAAGATGGGAGATTATGAAGATGCTATAAAATCGTTAATGC
Organism: Nitrosophilus labii; assembly: GCF_014466985.1. NCBI lineage: Bacteria > Pseudomonadati > Campylobacterota > Epsilonproteobacteria > Nautiliales > Nitratiruptoraceae > Nitrosophilus > Nitrosophilus labii. The sequence continues at coordinate 854,960 of NZ_AP022826.1, forward strand.
CGGTAATACAAAAATATCCGGATGCTTATACGCCAAATCTTAGATTGGGATGGCTCTATTATCTCGATAAAAAGTACAAAAATGCACTCTATCATTACAAAAAAGCCGCTATAGCCGCAAAAAGTGCGATATCTCCAAGACTTGGAATAATCAATATATATATACTTCAGCAAAAATATGATGATGCCCTTAAAATATGTAACGATATTTTAAAAGTTGATTATTATAACTATTATGCCAATTTATATCTAGTAAAAATTCTTATAGGAAAGAGTGATTTTATAAACGCCAAAGCAATAGCTTATAAAATGCTCTCTTTATATCCTACTGATATCTCTTTTTTAGAGCTTTTAGCTAAAATTTATCAAAAAACAGATAATTTAGAAAATGCTAAAAAGATTTATGAGGATATACTGATTTTAGATCCAAAAAATTTTGCGGCGTATAACTTTTTTCAATCTTTGATTAGATAGTTAACGTTTTGTTAATAGTGTAAATGTATTATTTTAGATAGCCAAAATTTAGAAAAAGGATGTGATAATGAAAAAAACTTTTGTTTGTGTTGCATTAATGAGTTCTGCTTTACTGTTTGCTTCACAAAATTATGATGGGAAGAAGTTATTTGAAGAGAAGTGTATGTCATGTCATATAGCTACGATACCAACTATAAAACAGAAAAGGAGTATGGTTGCTCCTCCAATAATGGGCGTAATGTTTCATGTTAAAGAGAATTACAGCAATAAAGAGGATGCGGTTAACTTTATTATAGATTATGTAATGAATCCCTCACTAAAAAAAGCTGTTTGTATGCCGGGTAGTATAAGAAGATTTGGTTTGATGCCTTCTATGAAAGATACAGTTACTAAAGATGAGTTAAAGGCTATAGCAAAATATATTTATGATAATTATCCTCCTAAAGGGTTTATGCATCCTAATATGAATAAACAGGCTACAAAAAATTCTTCAAACAACAATTGTAATGTAAAAAGTAACACAAATCAGTAGAAAAAAATAGAGGAAATTTTTATGGAGCGGGAGACGGGATTCGAACCCGCGACCCCAACCTTGGCAAGGTTGTGCTCTACCCCTGAGCTACTCCCGCAAGGAGTATAGTGGTACCGAGGGAGGGACTCGAACCCTCACGGGCAAAAGCCCACGAGATTTTGAGTCTCGCGTGTCTACCAGTTTCACCACCTCGGCTAAAACGAGTGAAATTATATACTCTTTACACTTAAATAAGTTTTAATAGAGAGTTTTATCCAGCCCGAAGGCTGGAAAGAGGAGGGTGTTATTAAGCGTTTGCAACTGCTTCTTTTAATTTTTTACCTACTTTAAATTTAACTACTCTTGTTGCAGGGACTTTTACGACTTTGTTTGTTCCAGGAACTTTAGCTTCTCTTGCTGCTCTTTGAGCCGTTGTAAATGTACCAAAGCCTATAAATGCAACTTCATCACCTTTTGCTAGTGCTTCAGTGATTGTCTCTAAAGCTGCATCTATTACATTTTGAGTGTCTTTTTTAGACAACCCTGTCTTCTCTGCAACAGCATTGATAAAGTCCGCTTTTTTCATTGCACATCCTTTATAGAAATTTATTACGTTTCTATTGTACAGATTTTTTTTAAAAAATTCAAGCATTTTTTTTGAAAAAATTGCTAAAATGTGTGAAAAATAGGCAAAAAAACTAATAAAAGCTTTTAAAAAAACAAAAAATCACTAAAAATTATAAATCGGTAATAATGGGATTTTGTTTTTTGAATAGTGTGAGTTTTTTTTTTAAAATCTGAAATAAGATTAAAAAAAATATATAAAAAAATCAAAATTAATATCTTTGGATATATTTTATAAATAAAAATGCATATTTAGAATTTTGTTTATATTAATTGTTGTATAATTGGACTCTTAAATCGGTTAAAGGAGAGAACATTTTAAAAGATATTATTTTAATAATTACAGCTGTTATATTTTTATATCTCGGATTTTCCACTATTATTGATGATCCTAAATATGTTGGTAAATTTGGACACGCTTTTTCTTTGTCCAATAAAGAGTATTTCGGCTATATCGCTTTTGTATATCTTTTTTTACTTCTTTATCCTTTATATAAGATATACAAAAAACCTATTTTTAATAAAAAAAGTTTCGAGACTCTTGTAGCATATTTGCTCTTACTTTTCTCTTTTTTGATTTTTCAAGCCTTAGTTGTTGATGATCTCTACAAAGGCAAAATAGGTAACTTGATAGTTTCATCAATAAAACCGTATATAGGGATTGCTGGTGCTTGGCTTTTTTGGTTTGTAACATTTTCCATATCTTTGATTTTGCTGTTTGATAAAAGAGTAGAGGAGTTTTTTGCAAAATATAAAAAAACTACCTCTAGGTTCGAAAGAGAGCTTCCAAAAACAGTAAAAACTAAGAGTGTAGAAAAAGTTTCATCCAAAGATAAAAAAGTAAATAAAAATGAAAAAATAGTTATACCCAATAATCCTATAGAGGCAGATAATAGTGAAACTATAGAGACTAAGAGTGATGAAGAGGAACGTAAAACTGATACGTTTAAAGAGCCCTCTTTAATAACCGATATCGTAAAAACTGAGATAGTTGACGAGCTTGAAGAAAATAAAAAACTTCTGGAAACGGTAGAAAAAGGGAGTCTTGAAAAACCTAAAAATTTCAAACTACCGACACTTGATTTTTTAGAAAAGCCTCAAAAAAAGAGAAGTAGTATCAATGAAGCGGAGATCGATAAAAAAATAAAAGAACTTATTGAAAAGCTTGCTAAATTTAAAATAGAAGGGGATGTAGTTAGAACATATACTGGTCCTGTTGTTACAACATTTGAATTTAAACCTGCTCCCCATATAAAAGTATCTAAGATACTAAATCTTCAAGATGATTTAGCAATGGCTTTGAAAGCTAAAACCATAAGGATTCAAGCCCCAGTTCCTGGAAAAGACGTGGTTGGTATAGAGATCCCTAATAAAGAGATTGAGACGATATACCTTAGAGAAATTCTCGAGAGCGACATTTTTAAAAACGCGGCTTCTCCTTTGACCATAGCCCTTGGAAAAGATATTGTGGGAAAATCTTTTGTAACCGATCTAAAAAAACTTCCACATCTGCTTATTGCGGGAACGACTGGTAGCGGGAAAAGTGTAGGTATAAACTCTATAATAGTAAGTCTTTTATATAGAAATTCTCCGGATAACTTAAAACTTATGTTGATAGATCCTAAAATGCTCGAATTTTCTATTTATAACGATATTCCTCACCTATTGACACCTGTGATAACAAAATCAAAACAGGCCATAACTGCTTTAAACAATATGGTTGCAGAGATGGAGAGACGCTATCAGTTGATGAGTAAAACCAAAACAAAAAATATTGAAAGTTACAATAAAAAGGCAAAAAAAGAGGGTTTTGAACCTTTGCCTTATATTGTGGTAACTATTGATGAACTTGCAGATTTGATGATGACAAGCGGCAAAGAGGTAGAATACTCCATAGCAAGACTTGCACAGATGGCAAGAGCTTCGGGAATACATCTAATAGTAGCAACACAAAGACCAAGTGTAGATGTTGTAACAGGACTTATCAAAGCAAATCTTCCATCACGTATAAGTTTTAAAGTTGGACAAAAAATAGATTCTAAAGTTATATTAGATACTTTTGGTGCCGAATCTCTTCTTGGCAGAGGGGATATGTTGTTTACTCCTCCAGGAATTACAGGCCTTATTAGACTTCATGCACCTTGGATCAGTGAAAATGAGATAGAAAATATTGTAGAATTTTTAAAAGTACAAAGAGAACCTGAGTATGATGAAAAATTTCTAAAAGAAGAGATAGGAAGTAATGGAAATACTAATGAAATAGATGAGGAGCTGGATGAACTTTATGAAGAGGCAAAAGAGATTGTTTTAAAAGAAAGGAAAACTTCTATAAGCTACCTTCAAAGAAGATTGCAAATTGGATATAACCGGGCAGCAAGAATAGTTGAACAGTTAGAAAACACTGGTGTTTTGTCTCCTCCAAATTCAAAAGGGAACAGAGAAATTATAATATAAGGTTATTTATGGATTTAGATTTTGCTGGCGGTCTTGCCATAGCTATAATTTTGGGTTTTATGATAGGACTGCAAAGAGAGATTCAAGTCTATTTTGAAAAGTCTCAAGAGTTTGGAGGGGCTAGAACTTTTGCAATTATTTCACTTATCGGTTATCTTTGTGCATATCTAACGACCTACACAGAGTGGATTTTGCCTTCAGTAATTTTGGGTTTAATTATATTTTTGACTTATGTCCATTCAAAAACGGTGGTTTTAACAAAAGATATTGGTACTACAACGGAGTTTGCCGCTATTGCTACTTTTTTAGTGGGAGCTTTACTCTTTTTTAAAGATAAACAGAGTGCGATTTACAGTGCTATTTTAATACTTTTTTTGCTTGGATTAAAAAGTAAAATTAAAGAAGTAGAGGGGAAAATCACTAGAAAAGATCTCTCTTTGGCAATTTTGTTTTTTTTGATGACTTTTGTTATTTTACCGGTTTTACCAAAAAAAGCAGTTGATCCTTTTGGAATATTTAATCCTTATCAAATCTGGTTAATGGTTGTGTTGATATCAGGACTCTCTTTTTTAGGATATATCAGTGTAAAATTTATAGGTGTTAAAAAAGGGCTTTTGGCTACAGGTTTTTTTGGAGGATTGGTTTCATCAACTGCTGTTGCTCTCTCTTTATCAAAAAAAGCTGTTGCAAATAAAGATCTTTCTTTGTATTTGGCAGTTACTATAGGTGTGGCTTCAAGTACTATGTTTTTTAGAGTAATAATTGAGGTAGCTATAGTCGACAAAAATCTATTAAAGTTTGTCTTTTATCCTTTTTTAGCTGCAACACTCTCTGGTTATATCTATCTCTATTTATTATATAAAAAATCATCTTTTAAACTTTCATCTGCCGAAGTTGAGTTTAAAAATCCGCTTGAATTAAAAGAGGCTATCAAGGTTGGTTTGGCATTTGGAATAATTTTTGGTTCTATATCGATTGTTGAGAAATATTTTGGAAATGCAGGAGTTTATGTTATTTCGATTTTATCCGGTCTTACTGATGTTGACGCTATAACACTTTCGATTGCAAATATGAGTGCAAAAGGAGAATTTTCTTTAAAATCTGCTTCAATAGCTATTGTCTTAGCATCTGTGTCAAACTCTTTATCAAAAATGCTTATTGTAATATATCTTGGAGGAAAAGTTATAGGAAAATATATTGCTGGTTTTTTTACGGTTTCCCTACTTTCAATGGCTGCAGTTCTTTTCTTGCTCATTTTGTAACCATTTTACACATAAACAATTTTATATGTTACGTTGTGAAACATATATATTATACTTATGGTTTTAATTAGGTAGAATTTTAAATCATAACAGGGTATTTTTAGAAAATTTACTTAAATTTAAAAGGAGATTGTATGAGCTTTATCGAAGAGTATAAAAAAGAAGCAGCTGAGAGAGCGAAACTTGGAATACCTCCAAAACCTTTGACAGCTAAGCAAGTTGCGGAGGTTATTGAGCTATTGAAACAAGTTCCTATTGTTGAAGAAGAGTTTTTGATGGATCTTCTAGTAAACAGAGTTCCACCTGGCGTTGATGATGCGGCTTATGTTAAAGCAGCATTTTTAAGAGATATTGTTAGAGGACATGCTAAGACCGCTGCAATAAGTCCAAAACATGCGGTAGAAATTTTGGGAACTATGCTAGGTGGTTACAATGTAAATCCGTTAGTTGAAGCGTTGAGCCATGAAGATGAAGAGGTAGCTAGTGCTGCGGCGGAAGCCTTGAAAAAGACATTGCTTGTTTATGATGCCTTTAATGATGTTGTTGAACTTTCAAAAACAAATAGATTTGCCAAAGAGGTTCTTGAGTCTTGGGCGAATGCAGAGTGGTTCCTAAATAGACCTGAACTTTCCGAATCTATAAAAGTAGTTGTTTTTAAAGTTCCGGGTGAAACAAATACAGACGATCTATCTCCTGCAAGTGAAGCATGGAGTAGAAGTGATATTCCTCTACATGCTTTATCAATGCTTAAAGCAAAAATGCCAGATGCTCAAGATACTATAAAAAAATTAAAAGAAGAGACTGGACTTCCTGTTGCTTTTGTAGGGGACGTTGTTGGAACGGGAAGTTCTAGAAAATCTGGAATCAACTCAGTTCAATGGTGGATAGGTGATGATATACCACATGTGCCAAACAAAAGAACAGGTGGCGTAATAATTGGTGGAATAATTGCTCCAATTTTCTTTAATACCGCAGAAGACTCAGGCGCACTTCCTATTGAAGCTCCGGTAGACAATCTCGAAACTGGCGATGTAATAGAGATTAGACCATATGAAGGAAAAATACTAAAAAATGGTGAAGTAGTTAGTGAATTTAAACTAAAACCAAATACCCTTCCTGATGAATTTAGAGCCGGAGGTAGAATCCCACTTATCATAGGAAGAGGACTAACAAGAAAAGCTAGAACTGCCCTTGGAATGGAAGAGGAAAATATCTTTGCTAGACCTGAACAGCCAGAAGGTAAAGAGGGCGTTGGATATACGTTGGCTCAAAAGATGGTAGGACGTGCTTGTGGTATGGAAGGTGTAAGACCTGGAATGTATATAGAGCCTGAGACAAAAACTGTGGGTTCTCAAGATACAACTGGAGCTATGACAAGAGATGAGATTAAAGAGTTGGCAGCTTTAAGTTTCGGTGCTGATTTTGTTCTTCAAAGTTTTTGTCATACAGCGGCTTATCCAAAACCTGCCGATATAGAACTTCAACATACATTACCTGAATTTATCACATCAAGAGGGGGAGTTAGTTTAAGACCGGGCGATGGCGTTATCCACTCTTGGTTAAATAGAATGGTTCTTCCTGACACAGTTGGAACAGGTGGTGACTCTCATACAAGATTTCCTATAGGTATCTCTTTCCCAGCAGGTTCCGGACTTGTTGCTTTTGCAGCTGTTACAGGAAGTATGCCTTTAAATATGCCTGAGTCTGTTTTGGTTAGATTTTCAGGTGAATTACAGCCAGGAATTACTTTAAGAGATCTTGTTAATGCTATTCCATATTTTGCAATCAAACAAGGACTTTTGACTGTTGAGAAGAAGGGTAAGAAAAATATATTTGCGGGACGCGTTTTAGAGATAGAGGGTCTTCCTTTCTTAAAAGTAGAGCAAGCTTTCGAGCTTAGTGATGCTAGTGCTGAAAGAAGTGCTGCGGCTTGTACGGTTGAATTAGATGAAGAGCCTGTAATAGAGTATCTTCAATCAAATATCAAATTGATTGAAAAGATGATAGAGGCAGGATATGAGGATAAAAGAACTTTAGAGAGAAGAATGAACGCTATGAAAGAGTGGCTAAAAGAGCCAAAACTTATGAAAGCCGATAAAAATGCAGAGTATGCTGCTGTTATCGAGATAGATCTAAATGAGATTAAAGAGCCAATCGTAGCTTGTCCTAATGATCCGGATGATGTTGCTACACTTAGTGAAGTATTGGCAGATCCAAATAGACCTCACAATATTGACGAGGTGTTTGTTGGAAGCTGTATGACAAACATAGGACACTATAGAGCGCTTGGAGAGATATTGAAAGGAGAAGGACAAGTTCCTGTTAGACTTTGGGTTGTTCCTCCGACAAAAATGGATGAAGAAGAACTTATAGAAGAGGGATATTACTCAATTTTCGGTGCGGCAGGAGCTAGAACAGAGATTCCTGGATGTAGTTTATGTATGGGTAACCAGGCAAGAGTTAGAGATAACGCGATAGTGTTCTCAACTTCTACAAGAAACTTTGATAACAGAATGGGTAAAGGCGCTCAAGTATATCTTGGAAGTGCTGAACTTGCAGCGGTTACTGCTCTTCTCGGAAGAATTCCTACAAAAGAAGAGTATGTTGAAATTGTTACTAAAAAACTTGCAGGAAAAGAGGATAAAGTTTACACTTACCTCAATTTCCACCAGATGAACGAACAGCTTCTAGAGGAGATGGTACACAAGTATGTTTAAGCTACTGCGGGTATTTACCCGCAGTATTAGTTATATATGATATCAAAGGATGGATCAATAACAATTTCAAAAATATTATCCTCTATATCGATATTTTGCTTCGGGTTTAAAAAAAGTATCTCCACATCCTTTTCAAACCTGTCTTTGAATTTTATCTTTTTAAGATTCCCTTCATTATCTAAGTATATTAAAAATTTTTGATCGTTATATTTTGCTTTATAAAGATTTTTTGTGATTTTTTGGGCGCCTTTTAATATGTTTATGATATTGTTAACATCTGAATATTTCGATATTGTGACTTGTTCTAGTTCCGGTTCTACTATAACAACTTTTTCTCCTATTATATAAATATCTTTTTTTATGGGTTTTTCGTATCTCCAAAGAATTTTTAAAGGCTTTCTAAAATAGATTTTTCCGTAGTAGCTTATATTTTTTTTTGAGCTATCTTTTATCGTTTGGATAAATTCGCTTTTGAAAGAGTTTATCTCTATCTGAGCGAAAAGTTGCGTAAAAATAAAAAAAAGTGTTATATAAATCTTCATTTATTTCCCTTTTTTCTTTGATTTTTGATCTAATTTTATCGAAAATAAAAAAAAGTTAAAATTATGATAAAATTTCATACAAAAACGGTAAAATGTCAAAGGAAACAGATGTTAAAAAATTTAGTTCAAAAAGTTATAGGAACAAAAAACGATAGAGAGCTTAAAAGATACAAAAAACGCGTAAAAAAAATCAACGATTTAGAACCTAAATATGAAAAATATAGCGATGAAGAGCTAAAAGAGGCGTTTAACGCCATCAAAGAGAAGGTTAAAAAAGGCGAAGCCACTATGGATGAAGTGTTGGAGGACTCTTTTGCCATTACAAGAGAGGCAAGTAAGAGAGTCTTAGGTATGAGACACTATGATGTGCAGCTTATAGGTGGTATGGTTTTGCATGATGGTAAAATTGCCGAGATGAAAACGGGTGAGGGCAAAACACTTGTCGCTACTTTAGCAGTTGCACTAAATGCAATGACAGGAGAAGGTGTTCATGTAGTGACTGTAAATGACTATTTGGCAAAACGTGACGCTACCGAGATGGGGAAACTCTATAATTTTTTGGGCTACAACGTAGGATGTATAACAAGCGAGATCGATGATGACCAAGAGAGAAAAAAGCAGTATCTTGCCGACATTACATACGGAACTAACAACGAATTTGGATTTGACTATCTAAGAGACAACATGAAATACTCTTTGGATGAGATGGTTCAAAGAGGACACAACTACGCTATAGTAGATGAAGTTGACTCTATATTGATAGATGAGGCAAGAACCCCTCTTATTATCTCAGGTCCTACAAATAGAAAACTAGATAACTATGTAAGAGCTGATAAAATCGCAAAGCAGATGATAAAAGATGAAGATTTTACCGTAGATGAAAAGAATAGGGTTATTTTGATAACTGAAAAAGGTATTGAAAAGGCTGAAAAGCTTTTTGGAGTAAATAATCTATACGATCTGGAAAATGCGATACTCGCACATCATCTTGATCAAGCATTGAAAGCAAATTTTCTTTTTGAAAAAAATGTTGATTATGTTGTAAAAGATGGGGAGGTTGTAATTGTTGATGAGTTTACAGGAAGATTAAGTGAAGGTAGAAGATTTAGTGAAGGGCTTCATCAAGCCTTGGAAGCTAAAGAGGGTGTAGAGATAAAAGAGGAGTCCCAAACTCTTGCAGATATAACTTTCCAAAACTATTTTAGGATGTATAAAAAGTTAGCTGGTATGACTGGTACGGCTCAAACGGAAGCTACTGAATTTTCTCAAATTTACGGTTTGGAAGTTATATCTATTCCTACTAATAAACCGGTTATTAGAAAAGATTTGGATGATCTTATTTATAAAACAGAAAAAGAGAAGTATGAAGCCGTTGTTAAAAAGATAAAAGAGCTTCATAAAAAAGGGCAGCCTGTTTTGGTAGGAACTACCTCTATTGAGAAAAACGAACTTTTACATGAACTTTTAAAAAAAGAGAAGATTCCTCACGCCGTTTTAAATGCAAAACATCACGAACAAGAAGCTGAAATAATTGCGCAAGCCGGTAAAAAAGGAGCTGTTACAGTTGCAACCAATATGGCAGGACGTGGTGTAGATATAAAAATAGATGATGAAGTTAGATCTCTAGGCGGTCTTTTTATACTTGGTACTGAAAGACATGAGAGTAGAAGGATAGATAATCAGCTAAGAGGACGTGCGGGACGTCAGGGTGATCCGGGTGCTAGCCAATTTTTCTTGAGTCTAGAAGATAATCTATTGAGGATTTTCGGTGGTGATAGAATCAAAAATATTATGGAGAGACTCGGAATAGAAGAGGGTGAGCATATAGAGTCCAAAATGGTTACAAGAGCTGTCGAGAAAGCTCAGAAAAAAGTTGAGGCTCTACATTTTGAGTCTAGAAAACATATCTTAGAGTATGATGATGTGGCAAATGAACAAAGAAAAACTATATATAAATTTAGACATGAATTATTGAATCCAAAATTCGATATAGATAGCAAAATAAAAGAAAACAGGCGTGAGTATATAGATGAACTGCTAAGTGAATGCGAAATTTTCCCAGAGTCACCCAAAGAGGATTTTAATCTGGAAAAACTTGTTTTAAAACTAAAAGAGGAACTTCGAAGTGAATTTAGTGAAGATGAACTTAAAGATAAAGACTATGAAGAGTTAAAAGAGTATATTATCGAAAAATTGGAAGAAGAATATGAAAAGAAGATGAGTGTAGTAGATGAGGAACAAAGAAGAGAGATAGAGAGAATTTTATATCTACAGATACTCGATAATGGTTGGAGAGATCATCTTTATCAGATGGATATTTTAAAAACCGGTATAGGGCTTAGAGGCTACAATCAAAAAGATCCTTTAGTAGAGTATAAAAAAGAGAGTTTCAACCTATTTATGGAGCTTGTTAGAAATATTAAAAACGAAGTTATAAAAACTTTACATACAATCGAACTTAGAGATGAAAAAGAGGAAGAAGAGATAAAAAGATTGGAAGCCGAACTTAAAAGAATGGAAGAGGAGCTCAAGGCCGGTGCCGTAATGCAGCATGGAAATGAGGTAAAAAACGAATCTGCAAAACCTAATACAGGAGCTAAAAAACCTAAAAGAAACGAGCCTTGTCCGTGTGGGAGCGGTAAAAAATATAAGCACTGTTGCGGTAAAAGCGGACCTAAAAAGGGAGTTTTAGCAAGTTCGGTTAACGGCTGATTACATTAGTTTGTAGTTATTGTAACTAAGAATGAGTAGAGGAAATATTATCATACATCTACTCATTATAACTATTTTGACTCTCTTATTTAATATTCGCTATTTTGGAATCGTTTAGGAATATTATGGATAAAAAGTTTGTCTTTTATATTGTAAAAAGGTATTTAAGATTTGATAAGGAACAACCTTTTATCTTTCTTTCTGCACTTCTTGCTTTTTTGGGCATAGCCGTTGGAGTTATGGTTCTAATCATAGCTATGGCTATTATGAATGGTTTTGATAAAGAGTTTGAGAAAAAACTTTTTACTATGAATTATCCTTTGACTATCTATCCTAAATTGTTAGGTTCGGTTAATGAAAATCTTTTACAAAAACTTGAAACAAAATTTCCAAATCTGCTTTTTAGTCCCTACATAACTACTCAAGCTATAGTTAAAAAAGATGATATTATGGAGGGAAGCATACTTTTTGGAGTAGATTTCGAAAAAGAGAAGAAGATAAATGAGGTTTTAAGAGATGCTATAAAAGATAAAAAAATAGGAAGATTTGAAGTTATCGTTGGTAAAGAGATGTTTGATAGGCTCTATTTAAGTAAAGGCGAAAAGGTGATGTTTATCTTTACAAAAACAGATCCTAGTGGATTTGCTTTAACTCCTTTAATAAAAAGATTTACTTTAAAGGGGTATTTTAAATCAGGACTTATAGCATACGATAAAACTTATGTATATACTACTATTGAATCTCTAAGAAAAATATTGCGTGTTAAAAAAGGAGAGTTTAGCGGGATTCATATTTACTCAAAAGAGCCCCAAAAAGATTTAATCAAAATAAAAGAGAGTTTGCCTTCAGATGTTGGAATAGTAGGTTGGTGGCAGCAAAATAGAAACTTTTTTGCTGCACTTGCTATGGAAAAAAGGGCTCTTTTTATAGTTTTGATGCTTATAATTATGATAGCTTCTTTAAACATTGTGAGTTCTTTGTTGATGACTGTTATGAATAGAAGAAAAGAGATTGCGCTACTGTTATCTTTAGGAGCAACGAAAAAAGAGATAAAGTCGATATTTTTTTATCTTGGTTCTATTATTGGAGGAGTAGGAATTGTAAGCGGTATTGCTTTAGGGTTTTTAGGTATATATATTTTAGGTAGTTTTGATATAGTTAAACTTCCCGCCGATGTATATGGAACTAGTAAACTTCCTTTAGAACTCTCTTTTATTGATTTTTACTCTATTGTTTTAGGGGCTGTTTTTATCATTATTTTATCATCATACTACCCGGCAAAAAAAGCGACTGAAGTTAATATTATAAATGTATTGAGAAATGAATAAAGTATTTATTCAAAAAGTTTAAAAGGTGATTGTAACGTTCTTTTGATAATATTTATGGGTGCTTTTATAACCTCTTCGGGGAGTTTTGTTGAGATTCTCGGTTTATTTATATCTCCTTTAACTTTAAGTTGTGTAGATACACAATTGTCTTTGCCAAAGAGTATATATCCTGCAAGAGGGATTTTACTTAATAGTGTAGAAATTTTTTTAAATGTTTTCAAAGTTAAGATCATATCGATAGTTTTTGAATTTAAATTTAGTAATCCTTTACCTTCTATATTTAAACTTTTTCCTATAAAGTTTAAATTATTAATATAAAAGACTCCTTTTTCAAATTTAAAATCAATTTTTCCTTCTTTAATTTTATATCCTTTTTTACTATAACCTGGATCTGAAAATGTTACTAGTGATGGGATGGTATTTAAAAAAGCCATAATATTATTTAAAAGTGCCATGTCTTTTAAAATTGAATTGTATATAGTTATTTTTCCTTTTAGATAGTTCATATTTCCTACGGCAATAAGGTTATATTCTCCTCCATATATATTTTTGATATTGAGAAATTTCTTTACAAACGTATCATTTAGCTTTGTCGCTTTAATATAAAATTTTTCTGGAGTTCCCTCAATATTAATTTTAGAATCGCGATAGATATTTTCAAAATCGAAAAGGCCGTTTTTATGAGTAATGATATATTGATCACTTAGTATTAAATGTTTCATAAACTCTATTGAAGAGGATTTTGCGTGTAATTGAAAATCTGGAAGTTTATAAGATATTTTTTCTTTATTATTTTTCTCTTTTAATTTTATATCATAATCATTTAAATAGATCTTGATAATCTCATCATAAATTACTTTGATCTTTCCTTCATTGATTATAAAACTACTTTCATCTGTTTTAATTTCTCCTTCTATATTAAAATCAGTGACGGGACAATTATTAAAGTATAAAATTTCGTTAGGTTTAATAATATGCGATTTTATTTGGAAATTTTTATAATCTTTAGTGGTTACAAAAAGAGTCCCTTCTTTTATATTTAATTCTTTAAGGGGTTTTGAAAATGCTGAAATGTGTTTTAAATCTTTGATATGGAATTTGGTTAGATTTTTTTCTATAAAAATATCGGTATAAAATCTGTTTATTGAGATATAAACACTATCTTGTTTTGAAAAATCTATTATTAATGTATCTTCAAAATTATTAATATCTAAAATTTCTACATTGTTGGCCAATATTTTTATTTTAGAGTTATTAATTTTTATATTTGCTATTTTTTTATTTAGATCAATTTTTCCACTAGCAGTAGACTTTATAATATTTTTTATCTCTATATCGGAAGGTTCTATATAAATAGTGTTATTTTTTAGTCTTACTGTAGTATTTTTTATGTGAAGATCTATATCTTTTAGAGATAAAATTGAGTTTTTTGCAACAAAAGTGCCTTCTAAATCAACTTTACCATTTTTAAATGTAACTATAATTCGTAAAACTCCATTTGTAATACCTTTTTTTTGGTATATCGGTAGTTCTATGTTATATGCTTTTACAAGTTGTATTATCTCATTATCAATAGGTGATGCAGTTTTTATGACTATATCAATATATGAATTTTTGCTAGTTAGATTTTTGATAACAACAAAACTATCTTTTAGATTTTTATTAAGATAGACAGGATTCTTTAATTGAAAATATAGAGAATCATTCTTAAAAGTTAGAGTTATTTTTTCACTCTTTACAGGAGGAAGTTTTTCATTAAATTTAATCTTTGAATTATATGCATAAGCGATTCCGGAAAAATTTTTTGGAACATATAGATTTTTTGATTTTAAATCGATTTCACCATTTAAATACTCCAATCTATATTTGTTTGCTACTATTTTTTTATATATCCAATTTTTTATAGTCTTATGTAGAGTAAAGAGTTCTGTGATTTTTTTTAATGATTCGTTATTGAAATATTGCGAATCAATATTAAACTTAAGTATGTTATTTTCAAGGGAAGCTTTTATTTTTCCTTTAATATCTTGAATAAGGTAATCACCATTAAATGAGATATTTTTGTTTATCAGGTTTATAACAGAACTCCCTTTTAAAAAGAGTCCATATTTTTTATAGTAAAAATCTTGAACCTTTACAAAAAGAGTTTTATTATGTAAATGTAGTTTTGCGGCAAACTTGTATTTGTCCGTATCTATAAAATAGATCCCTTTATTGTATAAAAACGTAACATGATAGTTTAAGAAATTAAGATTTTTTATCTTGATTTTCTGAAAAAATTGTGGAATATATCTGAAACTTTTTAAAAAATTTTCTATATCATTACTTCTATTTACCTTTTTCTCTTTTTTTATATATAAAGTATCCACTTTTAAAATTAGTTTTTTATCGAGTTTTAGATACAATTTTTCTACTTTGATCGAGGGTAACTTTAAAGACTTTATAACTATTCCCTCTTGTAAAAAGAGATAAAATATACTTAAAATCAGGAGAGAGGCTATTAAAAAACTTATCAAAATTTTATTTATTATAGAAACTGTTTTAATAATCATTATGATGCTTTCTTACTATTTGTCTGTACCTATAAATTCCACAAAAGTAATATATGTTCCAAAAGGAAGTATAAAAAAGATTATAACATACCTAATAGATAAAAAGTTCGAACTAACCCCATTAGACGTATACTTTTTGAGGTTTTTGGGTTCGCCACAATCTGGATGGATAGATATAGGCATAACAAAACTTTCACGAGGCGATTTTTTATATAAACTTACCAAAGCTAAAGCACCCGTGATTGAAGTAACACTTATTCCTGGAGAGACTACAGAGATTTTTTTAAAAGAGGCTGCTGATAGATTGAAGCTTAATTTTAAGAAATTAAATAGACTTTATCTTGAGATTTCTCCTTTTCCAGATGGCGTATTAATACCTGATACATATCATATTCCAATCGGAATTGATGAAAAACATTTTATCTATTATATGGTATCTACCTCTTTAAAAAGACATAAAAAAATTTCTGAAAAATTTTTTGGTAAATATGATAAAGAGAGATGGTTTAAAAAGTATATAACTATAGCGTCAATTATACAAAAAGAGGCCGCAAACGAACAAGAGATGCCACTTATAAGCGCTGTTATATATAATAGACTTAAACTAGGAATGCCTTTACAAATGGATGGTGCATTAAACTATGGAAAATATTCTCATGTAAAAATAACGAAAAAAAGAATTAGAAACGATAATAGCCCCTTTAACACATACAAATTTAAAGGACTTCCTCCTTTTCCGGTTTGCTGTGTAAGTAAAGAAGCTATAAAAGCCGCTATTTTTCCTGCAAAAGTAAATTATTTATATTTTGTAAAAGGTAAAAATGGCAATCATATATTTACTTCCTCTTATAAAAGACATCTAACAAATATAAAAGCTGTGAAAAAATGAAACATAATTTACAACTCTTTTACAATAATAGCTCTAATTGATAAAAATTAAATCAACAAATTGTTACTATTAGAATACTTAATAATCAATCATAAAAAAGGAGAGATAATGGCGAAAATAATTTGGACAAAAATAGATGAGGCTCCTGCACTTGCGACTTATTCTTTGTTGCCGATTGCAAGAGCTTATACAAAAGATAGCGGGATTGATATAGAGTTGAGAGATATCTCTTTAGCCGGCAGAATACTGGCGCAGTTTTCTGATAGATTACCAGAAGATCAAAGAGTACCAGACGAACTGTCGTATATGGGAGAACTTGTTTTAAAACCAGAAGCCAATATTATGAAACTTCCAAACATTTCCGCGTCAGTTCCGCAATTGGTTGCGGCGATTAAAGAGTTGCAATCTCAAGGATATGACATTCCTGATTATCCGGAGGAGCCAAAGAGTGCCGAAGAGGTTGAGATTCAGCAAAGATATTTAAGATGCGTCGGTTCGGTTGTGAATCCAGTTTTAAGACAAGGAAACTCTGATAGAAGACTTTCAGAAGCAGTTAAACAATATGCTAAAAAACATCCTCATAAAATGAGAGATGTATCTCCAGATAGCAAAAGTTTCGTTGCACATATGGAAAAAAATGATTTTTATCAAAATGAGCAATCTTTTATATCTGACAAAGATCAAACTGTAAAATTGATATTCGAATCAAAAGACGGCAGCAAAACTGAAGTTTTAAAAGAAGTAGAAGTTTTAAAAGGTGAAGTTTTTAGTGCAGCTTCATTAAATAGAAAAGAGTTAAAGTGTTTTTATGAAGAGGTGATTAACGAAGCAAAAGATAAAGATATACTTTTCTCTCTTCATGTTAAAGCTACAATGATGAAAGTTTCTGATCCTGTCTATATAGGTGATGCTATTAGAGTTTATTATAAGAAGCTTTTCGATAAGTTTGGCAAAGAGCTTGAGAGCATTGGATTTAATCCAAATAACGGTCTTGTTGATCTATACAATAAACTAGAAAGACTACCAGAAGGCGTACAGCAAGATATAAAAGATTGTATTGATGAGATCTATAAAGAGCAGCCTAGAATGTATATGGTTGATAGTGATGCGGGTATCACCAACCTTCATGCGCCAAACGACGTTATCATTGATGCCTCTATACCTGCTGTTATAAAAAATGGACTAAAAGGCTGGGGTCCAAGTGGAGAGGTTGAAGATTGTGTTATAACTGTTCCAGATAGAACTTATGCTAGAATGTATAAAAAAATAGTTTCTGATATCGTTAAAAACGGACAGTTTGATCCTGCTAAAGTAGGTACTGTTCAAAACATAGGATTGATGGCTAAAAAAGCTGAAGAGTATGGAAGCCACGATAAAACATTTTTCCCTCCAGCTGACGGATATATAAAAACGATCGATGAAGATGGAAACACTTTAATGTGCCACGAAGTTGAAGAGGGGGATATTTGGAGAGCGTATAGCGCTAAAGATGACGCTATTGTTGACTGGGTAAAACTAGCGGTTAGAAGAGCAAAAGAGAGCGGATATCCTATAGTTTTCTGGTTAGATAGCAACAGAGCCCACGATGCAAATTTGATAAAAAAAGTGGTTGCAACGTTGAGAAACGAAGACTTGACTGGCGTAGAGTATCACATAATGGCTCCTGAGCAAGCTATGACGTATACTTTAAAAAGATTTAGAAATGGGAAAGGAACGATAGCTGTTACTGGTAACGTTTTAAGAGACTATTTAACAGACCTTTTCCCAATTATTGAGGTTGGAACAAGCGCTAGGACTCTATCTATCGTTCCTCTATTAAATGGTGGCGGAGTATTTGAAACTGGTGCTGGAGGAAGTGCGCCTAAGCACGTTGAACAGTTTATCAAAGAGGGACACCTAAGATGGGATAGTTTAGGTGAGTTTATGGCGCTAGTTGAGTCGCTAAAACTTGCCGTTAAACAAGGAGCAAGTGAAAAAGCCAATATTGTGGCTGATGCTTTAGATAAAGCTGTTGGTCAGTATTTAGATAAAGATATGACTCCAAAAAGAAAAGTTGGAGAGTTAGATAATAGAGGAAGCCATTTCTATCTGGCAAAATTTTGGGCGGAAGCGCTAGCAGAGCAAAATGAAGACGCTGAACTTGCTGAAAAATTTGCTAAAGTTGCAAAAGAGTTAAGCGACAATGAAGAGAAAATCTTAGCTGAAATTGCCGCAACAGAGGGTAAACCTCAAGATATTGGCGGTTATTATCATCCAAATGATGAAAAAGCTGAGAAAGCTATGAGACCGAGTGCGGTATTTAATTCAATTATCAATTCTATATAAAAAATTTAAAGCAGAAGCTTTTGCTTCTGCTAAATATGAAGGAGATGTATATGGCAAGTTCAAAAGTATCAGTTGTTGGAGCAGGTGGTAATGTTGGAAGTATTGTCGCCTTTTCGATCGCTATGCAAGGATTATGCCATGAGGTAATTCTTGTCGATAGAGATGTCAATAGAGCAAAAGGAAAAGCTCTAGATATGAATCAGGCCGCTGCGGCTCTAAGAAGCCATTCTATTGTTAGAGCGGCTGAAAGTTATGAAGATATAAAAGACTCAAGAGTCGTGGTTATAACGGCAGGTTTTCCAAGAAAACCAGGAATGAGTAGAGACGATCTTTTGTTTAAAAATGCCGATATAGTTAGTGAGATAGTAGAAGAGGTTAAAAAATACGCCCCCGATGCGGTTTTGATAATTGTTACAAATCCACTTGATACTATGACATATGTTGCTTTAAAAAAGAGCGGATTTCCTAAAAATAGAGTTATAGGAATGGCTGGCATACTTGACGGAGCGAGAATGACACATTTTATTCATGAAAAGCTCGGTTTTGGTGCGGGACAGATAAGAGCTACCGTAATTGGCGGTCATGGTGACTATATGGTTCCGTTGCCTAGATATTCTACTGTGGCAGGTATTCCTATAACTGACCTTTTAACACCGCAAGAACTTGCAGAAATAGTTGAGCTTACTAAAAACGGCGGAGCACAGATAGTTAAATTGTTAGGTACATCTGCATATTTTGCACCTGGCCGTGCGACTGCTATTATGGTAGAGGCTATTTTAAAAGACTCTAAAAAGATCTATCCTTGTTCAACGCTTCTTGAAGGTGAATATGGATATGAAGATATAACAAATGGTGTTCCTGTAATGCTTGGAAGTAACGGAGTTGAAAAGATTATCGATCTGCAGTTAACTCCAAAAGAGAAAGAGATGTTCCATAGAAGCGTGGAATCTGTTCGAGAGTTAATTGATACTTTAAAAAATAATAACTATTTTGAGGATAAAAGATGAGAGTGGTTAGATATGAAACAATTGTAAATTCTATCAAAGATATGATTGTTTACTCAACCACTCATTTAAGTGAAGATATGTTTAAAGCCTTAAAAAGGGCTTATGAAGAAGAGGAAAGCGAAGTTAGTAAAGCTGTATTGTCTCAATTATTGGAGAACGCTGAAATAGCAGCAAAAGAGACAAAACCTCTTTGCCAAGATACTGGCTTAGCTATTTTTTTCGTTAAAATTGGAGAAGAGGTAAAAATTGAGGGTGGTTCTCTTAAAGAAGCTATATATGAAGGGACTGAAAAAGGATATAAAGAGGGATTTCTTAGGGCATCTACTTGCGACTGCTTTACTAGAGAAAATCTAAAAGAGAAAATCGGATATAACCTTCCACCAGTAATCTATTTCGATATTATTCCCGGAGACAAGATAGAGATAGAGTATGCGGCAAAAGGCGGGGGTAGCGAAAATGTTAGTCGCGCGACTGTTTTAGCTCCTGCTCAAGGAAAGGAAGGGATTAAAGAGTTTGTAAAAAAAGTGATTAGTGATGCTGGACCAAATCCATGTCCTCCTTTAGTAGTAGGCGTTGGGATAGGAGGTAGTTTCGATTATGCTGCAGTTATGAGTAAACATGCTCTTTTTAGAAGTATAGGAACAAAAAATCCCGATCCCGAGCTTGCAGCATTCGAGGAAGAGATCAAGGATGAATTGAATAAACTTGGCATTGGTGCAATGGGTATGGGCGGAACACAAACTGTTCTTGCAGTTCATATAGAAACTTTCCAGCCAGGACGTATGTGTCATATTGCTTCATTACCTGTATCGGTAAATGTACAGTGTCACAGTTCAAGACATTCCCATATAACTATTTAAAGGTGTAAAATGGCTGAATATAGATTAAAAACACCATTAAAAGAAGAAGATGTAACAAAACTAAAAGCTGGAGATATCGTTTATTTATCCGGTACTATATATACTGCTCGTGATGCAGCACATAAAAAACTTGTTGAGTTGATTCAAAATAATAAATCTTTACCTTTTGATTTGAAAGGTACTGTTATCTATTATGTAGGGCCTACCCCTCCTAAGCCAGGGGAAGTTATTGGAAGTGCAGGACCTACTACGAGCTATAGAATGGATAGTTATGCTCCAACTCTTATTGCGCATGGACAAAAGGGAATGATTGGCAAAGGAAAAAGAAACGAGGCTGTAAAAGAGAGTTGTAAAAAACATAAAGCCGTATATTTTGGTGCAGTTGGAGGTGCAGGAGCTCTGCTTGCACAGAGAATAAAAGACGCAAAAGTTATTGCCTATCCAGAACTTGGTCCAGAAGCTATTAGAGAGATTGTGGTTGAAGATTTTCCTGTAGTTGTAGTTAATGACACGTACGGTAATGATCTTTACCAAGAGGGTAGAAAACAGTGGGAGAAAAATTAGCTAGTAGTTAATAATAATTGGTTGATAATTCAATATTAATCATATTGTATTTTTATCTTAATCATTAACCGTTTATTAAATAGGTCTAGCTAATTTATGAATTTAGAACCAAAGGAGTTTAAATGAATATTCATGAGTATCAAGCTAAAGAGATTTTTAGAGAGTATGGTGTTCCTGTACCTAGAGGAGGAGTTGCTTTTACGGGACCGGAAGCCAAAAGAGTCGCTGAGGAACTTGGCGGTGACTTATGGGTTGTAAAAGCTCAGATACACGCCGGAGGAAGAGGAAAAGCCGGTGGTGTAAAACTTGCAAGAAGTCTTGATGAAGTTGAAAAGATTGCAGAAGAGCTTATAGGTATGACTCTAGTAACTCATCAAACAGGACATGAAGGGAAAAAAGTCGAAAAAGTTTATATAGAAGAGGGTGCCGATATTCAAAAAGAGTACTACCTTGGAATGGTTTTAGACAGATCCACTGAGATGCCAGTTATGATGGCTTCTACAGAGGGTGGAATGGAGATAGAGGAGGTTGCTGCCAAAACTCCTGAAAAGATTATAAAAGTAGCTATCGATCCAACAATTGGTTTTCAAGGATTTCATGGTAGAAAACTGGCATTTGGATTAGGTTTGTCGAAAGAAGAGATTAGACCTTTTATAAAATTTGCAGAGGCTCTTTATAAAGTTTATATGGACAAAGATGCTAATATGATTGAGATAAATCCTCTTATTAAAACCGGTAGTGGAGATTTTTTAGCATTAGATGCTAAAATGGGTTTTGACGATAATGCGCTTTATAGACATCAAGATATTTTAGAGATGAGAGATTTAAGTGAAGAAGATCCTGTTGAAGTGGAAGCTGCAAAATATGGTCTTAGTTACGTAAATCTTGACGGAAATGTAGGATGCATGGTGAATGGCGCTGGTTTGGCTATGGCAACAATGGATATTATCAAACATGAGGGAGGTGAGCCCGCAAACTTTTTAGATGTTGGCGGTGGTGCAAATCCTGATACTGTTGCAAAGGGTTTTGAACTTATTTTACAAGATGAAAATGTTAAAAGTATATTTGTAAATATCTTTGGTGGAATTGTTAGATGTGATCGTATAGCTAACGGTATTTTACAAGCAACTCAGAAAGTAGATGTGAATGTTCCGGTTATTGTTAGATTAGATGGAACAAACGCGGAAGAAGCAGCTGAAATTTTGAAAAATGCAAACATCAAAAATATTATTCCAGCAACTGATCTTGCTGATGGCGCTAAAAAAGCGGTTGCTGCTGCAAAAGGAGAGTTGTAATGAGTATTTTAGTAAATAAAAATACAAAAGTAATAGTTCAAGGTTTTACTGGAAAAGAGGGAACTTTTCATAGTGAGCAATGTATAGATTATGGAACAAACATTGTTGGAGGTGTTACACCAGGAAAAGGAGGACAGACTCATTTAGATAGACCTGTCTTTAATACAGTTAAAGATTCTGTAGATGCTACGGGTGCAACTGTAAGTATGATATTTGTTCCTCCTGCTTTCGTTTCTGATGCTGTTATGGAGGCCGCGGACGCGGGTATAGAACTTGCGGTCATCATAACTGAAGGTGCCCCTGTTAAAGATATGATGTATGCAAAAATGTATGCTACAAAAAAAGGTATGAAAACAATTGGCCCTAATTGTCCGGGGATAATTACCGCAGAAGAGTGTAAAATCGGTATTATGCCGGGATTTATTTTCAAAAAAGGTCCTGTTGGCCTTATAAGTAAATCTGGTACCTTAACTTACGAAGCTAGTAATCAGGTTGTAAAAGAGGGACTTGGAATTACTACAGCCGTAGGTATTGGTGGCGATCCTATTATCGGACTTAGTTACAAACAGTTACTTCCTCTTTTTGAAGCTGACCCTGAAACTGAAGCTATAGTGATGATAGGTGAGATAGGCGGAACTTTAGAGATTGAAGCAGCTGAATTTATTAAAAACAACATTACAAAACCTGTTATTGCGTTTATTGCAGGTCAAACTGCGCCTAAAGGTAAAAGAATGGGACACGCCGGCGCTATAATCAGTGGTGGTCAGGGAACGGCACAAGAGAAGATGGATGCGTTGGCGGCTGCAGGCGTACATGTTGTAAAATCTCCTGCCGATATCGGAAAAACGGTATCTAAAGCGTTAGGGAAATGAGAAAAAGTTTTACCGTTTTAAATATAAAATGTGAAGGGTGCGCAAATAGTATCAAAAATGCACTCTCTCCTCATTTTGAAAATGTTGAAGTTGATTTGACAAAAGAGCCCAGAATCGTAACAGTTGACATAGAAAATAGTGAAGATGAAGAGATATTAAAAGCAATTTTAAAAAAGCTTGGATATCCTCTAATTGATGAAGATTTATCTAAAGCACAAGAGCTTGGACTTAAAACAAAAAGTTTTATCTCTTGTGCAGTAGGCAAGTTTACTTTAAAGTGAAGGAGTGAAAATGGCATTGATAAAAGCTCCGGAGAATACTCCGGTTTGGGTTGATGAAAACAGATGTAAAGCGTGTGATTTGTGTGTGGCATATTGCCCTGCTGGTGTATTGGCAATGGTGCCTGAGCCAAAAACAATTCTTGGCGCTATGGTAAAAGTTGTTTATCCTGATAGTTGTATAGGATGCAACGATTGTGAACTTGAGTGTCCTGATTTTGCGATAATGGTTGCAGATAGAAAAGAGTATAAATTCGCAAAACTCTCTGAAGAAGCAAAAGAGAGAGCAGAAGCAATTAAGAAAAATCATTTTATGGCTAGAGAAGAAGATCTAGCAGTTTTAAGTGCATAAGGAGAGGTAATGGCAAGAGAAGTAATATCTAGCGGAAATGAACTAGCAGCTAAAGCTGCGATAGATGCAGGATGTAGATTTTTTGGTGGATATCCTATTACGCCATCAAGTGAAGTTGCTCACGAGATGAGTGTTCTTCTTCCAAAAGTAGGAGGAAAATTTATACAAATGGAAGATGAAATTGCGGGTATATGTGTTGCATTAGGTGCTAGTATGAGCGGTGTAAAATCTATGACAAACACTTCTGGTCCAGGTATGAGTTTAAAAGCTGAACAAATAGGTTTAGGTTTTGTAGCTGAAGTACCTTTAGTTATAACAAACGTTATGAGAGGTGGTCCATCTACTGGTCTTCCTACAAGGGTACAACAGGGTGACGTTATGATGTCTAGATATCCTACTCACGGAGATTACAAATCAATAACTTTTTGTCCAGGAAATCTGAGTGAGTGTTATACCGAAGTAGTTAGAGCATTTAACGTTGCTGAAGAGTTAATGACCCCAGTAATTGTGTTACTAGATGAAACAATAGGGCATATGGTTGGTAAAGCTGTACTACCTGATTTAGAAGAGGTAGAAGCAAATACAGTTATGAGGGCTGAGCCGGATCCAAGTATTCCAAAAAACGAGTTTTTACCTTACGATGTTCCAAGTGACAAACCGGCTGTTCTTCCTAAATTTTTTCAAGGATATCATTATCACGTAACAGGTCTTCATCATGGACCTACTGGATTCCCAACTGAGGATGAAGTACTTTGTCAAAATCTTATCGAGAGACTCCATAGAAAAATTGACGTTAGAAGAAAAGATCTTCTTGATAGTTGGGAAGAGTATATGTTAGATGATGCGGAATATATGATATTCTGTTACGGCTCTGTATCTTTGGCTGCAAGAGAGGTTGTTGATAGATTAAGAGCAGAGGGCAAAAAGATTGGTATGTTTAGACCAAAAACACTTTGGCCAAGTCCAGAAGAAAAGATCGCCGAATTGTCACAGAGATTCCCAGCTGAGAAGATATTAATGCCAGAGTTAAATATGGGTCAATATATTAATGAGGTTGAGAGAATCATGAAACAAAGACCGCTTGCTCTCAATAAAGCAAACGGAAGACCAATCAGCCCTACTGAAATGATAGAAAAACTAAAAGAGATGGGAATATAAGGAGTTAATAATGGCTTTTAATTATGATCAATATTTAAGAACTGATAAGATGCCAACACTTTGGTGTTGGGGATGTGGAGACGGTATTATCTTAAAAGCTTTAATTAGAGCTATAGATAAGCTTGGATGGAGTATGGATGATGTTTGTGTAGTATCTGGTATTGGATGTAGTGGTAGATTTAGTTCATATATCGATTGTAATACCGTACATACTACACATGGTAGAACTGTAGCTTATGCAACAGGTATAAAACTTGCTAATCCAGATAAACATGTCATTTGTGTTGCTGGAGACGGCGACGGTCTAGCTATAGGCGGTAACCATACTATACATGGATGCAGAAGAAATATAGATATAAATTTTATATTGATAAATAACTTTATATACGGATTAACAAACTCTCAAGTTAGTCCAACTACCCCTAAAGGTATGTGGGCAGTTACGACTCAGTATGGTAATGTTGATCCAACATTTGACGCTTGTGAATTAGCAAAAGGTTCAGGTGCTACTTTTATAGCAAGAGAGACTGTAACTGATCCAAGAAAACTTGAAAAAATGTTTATAAAAGGTTTCCAGCATAAAGGTTTTAGCTTTTTTGACGTACTAAGTAACTGTCACGTTAACTTAGGAAGAAAGAATAAAATGGGTGAGGCTATCCAAAATCAAGACTGGATAGATAGTATTACTATGCCACTTAAAAAGTGGGAGAAATTGAGTGACGAAGAGAAAAAAGCTTATTTCCCAACCGGAATTCTTCATCACGATGAATCGCAAATGGAGTATTGTGAAGCATACGATTTAGTTATTGAAGCAGCTCAAAACAAGAAAAAAGTGGATGTACCAATTGAAATTAAATCTAGATAATAGCTAAAATGACTCCCCTTTTTAGGGGACTCATAGTAGTTATTCAAAGAAATAACAAAAACAAACTCAAAGGAAGTTGACTATGAGATATCAATTGAGATTTACTGGTGTTGGCGGACAAGGTGTTTTACTTGCAGGTGAAATATTGGCAACTGCAAAGATTAAACAAGGCGGATTTGGGGTAAAGGCCGCTACCTATACTTCTCAAGTTAGAGGTGGCCCTACAAAAGTTGATATTATCTTAGACGATAATGAGATTTTATATCCTTATGCTAATGAGGGTGAGATAGATTATATGCTTTCTACTGCTCAGGTTAGTTATGATCAGTTCAAAAGCGGCGTAAAGCCTGGTGGAAGAATTGTAGTTGAACCAAACTTGGCAACTCCTTCAAATGAAGATATACAAAAGTGGGAAATATATGAAATCCCTTTGATTACTATCGCTAAAGAAGAAGTAGGAAATGTTGTAACGCAGTCTGTTGTAGCTCTAGGTATTACTGTAGAGATGACAAAATGTATAGATAGAGATCTTGTTTATGAAACTATGATCTCTAAAGTTCCTGCAAAAGTTGTAGAACTTAACAAGAAAGCTTTTGAACTTGGCGAAAAATACGCAAGAGAGGCCTTAGAAAAGGGTCCTTTAAAAGTATAATGGTTTTGAAATAAGGAATTGGGAATTAGGAATTAGTGTAATTTTAACACTCCTTTTCCCAATTCAATTTTTTTTCTTCAAATATCTTTAATCTCTAAAATCTTTACTTTCAGCTAAATTTAAGATATAATTTCATTGGCATAGCAGACGGCTGCTGGATCTACTCCAGAGGAAAGTCCGAGCTGCAATGAGGCAGGGTTCCACCTAACGGGTGGCCGACGAAGCCCATTGGGATAAGTCGAGGGATAGTGCAACAGAAAGCAAACCGCCGATGGCCGCGAGGCACAGGTAAGGGTGAAAGGGTGAGGTAAGAGCTCACCGCTTCCGTAGCAATACGGAGGGCATTGTAAACCCAACCCGCAGCAAGTCAGGTCTGGTTAAAGCCTCATAATTTGAGCCTGACGCAAGAGCTCTATGGTGACATAGAGCCTTAGATAAATAGCCGTCAAATACAGAACTCGGCTTACAGCTATGCCAAACTTCAATTTTCTTTCTGTATTGATATTATCTAATTTTAAATTTAAATCCATAAATAAATAGAGAAGTTTGTTAAAGATATTTCACCATTTTTTTTATTTGGGAGTCGATTTACGTCTAATCAAGGGTTCCTTTGATAAAATTTAGAAAAAAAGATTGAGGAATATATTGGCTTTAAAAGAGATTATTTATAAAGAGAAAAGATTTAGTATTAGTTATGAGATAGTTAATCTAAAAGAGAGTAGAGATATAATTTTTCTTCATGGTTGGGGTAGTAATAAAGAAGTAATGAAGTCGGCCTTTAAAAATAGTTTAAAAAATTTTAGGCACATTTATATAGATATGCCGGGATTTGGTAAGTCGCCAAATAGCGAAGTTTTAAAAACCAAAGATTACGCTAATATAATAGAACTTTTTTTGAAAGAGTCCGGTTTTAAGAAAGATATAATTGTAGGTCACTCTTTCGGTGGAAAAGTTGCCACTCTTTTAAATCCTAAACTTTTGGTACTGCTTAGTAGTGCGGGAATCTTGGAAAAAAAACCTCTGAAAGTAAGAGCGAAAATCACTTTATTTAAACTATTAAAACCATTTGGCGGGAAAAAAATAAGAGAGTTTTTTGTTTCAAAAGATGCTAAAAAGATGAGTGAAAATATGTATGAAACTTTCAAAAACGTAGTAGATGAGGATTTCTCTTACTTTTTTGAAAAGTATGAGGGGGAGGTTTTAATCTTTTGGGGAGATGAAGACGGAGCTACATCTTTAAAAAGTGGTGAAAAAATCGCCTCTTTGATAAGAAAAAGTAGTTTTTATCCTTTAAAAGGAGACCATTACTTCTTTTTGCAAAATAGTGATTTTATATCAAAAAAGATAGAGGATAGTTATGAAAACGTATAGATTTTTAATAAGTGGAAGAGTCCAGGGCGTATGGTATAGAAAATATACTAAAGAAGTGGCGGATAATCTAGATATCGGCGGTTATGTTAGAAATCTTCCAGACGGGAGAGTAGAGGTGGTAGCCACCTTAAAAGATGAGCAGTTTGAAGAGTTTTTGAAAGCTTTGAAAAAGGGTCCGCCTCTAGCAAGAGTTGACAATATAGATATAGAAAAATTTGATGAGATTTATAACGGCGATTTTGAAATAATCCGTTAATTTTAATAAAGGATTTTTTTATGGTTGAGCTTTTGCATTTTATAGAACATATTATTTTTACTTTTTCACTCGGTTTTTATCTTATTCTCAATCTTCAATGGTACAACTATAGATTAAAAAGAGTGATTTTACATCATCATAATCCATATCTTCATATTCTTTTTTTTCTTTTCCCCCTATTTGCATATTATGCGTTAAGAGAGTATGTTTTTATTCTTTTGATACCCTATATAACTCTTTTGTATCTGTGGCAGAAAAAACTTGATAAAAATCTGGTATTAACCGCGAGAGTAAAAAGGTTTTTTGTAACACTTCTCTTTTTTACACTCTTTTTGGATATGCTCTGTTTGGCAAAATTTGAGTGTAAAGTTTTCAGCACCATTTTGCCGTTGGCATTTGCTCTGATTGTTTCAAACTTTATAGAAAAGTTTCTTTTTATGATGTATAAAAACGAGGCTAAAAAGAGGCTAGATGAGATAGACCCTACTATCGTTGCTATAACTGCAAGCTACGGAAAGACAAGTATCAAAAATTTTTTGAGGCAGATTCTTTCTAAAAAGTATAAAACTTATTCAACTCCTAGAAGCGTAAATACGATAGGTGGGATCTTAAAAGATATAAATGAGACTTTACCGAAAGATACTCAAATCTATATTGTAGAAGCCGGAGCTAGAGAGAGGGGAGATATCTACGAAATTGCCTCTTTTTTAAATCATCATTATGCCATTATAGGAAAAATTGGCCCACAACATATAGAGTACTTTAAAACGATAAAGAATATTATCGCTACGAAACTAGAACTTTTAGCTTCAAAAAGATTAAAAAAAGCTTTTGTCTATTATGAAATACCTATCAAAAATAAAGAAAATTTTATAAAGTTTGGACAAAATATAAAAAATCTAAAAGCAGATCTAAGTGGTATCTGTTTCGATTTAGAGGTAGGCGGAGAAAATTACCGCATCCAAGCACCTATTCTTGGCGTATTTAACGCGGTAAATGTTGCGGCGGCAGTATTGGCGGCAAAAGAGTTGGGTATGGAAATCGACGATATTGTAGAAGCGGTAAAAGAGTTAAAACCGGTAGAACATAGACTCCAAAAGATAGAAGCCGGAGGCAAAATCATCATAGATGATAGTTTTAACGGAAATCTTGAGGGGATGATAGGCTCATACGAACTTGTTAAGAGTTACGAAGGAAGAAAAGTTTTGGTAACTCCAGGAATCGTGGAATCGACAAAAGAGGCAAACGAAAAACTTGCAAAAAAGATTGACGAAGTTTTTGATCTAGTTTTAATTACCGGTAAAATGAATAGAGAGGTTTTAAACAATAATATAAAAAGAGCGAAAAAAATAGTAGTTGATGACAAATCAAAACTCCAAAACATTTTGGCCGAACAAACTAAGCTCGGTGATTTGATACTTTTTAGTAACGACACGCCGGCTTATTTGTAGTTTGTTGTATATTGGTTATTAGTGTGTTGGCATATTGAAAAAAGCATAGAAAAAACCAATACACCAATATACAAATGTACCGATATACTAACTTCTAATATTCAATGTTAAACTGTATAAGGAATAATTTTGGAAGATATTAAAAACTTTTTTATTGAATTTGCTGCTATTGTAGTACTAGTTTTAGTTATAGTGGCTTTGCAAAAATTTTTTGAAAACCATTTTAAAAAAAGGATGAAGTAGTGCAAAAGGTGCTTTTAAAACTCTCCTATTATATAGATAATCTAAATAGAGCATCTGCCTCTATTTCAGCTATACTACTCTTTTTTTTAGCTTTTTTAGTATTTTTTGACGCTTTTATGCGCTACCTTTTTCAAGATGGTTCCATCACTTTACAAGAGCTTGAGTGGCATCTTTTCGATCTAAGTTTTTTACTTGCTTTAGCTTATACTTTAAAACACGATAAACATGTTAGAGTAGATATATTTTTTGAAAAGTTTTCTCAAAAAACAAAAGAGTATGTTAACATTTTGGATAATCTGTTTTTGATAATACCATTTTCTATGTTGATTGCCTATTTCGGATACGATTTTGCTATGCAAAGTTTTCTACAAAAGGAAGCTTCAAGTGATCCGGGTGGACTTTGTTGTAGGTATATTATAAAATCTGCCATTATTTTAGGAACTTTTTTACTCTTTTTGCAAGCGGTCTCTGAGATTATAAAGTCTTACCAAAAGATCCAAAATCCTAAATTTTTATTTTTTTCGTTTGCAGTTTTTGTTGCTATTTTGTTTTTATTGAATCTTGACTTTTACTATCTGTTGGAACCGTCTATTTTGATGTTTTTACTATCTTTAGTACTTCTGATGAGCGGTTTTAGAGTGGCTTTTGCTTTTGGTTTTGTGGGAATTTTGTTTGCTTTTATAGATTATGATTTATCGCTTGAGATTTTTAAAATGCTTCCTATGAGAATATACGGGATTATGCAAAATTTTACTTTGATGGCTGTACCTCTTTTTATTTTGATGGGGCTTATTTTGGAAAAAAGCGATTTGGCAAAAAATCTTCTAGAAAACCTTGGAGCAGCTTTTGGAGAGATAAGAGGAGGATTAGCCGCAAGCATAGTTATTGTTGGAGCCATACTGGCCGCCGCAACTGGTATTGTTGGCGCTAGTGTTGTCATGATGAGTATCATAAGCCTTCCCATAATGCTAAAATATGGTTACGACAAATCTTTAGCAACGGGAACTATAGCGGCTAGTGGAACATTGGGGCAGATAATACCGCCATCTATCGTTTTGATTATTTTAGGTGACGTTATGAGCATAAGTGTGGGAGATCTTTTCAAAGCCGCGGTAGTTCCTGGACTTTTGTTGGTAACACTCTATCTTTTATATATCTTTTTATACTCTAACATAAAAAAAGATGCGGCACCTCCGGTGAAACTAAAGAAAAAACCTTCAAAAAAAGAGCTTATAGTTTCAATTATTCCTCCTTTTATACTTATTTTTGCGGTTTTAGGTTCCATCTTTGCTGGTATAGCTACTCCTACGGAGTCTGCTGCGATGGGTGTAGTAGGTGCATTAATCTTAACGATATTCAATAAGAGTTTTTCCTTTTCTATGCTCAAATACGTAACTATTGAAACCGTCAAACTTAGCGCTATGATTTTTGCTATTTTGATAGGTGCTACCGCATTTAGTCTGGTTTTTAACGAGCTTGGCGGAGGAGAGCTTGTGCACAACTTTTTCAGTCAAGATATCGGCGATAAATGGCTCTTTATCTTTATAGCTATGGCTGCCATATTTTTACTTGGATTTTTTGTCGATTTTGTAGAGATATCTTTTATAGTAGTTCCGCTTTTTGTGCCAATTATCCATACTTTTGGTATCGATCCTATCTGGTTTGCCATTTTGATAGCTATGAACCTTCAGGCTAGTTTTTTAACGCCGCCTTTTGGTTTTGCTCTTTTTTACCTAAAAGGAGCAGCCGGAAAACTTGTAAGTACAAAAGATATTTATAAAGGGGTTGTTCCGTTTATATTGATTCAGCTGTTGGCGCTTTTGATTTTGATACTTTTTCCTCAGCTAGTTAAACTTACACTTTAAGGAAACAAAATGTTAGATATACTGTATGCTCCATGGAGAAGCGAATATGTAACAGAAAATAAAAAGTTAAAAGGATGTGTTTTTTGTCATATTAGTCAAAATCCAGAGATGGATGATAAACATCATGTTTTATATAGAGATGAGAACTGTTTTATAGTGATGAACAAATACCCTTATACTCCCGGACACTTTATGATTATTCCTCATATTCATATTGACAACCTTGAAAATCTTGATAGCAATATTTGGCTTAGGATGAGTGAGTTAGCACAACGTGGAGTTAGGCTTTTAAAAGAGAGATTTAGAGCAGAAGGTGTAAATTTGGGTATGAATTTGGGAGTTGCCGCTGGAGCAGGAATAGCTGAGCATATTCACTTACACCTTGTTCCAAGATGGCAAAGAGATACCAACTTCATAACATCTATAGGACATACAAGAGTTTATAGCAGCGATTTTGAGAAGATATATAGGAAATTAAAATCTTACTCTGATGATTTTTTTGATAAATGATATTGACTAACTTATGTTTTATATATTTAAATGGTTTGACAAACTATATTAATTTGTATAAACTATGTTTATACAAGGAGTCGATATGGAAGCGGTAATAAAAAAATGGGGCAACAGCTTAGGTATTAGAATCCCAAAAAGGATTTTGGATATGTTGAATTTGAGTGAAAATAAAAAAGTTGAGATAAAAGTTGTTGGTGGAAATATTGTTATAAAGCCTAAAAAATCATTAGATGAACTTTTAAGTAAAATTGAAGAAAAAAATCGCCATAAAGAGATAGATTTTGGAAAACCTCAAGGCAAAGAGTTATGGTAGATTATATACCTTCAAAAGGGGATATTGTTTGGATAAATTTCAATCCTCAAAGTGGGCATGAACAGTCTGGAAAAAGACCGGCACTTGTCATATCTCCTTATAAATTCAATAAAATTACGGGATTTATAATATGTTGTCCAATTACAAGTAAGATTAAAGATTATCCTTTTGAAGTAGTGATTGAAGGTAAGATAAAAGGAGCAATACTTAGTGATCAGATCAAAAGTTTAGATTTTAGAGCAAGAGGCATAAGTTTTGTTGAAAAGGCAAAAAACGAGACTTTAATAGAAGTTATAGATAAAATAAAACTGATTTTAGAGAGTCAATAAATGAAAGGTAATCTTTATGAACTTCAAAAACTTTTAGATGAGTTTATAGAAAAAAGAGAGTGGCAAAAGTATCATACTCCAAAGAATCTCTCAATGAGTGTGGCTATAGAAGCGGCTGAATTGATGGAGCATTTCCAGTGGTGCGATAAGAAAGCTAGTGAGTTTAGCGAAGAAGAGAAAAAAGAGATTGCCCAGGAGATGGCTGATGTACTTCATTATCTATTGAGACTCTCTTCTGTACTCGGTATCGATCTTTACGAAGCTTCCAAAAAGAAGATTGCTAAAAACGAGAAAAGATTTCCTATAGAAAGTGCTAAAAACATGAAAAAAAGCGGATGTTAAAAAAGATTATGTCATTATTTACTTAAAGGAGCCACAATGATATCTAAAAACAATTTAGCCGCTTTGAAATTATCTATAGAGTTTTTTAAAGCAAACTATGCTCTGTCGTTTGCAGTAATCGGCGTTTTAATACTTCTTAGTCTATTTAGTTATCTTCCGATAATTGGAATAGTGTTTGTTTTTGCCTACTCTATACTAAATCTTTCGATACAGATATTTTTCGGACGGGTTGTAAAAAATGCACAAAATGAGGAGGATGTGGCAAATGAGGCCGCGCAAACGAAAATAAACGACTTTTTGACGCGCTATTTAGCAGAAGCGGCCGGTGCATTTTTAGGACTCTTTTTTATCGCTTTAATACTCTTTTTTCTTATATTTATATTGGCAATGGTTTTTGGAGGAGCTAGTTTTGAGAGTATAAACCATTTTGAGAGCGTAAATCAACAAGAGATTTTTTTTCAAATGGTAGGGGTATATTTTGTTCCTTCGATTGTTATATTGACTATAATAGGATTTCTTTTTTACGTTTTGCCCGCAGTTTTTGGTGAAGTTTTTATGAGTGAAAGTTTTAACGAAGCTTTTAATAAAAGCTTTTTGCTTCTAAAACTCTCTTTTTGGAAAAAAACCTTCAATAAAAGTTACTTTGTGTTGATCCTAATCTGGTCTATAGCGGTTTTTGTATTTTATACCCTATCTGTGATTATATCTATGACGCTTATTTTACTTCCAGTAGCTTTAGTAATACTCTATATTTTAGCCCTTTATAATGCCGCTATTTATGTTTTTGCTAGAGATCTATTAAGCGAGTAAAAGAGAAAAACTCTTTTACTCTTGATGAAAATGTGTTCCTATTGCGATATTGAGCTCTACTAAAAACTCGTCTATATCTTTTTTAACTCCGTTAAAGAGTTTACTTCTATCTTTTAAGTATTGAAATCTTACTCTTGAGTTAGCACTAGGCTTATAAAATACCATTGCCGAGTATTTATCTAGATTTTCCTCTAAGTCTGGTTCATTTTTTAAGATTGCTCCATATCTTAGTCCAGCGCCTATGTTTTCTTGGAACTTCAAGACAAACTCCGTATAAAAACCGGACTGATTTAAAGTTTTTGATGTTAGCTCTTTATTTCTATATAGGAATTCACTTTGCCAAGTTACACCCTGAAACAGCGCTTCATTTTTCAAAACAAGATAAACTCCGTAAATATCGGTATATTTTAGTGAATCGTTTTTTCCTCTAGCAAAGCTTATACCGCTTAAGAGTTTAAAATCTTCAAACTCCTTTTTATGTTTTAAAGAGAAATTAAAAAGAGCAAAAGATGAGGTAGAGCCGAAACTTTGTTCGTTTTCTCCTTGAAGTAGCTCGCCAACTAGTGTAAAATCCTCTACATTGTTTAAAAATCCTATACCTTTTTCGTTTAACCCTTCCGGTCCGAAAAAGTTTTCGTAAATTAGGGGGATATAAGTAAAATTGTATCTATGTTGATGAAATCTGTTGATATATCCAAAATCGCTTTTGAACTTTCCGGCCTTTATCTTCACTTTAAGAGGTTGATAGATAGTTTTGACGTATGCTTCGGCTATCTCTATCGAATCTTGAGATATATGAAATATAGCGTCCGCGTCGAAAAGATCGTCAACTACGGAGTGTATGTTAAATTCGGCGTAGTTGAAATTAAATCCTTTATTGGCATTGTAAGGGATGTCGGCCGTCGTTGTGTCTATAAAACCGGGAATAGAATAGTTTTTATATAGATCGTTGGAGATATCTCTATATAGAGCACTAGAATTTAAAATCAAGGATAAATTGGGTAGATTTTTTTTTGTTTCCTGTTTATGTTCATGCAAATCAAGTTCTTCAACCATCTTCTTTTTATGCTCATTTTCCAAAAAATCTACTCTCTTTTTTAGATTTTCTATTATGGCGTTTTGCTTTTGTAGGAGTTTTTTAAGCTCCTCTATATCTTCAGTTGCAAAAGAAAAAACGGCAATAAGAAGCAATAAAAATTTTTTCATTTTCACTCCTCTATCTACTTGTGATTTTTATAAAGAATTTTTAGTAAATTAAGAAGATAGCGGAGGGGATCTTGATCTGTTTTGCGTCGGTATATTTTGTAAACGATTAAAAGTTGGAGTTTTAAATTGGAGATTTTTACTAAAAAGGGTTATTAAAAGAATCGGTTTTTCTATATTGGCTAAAGTGTTATGTTGGACAAGGCAAACGGCACAATCGTTTGAAGTTTCCGTAATATCGTGGTTGTGAAAAATAGTAGAAAGCGCCGTTAAAAAGAGTAAAAGGGCAAGTAAGATTTTTAGTTTTTTCATAATCTCTTTCAAAAAGTTTTTGCGTAATTTTAACACAGATAAGAGATAATTTTGTGTCAAAAGTTTTCAAAAAGGAACTTTTTTACTCTTTTGATACCTATCTCCATGTTTTCTATGCTGTTTGTATAGGAAAATCTTATGAATTTTTGAGTTTTATTGTATCCAAAATCGATGCCAGGCGTAGCGGCAACTCTCTCTTTATGTAGAAGTTCTTTGGTAAAATGAAAGCTATCAACGCTATATTTTGAGATATCTACCCAGATATAAAAGGCGCCTTGAGGTTTTATAGGAATATCGAAAATCTCTTTAAGTTTATGATACAAAAAATCTCTTCTCTTTTTATAAATTTTTTTTACTCTCTCTAAATATTTATAATCAAACGCTTCGATAGCCGCATATTGACTGAGAGTCGGAGGAGAGATGAAGATATTTTGAGCTATCATTTGGGCTTCTCTTAGATATCTATCTGGAACCACAATCCACCCAAGGCGAAATCCGGGCATACAAAAAAATTTTGAAAATCCGTTTATTACAAAAACATCTTTTGAAAATTTCAGAGCAGTAACGGCAGGTTTATCGTAACTCAAACCTTGATAGAGCTCGTCGCTTATAAAAGCTATATCTTTTTTTAAACAGTATTCAATCAGATCTTTTAAAGAGTCTTCTTCGTAAATGTTTCCCGTAGGATTTGATGGATTTGATAGCTGAAGTGCTTGGATGTTTCTATTTTTTAAGTGCTCTTTGGTTATGTTGTAGTTTGTTTCTTTGCCTACATTGATAAATACCGGCTCGATATCTAAAATGTAGGCGATGTTTTTATAAGAAGGGTATCCCGGATCCGCAAAGCCGACTCTTTTTTTATAATCTAACACTAACGAGTATGCTAGCAAAAAGGCTCCACTAGTTCCTGGAGTTAGGATGATGTTTTTGGAGTCCACTTCAATATCGTGGACTTTTTTGTAAAATTGAGCTATTTTTTGACGCAATTGTTCTAAACCTTCCGATTGGGTGTAGGAAAATATATCTTGTTTTATGGCTTTTAAAAGTTCTTCTTTTACTTTAGGCGGAGGCATAAGATCTGGCTGGCCAATCTCAAAATGGATAACATCTTTATATTTCGCAGCCTCTTTAACTATATCCATTACTATAAAAGGGGTAAGTTTTTTTAATCTTTCCAAATAGTCTCCTTGTTAAGTCAAAATTTACCTATCTTTACTACAATTATAAAAACATTGAACTAAGAGGGGGCTAAAATGAGCGTTTTGATGGAGATAGCTATGTTTCCCACGGATGTGGGAGAGAGTAAGAGTAAGTATGTGGCAGAGGTTTTGAAAGTGATTAAAGATAGCGGTTTTGAGTATCAACTAACCCCAATGGCAACGATTGTGGAGGCAGAGAGCGTAAAAGAGTTAAGCGACTTGATACCAAAAATGTATGAAGCTTTGGAGAAGATGGGAGTAGGGCGCGTTTATAGCGTAGTAAAGTTCGATATAAGACCCGGTAGAAAAAACAGACTCAAACAGAAAGTGGAGTCTGTAAAAAAGAGATTAAAAGAGTAAAATTTATCTTGCGATTAAAACCTCTCCGATTAACTCTAAAAGTTTTGATTCGGCCTCTTGGAGATTTTTGCCAAAGATTATTACTCCATCTTTATGTCCGGCCATCGCAAAGAGGGGATTGGAGAGGGGAGCGGTATTTGTATATAGAGAGTTTACCGCTTTTGTCATCTCTTTTGTGCCGTATTTCACATTTTTGCCGGTAAAAAGATAACCGTTATTTAGCATATATCGCCAAATGGTATTGGAGTGTATATGGATAACGGCGTTTATCTTTTCGTCAAGATTGTATATGGTTGCGTGAGTCAGGCTTTCGCTGCTAGGTTTTGTGCCTCCTCTTGATTTAAGAAAAAATCTCTTCTCGTCAAACTCTTCGATCAAAGCGTAATGGTGTGAAGTTAGACTCTTTAAATGTCCGGTTTGCGTTCCGGTTATGATGAATGAATTTTTTTCCACTCTTTTACTGATGTTTCCGTATCCGATACCTTGATACTCTCCTATAAGTTTAAGAACAAATAGTCTCTTTCTTACATTTTCGATATCTTTGCATAACTCCTCTTTGAGGTCATCTGTAAAAGTGTGACGAAAGTCGTATTTTATAACTCCATCAATCATAACAGATCTCCAAACATTTTGACAATCTCTTCCTTTTGGGCTCTGCAAACTCCACGCTCGGTAATCAAACCAGTTATATACTTAGCAGGCGTAACGTCAAATCCGTAATTGACGCACTTTGAGGCATCAGGAACTATCTGAATCTCAGTAATTTCACCATTTTTACTTTTTCCTTTTATGAATTTTACCTCATCTTCTCCTCTTGTTTCGATAGGTATCTCTTTTAAACCATCTATGGTACTAAAATCGAAGGTGGAAGTCGGCAAGGCTACGTAAAAAGGAATGCCGTTATCTTTTGCCGCAAGGGCTTTAAGATATGTTCCTATTTTGTTTGCTACGTCGCCTTTTATGGTGACTCTATCGGCTCCAGTTATACACACATCTACTAGGCCGTGCTGCATAAGATGGCCGCCAGTATTATCGGCTATGACCGTATGGTTTATATCTTCTTGAGAGAGTTCCCACGCCGTTAAGTTGGCTCCTTGATTTCTAGGTCTCGTTTCATCAACCCAGACGTGAACCTCGACTCCTCTTCTGTGAAGCTCGTAAATGGGTGCGAGAGCTGAGCCGTCATCCACTATGGCAAGCCATCCGGCGTTACAATGGGTTAGTATATTTATAGAGTTTTTCTTTTTTTCCCTCATTATATCTTCAAAGATATCTGCTCCGATTTTGCCGATATTTTTGCATCTTTGTACGTCTTCATCGCATATTTTGATAGCTTCTTCTTTTAGCTTCTTAATCATTTGCGAACCGCTATATTTTTTTGCTACATTTAGCATTCTATCCACCGCCCACATAAGGTTTACGGCGGTAGGTCTAGCTTCTCTTATTTTCAAAGCCTCCTCTTTTACTTTCTCAAAATCTCCGTTACTGTTTTTAGCGCTAAGATATACGCCAAAAGCTGCCGTATTGCCTATAACTCCAGCTCCTCTAACAACCATCTCCTTTATAGCGAAGATACACTCTTGAGCATTTTTTACGGTAAAAATCTTTTTTTCAAAAGGCAAATACCTCTGATCTATAACTTCTAGGTTTTCTTCATCGTTTAGCCATAGAGCTCTATATCGTCCATTCATCGCATTTCCTTATTATCGTTGTCAAATCTTTTATATTTTCGATCTTTTCTCTATTTTTAACTAGAGCCACTCCGGTAGAAAGAGAGATTTTTTGAGCTTTTTTTCTCAAACTATCATCTTTAATACCTCTTATCTCTTCAACTCCAGCTATTCCAAAAACTCGTCTAGCCATTTTACATCCGGCAAATCCTGCGCTCTCTTTTAAGATATACTTCATAAACTCTTTTTGATACTCTTTTAGAGTCTTTTCATCTATAAAGCCTTGGGTTAAGAGTGCGCTCTCTTTTTGCCTGCTCCATAAGCTCAAAAACTTTTTTTCAAATTTTTGCCAGATCTCTTCTAATGTATTTAAAATCCACTCTCTATAATCTTCGTTGCCGTTTTGAACCGTATGTGATATATAAGAACTAGCCAGATTTGCTATTAATGCTCCTATATCGAATCCAAAGGGGCCAAAAAAGGCAAATTCTGGATCGATGACGTAAGTCTCCTTTTCGTTAACCATAATTGAACCTGTATGAAGATCTCCATGAAGCAAAGCGTCGCTTTTTGTCATAAATAGATATTTTAGTTTTAAAACCTCTTTTTTAAACTCCATATCTAAAAAGAGTCTATTTGCCAACTCTTTGTTCATCTCTTCCACTACGTTTGTTTCGTGCTCCATATACGGAAAAGTAAATACGAAATCTTCTGTCAATTTACAAAGTTCGCTATTTTTGTTAAATCTCTCCATCATATCTCTTTTTTCATAGCTTTGAAGATATAGTGAAGAGGTATAAAACAGAGTGTTTGCTAAAAAAGTCGATATCTGTTCGGAAAAATTTGGGTAGATTTTTCCTTGAATGAGCCCTTTTCTTAAGATTATGTGATTGTTTAAATCTTGCATAACAACTAGACTCATCTCTTCATC
The DNA here is from genome assembly GCF_014466985.1 of Nitrosophilus labii. NCBI lineage: Bacteria > Pseudomonadati > Campylobacterota > Epsilonproteobacteria > Nautiliales > Nitratiruptoraceae > Nitrosophilus > Nitrosophilus labii. The sequence continues at coordinate 894,420 of NZ_AP022826.1, forward strand.
GTCAAGATAGACTTTTGGCGCGTAGGAGGGGGCTAAATTTTCATACTCTTTTAGAGCTCTTATCTCAAAACTCATTCTCTCTTTAGATAGGGGATAATCCTCTCCAGCACATCTAAGATATGGTACCGCCTGTTTGATTATAAGTGATTTTTGCGGATCTTTTTTCGATTTTGCTCTAAAAACGAAGTTTAGGTTTCCATCACCTATCTCTTGAACTTGAAGTTCCTCACCCTCGAAAAACTCTTTAATATTTTCGTATCCGTATAGATAGTCTTGAAGATTTTGTGGAGTTAAGATCTTATAACTCATCTACTATCCTTTTTTGTGATATATTTGCCGCAAATTTTACGGCGTTAATATAACTTTCAAGATTGATTTTATTATCTTTTTTGTAAGCGATATCATAGGCGGTTCCGTGATCTACCGAGGTTCTGACGATTGGAAGGTTTAGGCTCACGTTAATACTCTCTTCAAAGTACAAAGCTTTTAGGGGAGATAATCCTTGATCGTGATACATTGCTACTAAATATTTATAATTTTTTCTAAAATTTGGAGTAAAGACGATATCGGGGACAACTGGGCCGAAAAAGATCTCTTTTTTTAGTTTTTCATTGGCTTTTTTGATAGCTTTTTTGATTTTTTCCTCCTCATTACCAAGTACTCCATCGTCTCCGGCATGGGGATTAAGACCTAAAACAGGAATTTGAAGTGATGTGTTATGAGTTACGAGTGATGAGTAAAAATCTAAAAGAAATTTTTTTAGTTTTTTTGTTTTTATCTCTTTTGGTACCTTTTTTAGAGGGATATGTTCGGTATAAAGAGCTACAAACATCTTTTCGCAGCCAAGCATCATAATAGCATTTTTTTTGAAAAAGTCTCTAAGAGCATCTGTGTGCCCTTTATATTTAATACCGGCTTTTTCCCACGCTTTTTTGTGAATGGGTAGAGTTACCAAAGCTTCGGTTATACCTTTTTTTGTAAAAATAACAGCTTTTTTAAAACTATCAAAACTATATTTTCCACTTTTTTTGTCAATGGTGCCGGGACGAATCTTAAAATCTCCTTTTATATACTCAACTTCAAAATCGTAAGGAACATCTATATTTAAAAGTTTTGCCGCTTTATCAATCATTTCGTAATTTGTAAAATATATAGGGCTGCAAATCTCTTTTATTTTATTATGAGCGTTTAGGGCTATTTGAGGGCATATACCGTTTATATCGCCGATGCTGATTGCTATAGTCGGCTTTTTTTGCATTATTATCCTTTATTGATATAGTTTACTCTTTGATTAGAGCAATCATCTCTTTAGTCGCCGCTTCTAATCCCACCCAAACGCTTCTAGCTATGATGCTCTGCCCTATATTGAGCTCTATAATATTGTCGATTTTTGAGATAGCTTTTACGTTTTGATAGTTTAGTCCATGACCCGCGGCTACCGTAAGTCCTGCTTTATTTGCATAGACTGCCGAATTTTCTATATCGCCAAGAGCGTTTGATAGCATATCTCTAAGTTCGCTTCTTGATAATTCTAGCTCTTTTATGGAATGCGGGGAGTATCTAAGGTTACTATATAGCATAGCGTAGATATTTGAATAGTGTCCTGTGTGAATCTCAATCATATCGGCTTCGGTATCGGCACTTGCGGCGATTATCTCAAAGTCTGGATCCACAAACAAAGAGACGTCTATCTCATTATCTTTCAGTTTTTTACAAACATCGCTAATTTTTTCAAAATTTTTTATAACGTCTAGTCCGCCTTCGGTTGTTACCTCTTCTCTTTTTTCAGGTACTATAGTGGCTCTATGCGGTTTCAAAGAGCAGACGATATCTATGATTTCATTTTCTATAGAGCACTCCATATTGACCGGTAGAGGAGATAGTTCTACAATCTTTTTCGCATCAAAATCGTTGATATGTCTTCTATCCTCTCTTAAATGTATAGTTATCTGATCGGCTCCGGCTCTTTTAACTATACCTAACGCTTCAATGGGATCTGGATCGTTTATTTTTCTAGCCTCTCTTAAAACTGCGATATGATCTATATTGACTCCTAGTAGCATATTTTAGCTCCTTAAGATTTTACTATATTATATCAGTTATATTTTGAAGCTTTCTTTTTTAAAACTTTATTTTTTTATTCTTTTTTTGTAATATATTATAAATTTAAATTATATCTAATGTTAAAGTGTATAAACTATTATCAAAACTTTTTGAGAAAATGTTCGAAAAAAATGATAAATTACTCAATTAGAAAGGTGATATATGAAAAAACTTTATATTAGTTTGGCTTTTGCGGCTCTTTTGATAAGCGGATGTTCGGAAAAGAGTGAAAATAAAGAAAAACCTACCGTTCTTAATAAAAGTGAACAAAAAGCCCCTATACAAAATGAGAAAGAAAATGAGAAGGTTGATGGAGTTTATGGGATAAGTGCTGAGCTTGAGAAGGATGAGCCGGAGGTTAAGAGTGACTCTTTTCATCAACCTCAACAGCAACAAAACGGCGTAAAGAGCGGGAAAGTCTTAGAGAGTGTAGATGCAGGTGGTTATACATACGTAAAAGTTGAAGACAGCGGTTATGTATATTGGATTGCCGGTCCTAAAACCGAAGTTGTAGTAGGAGAGATGATCTCTTACGTTCCTCAGATGTGGATGGAAAATTTTCATAGCAATACATTAAATAGAGATTTTGATAAAGTTTTGTTTGTAGCCGTTATAGCCCCTTTAAAAGGAGATACTCAAGCTAATGCGTGTGAGACGTGTAATAGTTGCGGTGATACCAATCAAACATCACTACAAGAGTCCAAATCTGCTCAAAAGGCCGAGTCAGGTACGATAAATATAGAAAAACCGCAAGATGGTTATTCTATAGCCGAAATTTTTGAGAAAAAAGGGGAGTTAAAAGATAAGAACGTAAAAGTCAAAGGTAAAGTCACAAAAGTTTCAAGAGGGATAATGGGAAAAGATTGGGTGCATATAACCGATGACGGAAAAGACGACTTAGTGATCACTTCTCCTTCGGCAAACGTTGAAACTGGCGAGGTGGTAACGGTTATCGGGATTTTAAAAACCGATGTAGATTTAGGATACGGATACTTCTTTCCTGTAATAATTGAAGAGGCGAAATTTGAGAAGTAGTTTTACTTCTTGCCTCTCTTTTTGTAGAACTCTTTTCTGTACTCATTAAATCTTCCTTCAATTATAGATTCTCTTGCACCTCTTGTTAAAGTGAGATAGTAGTGAAGATTGTGTATGGATGCAAGTCTATAATAGGTAAGTTCTTTTGCTCTAAAAAGATGGTTCAAATAGGCTTTTGAGTAGTTTTTGCAGGTATAGCAGTTGCACTCTTCGTCTATAGGAGATTCGTCAAGTTTATATTTTGCAGCTTTTATATTTAATCTACCGTAGCTTGTAAAAATGGTTCCGTTTCTTGCGTTTCTAGTAGGCATTACGCAATCAAACATATCTACACCTCTATCGATACACTCTATGATATCTTCTGGAGTTCCTACTCCCATTAGATATCTTGGTTTATCTTTTGGCATAAAAGGTGTAGTAAATTCTACCGTATCGTACATAGTTTGATTTTCTTCGCCCACACTTAGTCCTCCTATGGCAAAACCGTCAAAATCGAGTGAAGTAAGTTCAGTAGCGCTTATCTTTCTAAATTCGAAGTCTACTCCACCTTGGATTATTGCAAAGATATTTTGTTCATTGCCTATCCCTTTTTCTTGCATCTTTTTATGGTACTCAATAGACTTTTTTGCCCACTTTGTAGTTCTTTCTACGGAGATTTTAAGTCTCTCTTTTGTAGCCGGAAGAGCTATAAGATCGTCAAGAATCATCATAATGTCGCTTTTTAGATTATATTGTATATCAAGTACTTTTTTGGGAGTGAAGTAGTGTTTTGTACCGTCGATATGGCTTTTAAATTCTATTCCGTTTTCGTCTGCTTTTGAGATATCGCTTAAACTAAAGGCTTGAAAACCTCCACTATCTGTCAAAAAACTATTTTTATATCCTGTGAAACCATGAAGTCCACCTAGTTTGGCTATAACTTCATCGCCTGGACGAAGATAAAGATGGTAGGTATTTGCTAATATAATGTTGGTTTGAAGTATTGTTAAAAGATCGTTTGTATCTAAAGCTTTTACACTTGCGGCCGTTCCAACAGGCATAAAAACCGGCGTTTTTATAGTAGAGTGTGAAGTTTTGATAGTACAAGCTCTTGCTTTTTGATAAGTAGCGTCAATTTTGAATTTCAAATCTATCCTTTTTAGATATAATTTGTTACTTAATTTAGTTTTTCGAGGGGAATTGTGAAAAATATTCTTATACTTGCTGATGGAATTGTAGCAAAACATTTTTTAGAAAGAGTTGTACAAAACTATGTGGCCGATAACAACTATTTGGTAGTCTATTATGATGATAAGATAGTTCCTAAAAATAGAACGGAAAATTTCAGGTTTTATAAGTTTGATCCAACAAGTTTTGTAAAACTTTTTCAACTTTTTGATGAGAAAATTTCACAAGTAATGATTATAATGGGAAACAAGATAGATACTGTAGCCTCTTATGAAAATATTAGAAGAATAGATAATAATATTAGCATTATCGTTTATGACAAATGGGATTTGGATATTGATGATCAAAATCTTATACTACTTAACGCTAACGAGATATTATCTAACAGACTTGTAGATTATCTACCAAACGTTCCTATCATCGCTCAAAATGTTGGTTTGGGACTTGGCGAAATAATGGAGGTTTTAGTTCCTTTTGGAAGTAGTTATGTATATAGACATATAGGTTCTATAGAGCAAAAAAATTGGAGAATTGCCGCCATATATAGAAACAATAGGCTAATTTTACCTGAACCAAAACTTATGATATGGCCAAATGATCTTTTACTTCTTATAGGAGAGCCAAAAGTCTTAAAACATATTTATAGATCCATAAAAAGAGAGATAGGTCAATTTCCAATACCTTACGGGACGAATAGTTATCTTTTTATTGATATGGAAGAGCAAAGAGATTATGAGATAGAAAAATCTTTAGGTGATGCTTTGTATTTACATAAGACTTTAAAAGATAAAAAGCTTATTATTAGAGTTATAAACCCTACAAATATAGAAATTTTGGATAAGATTAAAACGTTTGATAATAAAAATATTGAAGTAAAAATAGATTTTACATCAGATAATTCTCATCAAATTATATCTAGGGATATTTCCACATTTAAAGTGGGATTTATTATCGTGTATAATCGACTTTTTGAAAACAGAAACTTAAGAAAATTACTATTTGAAACTAAAATCCCAGTTTTTACAATTTCCCAAGAACCTATAGACTCTATAACAGAATCGGCACTAATTCTTAGCAAAAATAAGGATTTAGAGCATATTTCATCTACCCTTTTTGATATATCCATTCAGCTTCAGCTAAACTTTTTACTTTTTGATTTAGATCCTGAAAATATTGATAAAAACGATATTATCGAGCATTATGAAAACTTAGCTTCTATCTTTTCCAAAAAAATAAAGGTTGTCAAATCGAAAAATAATCCTATTAGAGAATTACAAAAAAGGGAAGCGTTGCTACTTTTCCTACCTTTTAATAAAAAGATTTTAAAGAGTAAGATTTTAAGATTTTTTAGTACGGATCCGGAGTGTCTCTATTTTAAATTAAATAAGTTTCATCAGATATTTATCCCTATTAATTAACAATCCAATTTTTAGGAAAATATCAATATAATAAAGATATTTAAAATCATTAGCGGAGAAGAGATGAAGATAGATATTAAACTTATAAAAAAAGAAGATAAAAGTTATCCTATTGTTATAGATAATTTACCTACAATCGAACTAAAAGGTAAAGTGGCAGTAATAACTAATCCAAAAATTTCGGGGTTACATTTAAACTACCTTTTAAAAAATATTAGTGCGAAAGAGTTGTATATCGTTACTGTTCCTGATGGAGAAGAGTATAAGAGTTTTGAGACTCTTAATTTTATCTTGGATAGACTTTTTGATCATCAGTTAGATAGAAAATCGACTTTAATAGCTTTTGGCGGAGGAGTTATAGGAGATATGACAGGATTTGCTGCCGCCATTTTTCAAAGAGGGATAGATTTTATACAGATTCCAACAACGCTGCTTTCTCAAGTAGATGCAAGTGTCGGAGGGAAAACGGGAATCAATAACAGATATGGTAAAAATCTTATAGGCGTTTTTCATCAGCCCAAAGCCGTCTATATAGATACCCATTTTTTAAAAACTTTACCAAAAAGAGAGTTTGCCGCAGGCGTAGCCGAAATAATTAAAATGGCCGTAACTTTTGATAAAGAGTTTTTTGAGTGGTTGAAAAAAAATGATCTAAATCTTGAAGAGAATTTGAAAAAGGCTATAAAAAGAAGCGTAGAGATAAAAGCCGAAGTCGTAGCTAAAGATGAAAAAGAATCAGGAATAAGAGCTGCTCTTAATTACGGGCATACATTTGCTCATGTTATAGAAAACGAAACAAATTATAAAAGATATCTTCACGGCGAAGCGGTCGCTATAGGTATTGTTATGGCCAATGCTTTAGCTGTTGAATTGGGTCTAATGAGTAAAGAAGATGCTAAGCGTATAGAGGATATTTTAAAAAAATACTCTTTACCAACCGATTATAAAATAGAAGATATAGATGACTTTTACGAGCACTTCTTTTTAGATAAAAAAAGTCAAAACAGTAAAATAAAATTTATTTTACCAAAAGGTATAGGAGATGTTGTAATAAAAGATGATATCGATAAAGATACCGTCAAAAGAGTTTTAAAGATGTTTAAGTAGGAAGGTGTTATGAAACAATGGATTTACACTCTTTTTTCGATATTTTTTGCGATATTTCTTTATGCACAAGATAGTGATTCTTTAAATGATAATAACAAGACGTCAGATGACAAAAACATTTCGACTGTAAATCTAGAACAAATCAAATCTTTAGATATAAAGTTATCTTTAATCAATAAAGAACTTCAAGACGATATTTGGACTAGGAAATACTCCAACTATATTACATACCATAAGCTTTTAACGGAACTCAACAAAATAGAAAAAAAGATTAAAAGAGCAAAAAAGTATAAAAAATATAGAAAAAATTTAGATGATCTAATAGAACAAAAAAAGATCATAGAAAGCCAACTCTCTTTACTTAAAGATTATAAAGAGTCCCCTTTTAGTGAGCTTTTAAAACCTGAAGAGATTCCAGAACCGCCATCGGTTACTAATCCTGTAGCTATTATTGAAGCTTTCTCTTATATCAAGCAGGTAAATTCAAAAAGTTCATATTATAAAAATATGTTGGAAGAGATTAAACGCGTTTTGACTCTTTTAAAAGAGAAAAAACGGTTAATGGAGGAAAAATATAAGCTTTTAAAAACTCCGGAACTTCAAAAAGAGCTGAAAGTTTTAACCTCTGAGATTGAAGATTTTGCAAGTGCCGTTAAAACTGCCGAAAAGACTATCAATGTTTATGAAAAACGTGTTGAAGAGGTAGTTTTTAAAGTTACTGAAGATATTAAAAGGCAGACAGAAAAGGCTGGAGAGATTTTTGCCATCGTTTTGGTTTTGCTTATTTTGAACTTGATGATAAAATGGGCAATTAGGAGATATATAAAAGATAGCGAAAGATTTTATATGGCTAACAAAGCCATAAATTTTACTTTTGCTACCGTAGTTATCTTTATACTTCTTTTTGCATATCTAGAAAACGTTTCATATATCGTTACGATTTTGGGTTTTGCTTCTGCTGGTATTGCAATTGCCATGAAGGATATGTTTATGAGCATTCTTGGTTGGACAGTTATAGTTTTTGGAGGCTCTATCCATGTAGGCGATAGAATAAAAGTAAAAAAAGAGGGGTTGGTTTATGTTGGAGATGTAGTTGATATCTCTTTGCTTAGAATAACTATTTTAGAGGATGTTACTCTTACCTCTTATCTTGAAAATAGAAGGTCTGGTAGAATCATTTTCGTTCCCAATAACTATATCTTTACAGACCTTATAGCAAACTATACCCATGCCGGTCTAAAAACTGTCTGGGACGGAATCGATATAAACATAACTTTTGACTCAAATCACAAAAAAGCGGCTCATATAGCCAAAGAGGTTGCTAGAAAATACGCAAAAGGATATATAGACATAACTAGAAAACAGTTAAATAGATTACGAAGTTCTTACCATTTAAAAAATACAAATGTAGATACTAGAGTTTATACTTTCATAGAAGAGTATGGGATAAGGGTTAGTGTATGGTATATGACCAATTCATATGCTACTTTGACCTTAAGAAGCACTATCTCAGCAGAGATAATTGAAGCTTATATGAGAGAGGATGATATAAAAATCGCTTATCCTACTCAAACGATTGCCTTGACAAAAGATAATAAAAGTATTATAAATAGTCCAAAAATTGAAGAAGGACAAAATAGTTGAAAAGGGTGTTTTTTAAAACTTTCGGTTGTAGAACAAATCAGTTCGATACTCAAGTTATGATATCAAAACTTAAAGATTATATCATTACCCAAAACGAAAAAGATGCAGATATTATAGTTGTGAATTCCTGTACCGTTACAAATTCGGCTGATAGTGGCGTTAGAAACTATATAAACAAGATAACAAGAGATACGGACGCAAAAGTGTATCTAACGGGGTGTGGGGCTTTTACAAAAGGCGAAGAGCTTTTTAAAAGCAAAAAAGTTTCCGGAGTTTTTGGTCATTCTGAAAAGGAGAGGGTAGCCGAACTTATAAAAAAAGAGGATTTTTTTGAACTAGGAGATCTAAAACATATAGACAAAACAGTTGTTGAACAGTTTGTCGGCAAAAGCAGAGCATTCATAAAAATACAAGAAGGGTGTGACTTTAGGTGCAGTTACTGTATAATTCCTTATGTTAGAGGAGATGCAAGAAGCCATCCTGAAGAAGTTATAGTTGAACAGGTAACAAGACTTGCCGCAAACGGTTTTGGAGAGTTTATACTTACAGGAACAAACGTTGGAAGCTACGGAAAAGATATCGGTTCATCTTTAGCAAAACTTTTAAAAAGACTCTCTTTTATAAGAGGAGTTAGAAGAATAAGAATAGGTTCAATCGAGCCTATACAGATAACTGATGAGTTTAAAGAGCTTTTAAAAGAGCCATGGATGGCAAAACATCTGCATATCGCTTTGCAATATACGGATGATAGAATGCTTGAAATTATGAATAGAAGAAATAGAGTTTCAGAAGATTTGAAACTTTTTGAAGAGATTGCTTCTTACGGTTATGCTCTAGGAACCGACTTTATAGTAGGACATCCCGGTGAGAGTGATGAGATTTTTGAAAGTGCCGTGGAAAATCTAAAAAAGTTTCCTTTAACTCATATACATCTTTTTAGTTACAGTAAGCGTGATGGAACACCTTCAGCTAAAATGATGGAGGAGGTCAGAGGTGATGTGGCAAAAAAGAGGCAAAAAATCATTAAAGAGATTGTTGATAGGAAAAATTTCGAATTTAGAAATAAAAAAAATCCATTGCAAGTTTTGATAGAGGGTAAAAAAGGCGATTATTTTACAGGGCTGGATCAATTTTTCAATAAAATCTATATAAAAAGTGACCTTGATCTTAAAGGTAATTGGATAGAAGTGAGTGAATATGAATCAAAAGAGGACGCAAACTACGCAAGTTTCTAAAAAGAGTAAAATAATAGCTGTTGTTTCGGCTCTATTGATAAGTGCAATTTTGGTTTTTGCGTATTTAAAAGATAGAGCCGATTTGATAGATTACTCTACTTATAAAACTCTTTTAAAAAACGATATGATCGATAGTGCAGAGATTGGCGAGCGATATGTCTATATAAAAAGCGGTCAAAATAGTTATAAAATACCTAAAGAGATGGTAGAACTATCAAAACTTTACGAAAATACTCCGGTTAAAATAAAAGAGAACTATTCTTATGTATATGATCTTGTTTTACTCATAATTGTCGCTATGTTTTTTGGATATCTTATATTTATTACAAAAAAAAGAGAAAAAGAACAAACTCTCATAAAACATCAGATAAATATAGCTCAGCCCGAGATAGACGACTTTTCTTCTAAAATAAAGCCTATAATTTCAGATTTAAGATTTAAAGATGTAGCTGGTATAGAAGATGTTAAAGAAGAGTTGCAAGAGATTATAGAGTTTTTAAAAAATCCAAAAAAATTTATAGATTTCGGTGTAAGAATGCCAAGAGGGGTTTTGCTTATAGGACCTCCTGGTGTCGGTAAAACTATGATAGCAAAAGCGGTAGCTGGTGAAGCAAACGTGCCTTTTTTTTATCAAAGCGGAAGCGCTTTTGTACAAATATATGTAGGTATGGGAGCAAAAAGAGTAAGAGAACTTTTTGCTAAAGCGAAGCAGATGGCGCCTTCTATAGTTTTCATAGATGAAATAGACGCTGTAGGGAAGGCTAGAGGAGGCATTAGAAACGATGAGAGAGAGGCTACGTTAAACCAGCTCTTAACTGAAATGGACGGTTTTGAAGATTCAAGCGGAGTTATAGTCATAGCAGCAACGAATAAGATAGATATGCTCGATGAAGCTCTTTTGAGACCTGGAAGATTTGATAGAAGAATTTTTGTAAGTCTTCCAAATGCCAAAGAGAGAGCGGAGATTTTGAAAGTTTATCTAAAAAAAATCCCACATTTTGTAGATATAGAAAAACTTTCTAAAATGACTGTTGGATTTAGCGGTGCGGCTTTAGCTAGTCTTGTTAACGAAGCGGCCCTTCATACATTAAGAAAAGGCAAAAAGATAGTTGAACTTAGTGATTTTGAAGAGGTCAGGGATAAGGTTTTATTTGGAAAAAGAAAGATTTTGGCTTTTAGCGAAAAGGAAAAAGATATTCAAGCAACATATCAGGCGGCAAAAGCTTTGAGCGCTTATTGGTATGAGATAGATTTTGATAAAGTTAGTATAACAGGCGGTGGATTTAAAGATGTAGATAAAGAGATAGTTTCAAAACATGAGCTTTTAGCTAAAATCAAACTCTTTTTATCAGGATATGCGGCAATGGGGCTTTTTTTCAATGAAGAGTTCTCAAATGCAGCAGAAGATCTCCATAGAGCCAAACAGTTAGCTGAAGATATGGTTACAAGATACGGTATGGGAGAGAGGTTGATGGGTGATTTGAGTGATGTTTCTACTATCTTAGATTCACAGATGAATGAGATAAAAGAGTTTTTGTCTTCTCAAAACAGACGTATAGTGAAGATTAAAGAGTTATTGTTGGAGAATGAATTTGTTACGTATGAAGATATAAAAAGAGTAGTGGATGAGATTTTATAGTGGCTTTTGCTTTAAGAACGAACAAGAGCTATTTGCAGATATCTTAAAAGAAAATGATTTTTCAGTTGCTGGTTTTAGCAAGGGGGCAATAGAGGCTTTTGAGTATGTTAAAAACTCTAAAAGTAGAGTAGATACACTTATTTTGATATCGCCTGCCTTTTTTCAAACAAAAGATGAAAAATTTAAAAAGTTACAATTAATCTCTTATAGAAGAGATCCAAAAAGCTATATAAAAAATTTTTATAAAAACGTTCTTTATCCTTTAGATTTTGATATTAAAAAATATGAAAAAGTTGGGACCGCAGACGAGTTAAAGAGGCTTTTGTATTATGTTTGGAATGAAAATAGTTTGAAAGAGGTAAAAAATAGAGGAATAAATATAGAAGTTTATCTTGGCGAAAAAGATAAAATAGTAGATTCAAATGAAGCGAATGATTTTTTTAAAAGATTTGGCACAGTATACTTCATAAAAAATGTAGGACATATATTAAAAGGATAAGGATGGATAAGGTAAAGATAGGCGTTATAACGGCAAGTGATAGAGCAAGCGCTGGAATTTACGAAGATATTAGCGGAAAAGCGATAATGGAAACGATGAAAGATTATCTCAAAAACGAATTTGAGATAGTTTACAGATGTATTCCCGATGAGCAAAAAGAGATAGAAAAGGCGCTAATTGAGTTATGTGATATAGAAAAATGTGCTTTGGTTGTAACCACTGGGGGAACGGGACCTGCAAAGAGGGATGTGACACCAGAAGCTACAGAGGCTGTTTGTGAGAAGATTTTGCCGGGTTTTGGTGAACTTATGAGACAAGTTAGTTTAAAATATGTTCCTACGGCAATACTATCAAGACAGACAGCGGGTATAAGAGGAAATTCTCTAATAATAAATCTTCCAGGTAAACCAAAATCAATTAGAGAGTGTTTGGATGCAGTTTTTCCAGCGGTACCATACTGTATAGATCTCATAGAGGGGCCTTATATAGAGACTAATGAAGAGGTTATAAAGGCTTTTAGACCTAAAAAATAGTACTTTAAGGATAAATATTGGGTATAAATAAAAAATATGAAGAGTGTATGAATGAGCTTTTAAAGAATTTGGAAAATGAGTTTATGAAGATTTTGTCAAATCCGAAACTTGATAAAAAACAAAAAAATTTATTAACCAAGCCTCTCGTTACAAAAAAACAGATATTGTTAAATACGCTAGACGCTTTAAATTTAGTAGATAAAGAGAGCGAAAAATGAAAAAGGTACATCTAAAACATATACCAATGTATATCTTGGTTGCTTTTTTGGTGGGTTCAATAATTTTTGTTTTTACCGCTCCTATATTTGTAGTTAAAAAGATTCAAGAAGATAGTAAAAAACCAAAGGAGCAACGTGAACTTATCTATAGAGGAGATAAATAATCAGCTAAGAGAGCTGTATATCTCCTCAAGTTTTTTATAAAGAGTATCAAAGTTTATTTCATCTTCTTTTTCCAAAATTTCTTGTATTATAGCGTTATCTTCTTTGTCGTTCCACACTTTTTTATATGTTCCCTCTTTATATCCATGATCTTGTCTAAACTGATTTAATACGTTTTTCCCGATGTAGAGTCTATATAGATCTTTAAACTCTAAACCGACACTGTCACAAGCTTTAAAAAACTGTTCTAAAAGAGCTTCTTGATATATCACATCGTCGGTTTTAATCAATGCCAAAGCCATAAGTTCCTCGAAAATATCTAAGAATTGGTCTATTTTGTGATTTTCTTCTTTACTCCATTTTTTAGGTATTTTAATATCACTTTTTATAGAAGATATATTTGCTATCATATTTGTTAGTTCAATGGGATTATGAAACTTTAACAGATAGCTCATCAAAAAGTGCCAGATGTCAACAAGTTCTATTTTGATATTGTCGATATCTATTTTTCCCTCTATATTTTTCCAGTGTTTCCAAGGAAAAGACTCAATCAACTCTGCACTTTCCATATAGATACATCTTTTCCAATTTATAACTTTTCCATTCTTTGTAATATCTCTTCTCCAATCATGACCATTCGTATCGTTGTTTAGTTCATTTTGTAACTGCAGCATCTCCAATATTTTTTCTTTCATCATATTTTCCTTCTAAATAATATAAAAAGTTGGAGAGATTATATCAAAATAGGATTCGACTCTAAAGAGCCGAAGAGATTAGAGATTAGGACGACCTTGAATAGTTAATTTCCATGAGTCTATAGTAAAGGTACCGCCTTCAATTTCTCGTAATTTTAAGGTCCAATTACCGTCGCTTTTTTCATCCATAAATTGTGTAGAATAAAATCTTAGATTCTCATCCACATATCTTTGGTCTTCCGGTAAGCCGTTTGGTGCATGTACCAATATACTTTCTGTACCGCTTGGAGAAACTAAAACTATCTCCAAATTAGAAGCTTTTATAAAAGGCTTTGGAGATTCAATAGTTATATTCCAATCTGTAGAGTTTGAATCTGCAACAAAATAGTATTTTCCTTGCAAGTCAATATTGAATGTTCCTGTATATGTATCGGTTACATTTTGAGCTATTGTTGCGATTTCAAAATCGTTTTCATCTTTTAAAACAATAGAGTTTATCGTTCCGTTTGCATCGTTATTACTAATTCTGATAATATTTTCACCGGGATATAGTGCTATTAAAGGAGAGGTGAAATTGCCGTCTATATTTGTATAGGTATAAATTTCATAATACTGAATTGTATCATTTAAATCAAAAGACACAAAAACATTTTCAATATATAAACTTTCGTTGATTGTAGCATTACTTTCAAAATATCCATTTGGAGCTTGTGCACCAACACCTATAGCAGTAGTAGTGTTTAAATCAGAATATCCTCCTACTGAAACAAATGTTTTAGCCATATCTACTGCTCTTTTGGCATCAACTACGCCAAAACCGTAATCGTTGTGAAAATGTAGTCCTGCAGCATTTGTTTTCCATCCAGTATTTGTAGGATCTACTTGTCTAGCTGTTCTTGCTAAAATTATTCTAACATCTCTATATGTTAGATTTGGATTTGCTTCAAGCATTAAAGCAATAGTACCAGAAACTATAGGTGCAGCAGAAGATGTTCCGTTCATTCTTTGCGTATAATCGGAGTTTTCGTTTCCTAAAATATCATAATGAGTTACTGTAGTTGCAAGAGGATCAACAGTATCGTATCCTCTACTAAAACCAGGAAGATCCGTTGTAACAATCATCTGTTCTTCTAAGTTTAAATATGGAGCTTGAGTCTCACCTCCTGGTGCACTAACTAAGATATTTGAACCTGGCGTAGAGTATGAAGATACGGTTCCATTTGCGTTAACGGCACCTACTACTATAAAATATTCACTCGTTTGAGCTTGATCAAAATTGGCATTATCGCACGACTCTACGTCTAAACCGCATATTTGTCTATTGTTACCGGCAGATTTAACGTATATTGCCCCTTTTCCACCTCTACCGTGAATCACTCCATAGTTTAATTGGTTATTAAAATTGGGATAATTGTTGTAATCTAAAGTTATTTCCGGACTTCCCCAGCTATTGTTGTAAATATCAACATATTCTAGATTTCTTGTTAATGCGTCATATAATCTAACAAGTTGAAGTTCTGCTCCGGAATATCCATCGTCACTAACTTCACCATCGAAAATTTCCAAAGCGTTTAAGCTGATCAAGTTAGCATCAGGTGCGACGCCTCTTGTGCCTATTCCGTTCCATCCCTTGGCGGCTATGAGTCCTGCAACCGCAGTTCCGTGTGAAAAACTTGAAATTACAGGTGTTGTGTTAACTGTACTAGTATGATAATTATAAGAAAGTGACGTTAAAATATTATCTTTTAAATCGGGATGAAAAATATCAACTCCTTCGTCTATTACTGCTACAGTAACGCCTTTTCCAGTAATCCCATCATTCCAAACCGAAGTTACGTTTATATCTTCTCCCGGTGTTGCTGGTGTAATGACTCCAATATTTTGTCCCCTATTTTCTAAATGCCACTGATATTGATAAAGAGGATCATCTCCGTTAACTTTAAATACTTTACTTTGATCATAAACAGGGTTTAAAATGGTTTTTGTAAAAGATTCTCTCTTTTCATACGTATTTCCATCAACTGAAGTAAAAGTAGTTATCGTATCGTAATATATAGTTACACTATCTGTATAACAATAGTTAGTAAAAGAGATGCTAAAATCGATAGTTTGTTCTGGTACGTCTTTATTTAGTGTAAAAGTAACTGGAGTTATCGGTTCACTTTCACATTGATTTGCTAAAATATTAGTGATTTCATAAGTTCTCTCATTTAAGTCAGTCAATGTAAATACTACACTACCGCTTACTCCTGTTTCTGTAAAAGTTATACTATCTTGATTTGTATCGGTAGTGATATCTGCACCGTCACTATCTCCTCCGCCTCCACACCCATTAAAAAAAGTCATAATAGTCAATATTATAATATATTTTCTATATTTTTTAAATTTGTTCATTTTCATACTTTTCCCTTAATTTACGTTTTTAAAAAAATATCTATAATGCAAAGTTCTTATAATATTATTATTTTTTAATTTAAAACAGGATAAATATTTTATCAGTTTACAACCTCTTTTTTATGTATCAATTATATTATCAAAAAATTTCTAGTTAATTTAATAATCGATAGCAACTCTATAGTTGGGATCATCTTCTTCGTAAGTGCAGTAGGGTCCAGCCTCTTTTAAAAGAGCTTTACATTCTAAACTTAGGTGTCTTAAAACCAAAGCTTTTCCTGCTTCTTTATACTTTTTTGTTAGTCTATCTATAGCCTCAACTCCACTTTGATCCATCACTCTTGCGTTTTTGAAATCTATAACTACTTTAGAAGGATCTTTTTTAGGATCAAACTGCTCTATAAAGGATGCAGCCGAGCCGAAAAATAGAGGACCCTCTAGTTCATATACTTTAGTCCCATCTTTTTCTATATCGGTTTTTGTGTAAATTTTTGCATGTTTCCAGGCAAAAACCAAAGCAGAGATGATAACACCCGCTATAACAGCGATAGCTAGATCGAAAAAAATGGTGATAATAGATACTAATACCATAACAAAAATATCCTCTTTAGGCATTCTTTTAAAATGGCCTAAAGAGCTCCAGCTAAAAGTGGCAATTGCAACTACGAACATGATTCCTGCAAGTGCAGCGATAGGGATTTTTGAGATATACTCTGAAAGAGATACTACAAATAAAATCAGCAGTATTGCTGCAATGAGTGCTGAGAGTCTTCCTTTTCCTCCGGAGGTGAAATTGATCATAGATTGGCCTATCATTGTACATCCGGGCATTGCTCCAAAAAAGCCGCATGTAATATTACCTACTCCTTGAGCTACACACTCTTGATTTCCGCTTCCTCTCTCACTGCTCATCTCATCCAAAACCGAAAGCGTTAAAAGAGATTCAATGAGTCCAACTAAGGCAATGATAACTGAGTAGGGCAGAATGGTTTTTAATGTTTCCAGATTTAGAGGTACTGAAGGAATTGAAAAAGTTGGAAAACTTCCACTAATATCGGCTAAATCCCCTATTGATTTTGTATCTAGATTAAAGATAAGAACAAGTGCTGTAACACTTATAATAGCGCCTAAAGAGGCTGGGATGGCATTTGTGACTTTAGGAAGAAGATAGATTATGATCATAGTCATAGCGATAAGTAAAAAGGTTATCCAACTCTCATCTTTGATAAGCGGAATCTGACTCATAGCAATCACTATGGCAAGGCCGTTTACAAAACCGTAAATTGCCGGTTGAGGGACCATTCGTATAAATTTGCCGAGTTTCATTAATCCTATGGCTATCTGAAATATCCCTGCTAGCACTGCTGCCCAAAACATATACTCTATTCCATGTTTCAAGACAAGATCGACCAAGACTATGGCTACGGCTCCCGTGGCACCGCTTATCATTCCGGGCTTTCCACCTATTAATGCTGTTATGAGGCCTAGGATAAAAGCTGTATAAAGACCTATTTGGGGATTTACTCCAGCTATAATGGAAAAGGCTATCGCTTCTGGTACAAGCGCTATTGCAACTACGATACCGGAGAGAAGATCATTTTTAGGATTTGTAGTAAAGTTGTATCTTTTTACAAGTGACAAGTTTTTTCCTTAAAGGTAGTGAAATTGGAGGCGCGATTATATCTAGATTTTGCTATAAAGCCCCAAAGGCTTTATAGGGAGGTTAATGTTTTAAGTTCTTCTTCAACTTTTGCTAGTTTCTCTTTTAGTTCTTGCTGTTGGGCTCTGTTTTGTTCAACAATATGAGCAGGCGCATTTTTGACGAAATTTTCGTTAGAGAGCATTTTGTCCACTTTTTCCAGGTCTTTTTCTACTTTACTTTTCTGTTTTTCCAATCTTTTGATAATAGGCGATAGATCTATACTCTTAGCAGAAATAAAAACTTCTAGATTATCGCTTACATCTGCAATTGCGTTTTCTATCTTTTGATCAACAAACTCAACATTCTCTACTTTTGCAAGTTTTTGGATATATGTTTTTGCGCTTTCAGTATCTATTTTAATTTTAGAGTCAAGTTTTATATATACTTTTTCTATCTGTTTGTTTGCAAGGTCTATAAGTGCTTTTGCACGTCTTATAGAGATTATAGCTTCTATAATAACTGAAAATCTTTTTTCTATCTCTTCATCTCTTTGTATAAATTTTGGATATCTTTGAATCATTATCGATTCGTTATTTTCAAGCTCTTTTGCACTTAAAAGCTGATAAAGATACTCGCTGATAAACGGCATGAAAGGGTGTAGAAGTTTCATAGACTCTTTATATATTGCTCCCAGTTCCGCTATAGAGTCTTTATCAGCCTTGCTAAGCTCTATTCCCCAGTCGCAAAACTCTCCCCACAAAAATCTATAAAGCGTAGTTGCCGCATCGTTGAAACGGTAATCGTTAAGATTTTCTCTGGTATCTTTTACTGCGGCATTAAAGCGGCTTAGCATATATTTACCAAGGTCGCTTTTTATTGGAGTGCTATCTAAATCTGTGAAACTATCCTGATTCATCAATAAAAATCTTGCAGCGTTGTAAAGTTTGTTTGTGAAATTTCTAGAGAGTTCTAGTTTATCTTTACTAAGTCTTATATCTCTTCCTTGAACCGCCAAGATTGCTAAAGTAAATCTAAGAGCGTCAGTGGAGTATTTTTCAACCATCTCTATAGGGTCAATAACGTTACCTTTAGATTTACTCATTTTTTGACCATGTTCATCTCTAACTAAAGCGTGCAAATATATATCTTTAAAAGGGAGTTCATGCAAGAAATGCTCTCCCATCATAATCATTCTTGCAACCCAGAAAAATAGAATATCAAAACCGGTTATCAATAGAGAGTTAGGGTAAAATTCTTGTAAATCAGTCTTTTGCCACTTTGTACCTTTTCCCCAATCTTTATTACCCCATCCTAGGGTAGAAAAAGGCCAAAGGGCAGAACTGAACCATGTGTCAAGAACGTCTGGATCTTGATAGATGTCTTTTGAAGCACATTTTGGACACTCATTTTCATGTTCATTTTTGCTAGCCCACTCATAAGAGCAATCTTTACAGTACCAAACTGGGATTCTATGCCCCCACCATAGCTGTCTGGAGATACACCAGTCTCTTAACTCTTTCATCCAAGCGTTAAAACTGTTTATCCAGTGGCTTGGATAAAATTTAGCCTCTTTTTTATTTACTTTTTCTATTGCAGATTTTGCGATATCGGCTTTTACGAACCACTGCTCGGAGATATATGGTTCTACTATATTGTTACATCTATAGCAGTGCCCCACTTGATGTTTATGCTCTTCTATCTTTTCTATATAGCCTTTTTCTTTCAATTTTTCAACTATAATGGGCCTAGCTTCGAGTCTTTCTAAGCCTTTAAACTCTCCAGCGTAATCGTTTAATATCCCTTTTTCGTCGAATATTTTGATAGATTCTAAATTGTGTCTTTTTCCAACTTCATAGTCATTCGGATCGTGTGCGGGAGTAACCTTTACGGCTCCTGTTCCGAATTCAGAATCTACATATTCGTCAGCAATTATTGGAATTTCTCTCTCTATTAGAGGAAGTCTCACTTTTTTGCCTATTAAATTTATATATCTTTTATCATTAGGATTTACCATAACCGCAGTATCACCAAAGTAAGTTTCAGGCCTTGTAGTGGCAACTACGATATATCCATCTTCGCCTACTAAAGGATATCTGATATGGTATAGTTTTCCATCCTCTTCTTTATACTCAACTTCAATATCGCTTAGTGCACCATCGTGGGTGCACCAGTTTACCATATAGTTTCCTTTTACGATAAGGCCTTCTTCATAAAGGGCAACAAAAGCTTCTCTTACAGCATTTTTCAGACCTTCGTCCATAGTAAAGCGCTCTCTGCTCCAAGCAGGGCTTACACCTAAAATCTTTAGCTGCTCTACTATAGCGTTTCCATACTCCTCTTTCCATTTCCAAACTTTTTCTAAAAATTTTTCTCTGCCTATCTGCTCTTTTGTAATACCCTCTTTTAGCAGCTCCTTTTCAACTACATTTTGCGTAGCAATCCCAGCATGGTCGGTTCCCGGCTGCCATAGAGTTTTATAACCGTCCATTCTTTTATATCTAACAATGATATCTTGTAGTGTAAAGGTTAGTGCGTGACCTATATGAAGGCGTCCGGTAACGTTTGGCGGTGGCATCATAATACAAAATCTTTTGTTCGAATCTTGTATCTTTTGGTTGCCTTCTATCTCAAAATAGCCTCTTTCTTCCCAGATTTTATAAAAACTTTTTTCTATCTTTTTTGGATTGTATCTAGTCTCTTTACTCATAAATTCAAAACCTTTATAATTTTTTAGCGCAATTATAGCAAAAGGGGGTAAAATAACGACTTAAATTTAGTATGGGTGTAGGTGTGAGTGTGGGTTGTTAGAAATTTTTTAAATCTCACACCACACCCACACTCAAACCTACACGAAAAAGGAGCAAAATGCCTTTATCAAGGCTTAATGAAGAGCAGTTCAAGGCAGCCACGGCACCATTTGGACACAATCTCATAATTGCTAGTGCTGGAACTGGCAAAACATCTACAATTGTCGGAAGAATAGGATATCTTTTAGAACAAGGTGTAGCTAGTGAAAAAATTTTGCTTCTTACATTTACAAATAAAGCTGCCGCAGAGATGATAGCAAGAGTTTCTAACTATTTTGGCAAAAGCAAAGCTTCTAAGATTGAGGCGGGGACTTTTCATGCGGTATGTTATAGATGGCTAAAGAGAATTGAGCAAAAAGTGGTTTTAAAACAACCAAAGGAGTTAAAGACTCTCTTTAAAAGTATCTATGAAAAGAGACATTTTCACAATTTTGAAGAGAAACCTTACGCAGCTTCTTATTTGTACGATATCTACTCGTTATATCAAAACTGTGTTAGTGATAAAAGTTTTGGAGAGTGGATAGCTGAAAAAAAAGAGGAACAAAAGATTTTTGTCGATATATATGACGATATAGCTGATGAGTTTGAAAAGACCAAAGAAAGTTATGGATTTGTAGGGTTTAACGATCTATTAATAAAAGCAAGAGAGAGTGCTGATAAAGTGGGAGAGTTTGTAGAGATTTTGGTAGATGAGTATCAAGATACCAACAATTTGCAATCTTCATTGCTAGATAGACTAAATTCAAAATCACTTTTTTGTGTAGGAGATTATGATCAAAGCATTTATGCTTTTAATGGAGCTAATATAAATATAATAGGCGGTTTTAAAGATAAATATCCTGATGCAAAAATTTTCAATCTCTCTAAAAATTACAGATCAAGCAAATATATCCTATCTTTGGCTAACAAGGTAATTTTAAACAATGAAAGAATCTATCCAAAAAAATTGGAAGTTGTTAGAAAAGATGAGTTTGAACCTCCAAAACTTTTGGTTTATAATGAATTTTTGGAGCAGTATAAAGATATCGCTAAAAAGATAAAAGAATCATCAACTCCTTATGAAGAAATTGCGGTCATTTTTAGAAATAATTCCAGTGCCGACGGTATAGAAGCAAGTCTAAGAGAATTAGGAATTGGTTGTAAAAGAAAAGGGAGCGTCAGTTTTTTTGATGCGAAAGAGGTAAAAGCAGTTTTGGATATTGTCACACTACTTATAAATCCAAAAGATGTTATGAGTTTTATACATGTTTTGGAGTATGCAAAAGGAGTTGGACCCGCAATTGCAAAAGAGCTTTATGATGCTGCAGTTAAACTTGGCGAAGGTGATTTTTTCAAGGGGCTTTTCGATCCCATCGATATGGACAATCCTTTTGAAAGAAGAGCCAAAAATCATCAGTTGGGTCTTTTTGATGACTTTTTTCAAATAGGAAGCAAAAGTAGATTTAAAGAACTGGGTTTTGAAGAGAGGTTTAAAAAGAGTGCTCTTTTAAAACATCCTAAACTTTCAAAAGAGGGTGCTATTTTTCTTTATCACTTCTATCAGCTTTATAAAGAGCTGAAGAGGGTTTTAAATCCTTTAAGTGCGGTTTCGAAGATTGTTGATTCTAAACTGTTTGAAGAGATAAAAGAGAGTTTGGCCATAAAGAGGGCAACCTTGAAAGATGGATGTATAGATGAAAACTTGAAAGAAGAGGCTTTGATGAAAATCTACAGAAAAACTCTTCTGTTAAAAGAGTTGGCAAAACCTTATAAGGATTTGGAGAGATTTTACAACGCTTTAGTCTTAGGAAGTAGCGAGATGAGTGAAGGAAACGGGGTTAATCTTTTGACGGTACACGCAAGTAAAGGGTTAGAATTTGATGATGTTTATATTATAGATTTGGCTGACGGGCGGTTTCCAAATAGAAAATTGATAAGTAAAGGTGGAAGTCTTGAAGAGGAGAGACGTCTTTTTTATGTTGCTGCCACAAGGGCAAAAAACAGACTATTTTTATCATACGCAAAATATGACAGAGTAAAAAGAATCGAGTTTAAACCATCTCCTTTTCTTTTTGAAGCGGGGCTGCTCTAATGAGCTTTAACCGCCTTTGCCATATCCCACATTGGTAAAAATATACCAAGAGCTAAAAGCAGTACTAGTCCCGCAATAATTGTTAACAAAATAGGCTCTAGATATGAAGACATATTGTCTAAGATATAGTTAAATTTCATTCTGTAATAGTCGGAAACTTTTCTCATCATACTATCCATTTGACCGCTTGTTTCACCTGCAGCTATCATCTGTATGATCATATTTTCAAAAAGTTCGGTTTCTTTAAAAGCCTCCGTTAAAGAAACACCTCTTTCTACGTAAACTTTTACCATATCAAGTTTCTCTTTTATATAGCTATTATCTACCATTGCAACTGCACTGTCGAGTGCTTCGGCAACAGGGATACCTGCTGAAACCAGTTCTGTGAAAACAAGAGTAAATCTACTTAGAGTAGCATAGTAGATAATATCTTTAATAAGATAAATTCTTAGAAGATATTTATCTACTTGATATTTAAAATTTTCGTTGTTTCTATAAAAATAGATAATTATAAAGATTATTGTTGTAAAACCTATCAAAATCTGTAGTCCATAAGTTGAAAATGAGTGCTCTAGCCATAAAAGGATTTTTGTGGGAACAGGAAGTTCCGCATTGAATCTTTCAAAGATGGATTTGAATTTTGGAACTACGAACATTATAAGTATAACAAAAGCTATAGCCATAGCGGAAAGCGTTATAAGCGGATATCTTATAGCTTTTTTAAATTTTAGTATATTTTCTCTAATCTCTTCCAAAATATTTGCCAAAGTAAAAAGTGCTTCCGGCATATTGCCGGTTTGTTCTCCTAACTTAACCATTGTTACAGTTAATGAGCCTAGTTGATATTTGAAATTTTCAATTGATTCAGATAAGCTTATACCTGAGTTGATGTCTTCAGCGACTTGTCTTAAAATTTCTGTTAATGTTTTATCCATGGAGGAATTAGCTATTTCATGTAAGGCGTCGTAGATTGGGATACCGGCGTTAGTCATAACGGCCAGCTGTCTTATAGCGGCTATGAGACTGTCTTGTTTGACTTTTTTTTCTCTTAAAAACGAGAAGATTTTATCTTGAATATCTTTGATTCTATCTTCCAAAGGTGGCGATGTCTCTTGGATTTTTATAATAATCCCGCCTTTTTTTAATTTTGCAAGATGCAGCGCCTCTTCTTTGTTTTCAGCTTTTAAAACAATGGACTCTTTTTTCCCTTTTGATAATAAGTCTAATTGATAATATTTCATGATAGCCTTGTCACCCTCAATACTTCTTCTATAGTTGTATGTCCCTCTAAAGCTTTATTTATCCCGTCTTGGAGCATAGTTATAAATCCATTTTCAATAGCGTATTTTGTTATCTTTTCCTTACTCTCTTCCCTTGCAATCATACTTGAGAGTTGATCATCCACAGTTAAAACTTCAGAAACCATTTCCCTACCCATATATCCAGTCATATTGCAGTGTTTACAACCTTTACCTTTAAAAAACTGATAATTTTTGGGAAGATACTCTTTTATATCTTTTTCTATATTTGGTAAAAGTACGGTTTTCTCTTTACAGTAGGGACAAATTTTTCTAACTAATCTTTGTGCCTCTATAGCAATTATAGAACCACTTACCAAATAAGGTTCAATACCCATATCTACCATTCTTGTAATTGCACTTATAGCGTCATTTGTATGAAGAGTAGATAGAACTAAGTGTCCGGTAAGAGCAGCCTGAACTGCAATTCTAAGCGTTTCTTGATCTCTTATTTCACCTATCATGACGATATCAGGGTCTTGTCTAAGAATAGACCTTAAAGCGGTAGCGAACGTAAAACCTATTTTTGGTTGAACTTGAGACTGTTGAACTAGATTCATCTGATATTCTATAGGATCTTCTACGGTTATAATCTTCTTTTCTACGCTTCTTAACATATTCAAAGCACCGTATAGTGTTGTAGTTTTACCGCTACCTGTAGGACCAGTTACAAGGATTATACCGTATGGGGTTTTTAGAGCAGATGTGAATTTTTTGTAGTTATAATCACTCATACCTGCATCTTCTAGTTTTATCATAGCTTTTGATTTATCAAGAATCCTCATTACGATTGATTCGCCGGTCATAATAGGAAGTGTAGAAATTCTAAAATCGTACTCTTTGTTCATAATAGTAGCAGAAAATCTACCGTCTTGAGGTTTTCGTTTTTCTGCAATATCAAGATTTGCCAAAAGTTTTAATCTTGAAGATAGAGGTGGATATATATCTTTATCAAAAATAAACGTTTCAGTTAAAATACCGTCAATTCTTGATCTAATGATACAGTTTTTTTCCGTTGGTTCTATATGTATATCGCTAGCTCTTGAAATAATTGCAGTCTTTAAAATGATCTCTATGAGTCTGAGAATTGCACTTGACTCTCTAGCTTCGTTTATATTTCCTGCATTTATCTCTTTTCTTATCTCGTTAATTAATCCTTTAATACTTTCGCTTAGTTCTAATTTATTTAAATATCTCTCTATCTGTTTAGCCGAAGCAATAGCAGGTTTTATAGGTTTTTTTGGAAAAAGTCTTTGGATAGACTCTTGTGCATTTATGTCGAGAGGATCTTTAAAAGCTACAACTATATTTATATCTTCTTCTTTTACTATAATTGCTACAAATTTTTTAAGTTGTGATAGAGGTACTTTTGAGGCTAGTCTAAAGTCAATATCGATAGAGTCTAAGTCCAAAAAATCTATATTTAAAAGTTTTGCTAGATATTTTAAAATTTTTTCTTTCAAATCATCGGGTAGAGTTTCGATATCGTCAATATTTAAGCTACCTTCTCTAATAAGGTCTCCAAAAAATTTTATTACGAAACTTTCACTTATAATTCCTTTAACAATCAGATTATGTAAAAGATTTTTTTCTGAAGTAGTATCATTTTTAATTTTTTGCATTACTTCAGGAGAAACCACTGACTTTTCTAAAAGTAAAGAAGTTATTTTTTCCATATTTTCCTCTACCAATATATATGTGTTTCGATTATTTTATCTTTTTTTAGCTTCAATAATAAAATTTTAACAGGTTTTTCATCTCTTTTTAAAACAATTTCATATTTTATATCTTCTTCTTCTGGGTCTTTAAAAATAAATTTATCATTCTCTTTTTTATACTTTTTTTGGGTATATAGAGTAAAAACTTTAGATAAAATATGATCAATTTCTGGGAAGATAAGTCCTGAGATATCCATCCCATCAAAAAGGGAATGAAAAAGTAATTTCTTTTGTGCCACAATTATTGCTAGATAGGCCGCATTTGCTCTTGCTTCTTTACTATTTTTTAAGGTAACGGCCGGTACGGAGAGTCTATCTATATAATCTGATTTTAAACAGGAAAATGCATACATCGAGACAAGAGCTTCATCTTTTTTAAATTTATTGAAAATCATTATTCCGTAAGAGCACACTTTTTTATACTCTTTATTTTTATAAAATTGGATCAGTTCCTCAACCGTAATACTTTTTGCAAAAGAGATTATTGAAAGTATTATGAGTACTACAATTAGTCTCATTTGAATTCTCCATTTTTGATCTCTTTTAGGATTTGTTTAATTTTATAAGAGCTATTTTTTGATAAAAATGTTTCTAAAGCTTTAATGGCTTCCTCTTTTTTACCAAGTTTAACACTGGCTTTTGCAAATAAAATCCAGCTTTGAGCATTTTGACTATCTAATTCATTTGCAATTATCGCCCAATTAAGGGCTTTTTTGTAATCTTGATCCTTATAGAAAATTCGAGATAAAAAGATAGCGATTTTTGGATCTTTTGTCCTTTCAAATTTTTTAATAAGTTCATTTACTATATTACTATTGTTTCTTTTTTCGATAACTATTTTAGGTTTTTTAGGAGTCTCGTTTTGTTTGAACTTTTTCGGTTTCTCATCAATTTTTTCTCTTTTTACTTTTTTATTCTCTTTTTTTATCTTTTTAGTTTGACGCTTTTTTTCAAGATTTTCAATTTTTGCTAAAAAGTTTGTTGAGGGTTTTAAAACGACCACTTTAGGCTCTTCTTTGATTTCTTTAATCTCTTTGTTTTTTTTAATAGTTTTGTTCTCATCTTTTTTTAAAACTATCTTTTCACTGCTTTTAACGTTAACTTTTTGAGATATCTCTTTTTTAAACTCTTTTTTTTCATCAGTTTCTAAGTTAGCGAGAGCCATTTTTTTGATATTTGAAAAATTATAAAATATTAAAGATACGATTGATGCCGCACTTGCGACAAGTAGAAAAGATGTGATTTTTTTAAGTATTTTTCTTAATCTGTATCTTTTCCACTTTCTCTCTAATTCTTCTATCTCATACATCTATATACCCTAACTTAATAGCACTCATCTCTAAAAATTTTTTCGATATTTTAGAATAGTCGATTTTACTCGGTTTATTTTTTTCATAATATTCGTAAATTTCAAAAAGATGATATAAAAATTTATTTGTTTCCCTATAATTTCCCTTTGTATAATGATATATAAATTTAATATGTTTTTTATTGAATTGATTTGCTATATTAAATAGATTTCTTCCCAAAAGCTTTTTTTTAATATATGTTTCTAATTCGTTTATGGTAGGTGGTTTTAACTCTATTGTTTCCCATATCCTTGTTTGAAAATGTCCCTTTGCGATTAAATCTTCTTGTTCGGTTTTATGTAGTGAAACAACAAACTTAATTTTTCTTGTATCGGACAATATTCGTATTTTTTCCATTTGGGAGTTGCTATAAAGTTGAGCTTCATCAAGTAAAACTAGTGTTGAGTTAAAACTTAATTCTCTATTTACTAGATCGACAAATTTGTTAAAATCTATATCTTCATCTTTTGAAAAAATCTTTCTATAAAGTGCTTTTGTAAAATTATGTTCATCTAAAATAGGACTTAAAAAAATGTGAACATTACTGTTAGTTTTTGATAACTCTAGATATAAACGATTTAGAAGAATACTTTTTCCTATTCCTGGTTCTCCATAGAGGAGAATCATTTTAAGAGGTTTTTTGACTGTCTCTTTAAGCTTTTTTAAAAAATAAACAGACTGATCAAGTCCTATAAATTTTTTAGCATCTTCAGTATCTACAAAACACTCTTTAGCTTCCGTATAAAGTGACTTTTTTTTCATACTATTTCAGTTTCGAATAGCCTAAATCTTTAAGAGAAACATTATTATTGTGAGATTTAATAATTTTTGGTTTGATTACAAATACCAATTCGACTTTTTGATCAATTTTCTTTTCGCTTTTAAACGCATGTCCCAATATAGGTAGATCTTTAAGAATAGGTACTCCATTTATTGTTAAATTTTTGGTATTAGTAATAAGTCCGCCAATAATAATAGTTGAACCATCTTTTACTTTCAAAACGGAAGAGATCTTTTTCTCTTTAGTATCAGGAGCAATCTCTCTAAATTTTTGTCCATCTTGCAGTTGAAGCTGTGTCGGATCTTTGAGCTCCGAGACGGAAGGATTTATTCTTAAAAGAATATGATCATCATCGGTGATTTCCGGTGTTATATTTAGTAAAATTCCTACGAAAATAGAAGATGGTGTATAGCTTTGTGTTCCTAGATTGCCAGTTTGTGTTATGGTAATAGTTGTCGGAACGTTATAGTTTATAGTTTCACCTACAGTTATTAAAGCCGGCTGATTATTTAGAGTTAAAATTTTTGGATTTGACAAGATTGTTACATCACCTTTTGTTTCTAAAAAATTTATAAGTCCAGCCATATTTAATGTTGCCGCAAATAGTGTCGAAGCGCTACTGGTTGTAGAAAGATTAAAAAAATCGCTTCCAATACCTACATTTTCATATTTCGCTAAGGAGTTGGTTTTAGTAAAAGTTCCTTTATCATAAGTTCCGTTGATAGCTAAATTAAATTCACTCCAGTCTATTCCTTTTGTATAGCTGTTATCAAAAGTTACGGCAAGAATAGATACATCTATTAATACTTCTTTATGTAGTCTTTCTTCTATCTTTTTTAAATAGTTTTCAACTCTTTTTATTTGAGGTAGAGTGGCTGTAACGGTAATAAGACCTGCTTCAGGATTTACTACTGGTTCAGGAGCTTTGTAAGGATCTTCTGGTCTATTTAATATATCAAATATCTCTTGTTTTGTATTTTTCCAAAAATCAAACTCATCTATAGACTCTATTTTGTTTACATCTCTAGTCTGTTTTCTACCACTATTTTGAGATTGGGCGCCTACATCAACGGAGGCATCTGTAGTAGCTTCGCCGGTTCTTTTAGTAGTAATATAGTCCACATGAAAAGTTTTTGTTATAAGATAAGATATTTTTAAAACATTATCTTTAAGATCGTATGAAAGATTGTTTTCAATAAGTATTATATTTAATACGTCTTCCAAAGTTGCATTTCTCAGATTAAGTTTATTTAATCTTTTTTTAATAATTTTTTCGGCTTCTTTATCTTTTACAATAACGCTTAAAGAACATTCATCGCTTATCTGTTCAATAAATTCTGATATTTTTGTACCTGGTGCAGTTGATATATTAAATAGTTGCATGTCGCAATCCGCTGAAGCTACTGTACCAGTAAAAGCTATAATTGAAAAGAGATAAATGAGCCTTTTTTTTAAATAGTTCATTCTTTTTGCCTCCATTTCAGTTTCCGCTAATTTTTATTTTTTTTGATTTTTTATGTAAATAAAGAGTAAAAGTCTTACTACCTTTTTTTAATTTGACACAGTTTGTACAAATTTTATAAAGTCTAAATCCTTTTATTTTACTGCCAAGTTTATACCATTTTCCATTTATCTTTGCTTTGTCATTTAAAATTGCGTATAGTTTATATCTACTCGAGATATAATTACTTCTAAAACTTTTTCTTTTTATATTTGTTCTTGATTTGGTTTTGTAATAAAAAGGATCTTTCAATTTTTTAATATTATCGTCACTTATACCTACTCTTTTAATTTTTATTTTTTCTATTATTTCATCAATTTGTTTAAGTTCACTCTGGGCGTTGGTATATGTAAAGACGATAAAAAATGGTAAAAATAGTTTTAATAATTTATTCCCCATACAGATACCTTTAATTTAGTTTCTATCTCTGCGTCGCTTTTTAAATCCATCCCGTAAATATCTACAACCAATTCACTCTGCTCTATGGAGTTTATGAATCCAACTATATTTTGAAAACCACCTTCACATCCTATCTCTATCTCTAAAACGTGTCCAAAATTATCGCTATTGTTTATATTTATAAACTCATTACTGATAAAATTAATATCAACACTATTATTTTTTGCTTTTTCTGCAATAGAGTCTAAAAATCTAGCCCATTTTTTTTCATTATACAGTAAGGTTGAAATTGTATGTATTTGATAATCTAAATATTCATTTTTATGTTTTAAGTTTATAAAATTTTCTTTTAAATTTTTAATCTCGTTTTTTAATTTTTTTATTAAAAACTCTTTATCACCATCGATTGTGATAGAAGCTATATAATTTTTATCTTCGTTTACTTTTGTCTCGATTTCTATTTTTTGATTTTTACTTTTTTGGACAATCTTTTCAGTATATGGAAACAGATATTGATATGAAATAACAAAAAAGATCAAAAATATTGAAAAATATATTATCTTTTGTTCGCTTGGTTTTTTTGATAGTAAAAAATCATCAATTTTGTCTAACACGGTTATTTTTTTCATTTTATTACTACCTTTAATGTGCTTATATATTTACTAATATTATCATCTTTTTCTATTTTATTTGTTTCAATATGATATTTATCGCTTTTTTTATTGGAAATATATTTTATAAGATTTGTTATCTTTTTCTCGTCGTTAGATATTACGTCCCATTCCATTACATTATCTTGATATCTAACGGCTTTTGTTTTAACCTGATGGATTATCAAATCTTGCGAAAGTTCAGCAACAATTTTGCCTTTCATAGGATAATTTACTTTTTTTGCGTAAATAGAGTTTAAAATACTCATTCTAATCCTAAAAATCTTTTTTTCTTTTTCTATTTTTGAAATAATTTTCTTTTTTTCTTTTTTCAAGGAGTTGATACTATTTTCCAATCTAGTTCTTTCTGGATGAATTTTTTTATACTCTTTATTGAGGAGAAAAGTATCATATTGGAGTTTATAGTTGTAAATTAAGTTGTATAAAGGATAAGAGAACGAAAGTAAAATACTAGCCGCCGTTACAGCTATCAGTTGTCCGCTTGGTCTTTGCCAGATGGGGGGAGGCCTTTTGAAAATTGTTAAATTTGGAATTTCTTCATCTTCTTCTAATATATTAAGAGTTGCAAGGTGAAGCAACTGATGTAAATCTTCTATAAAGGGTTCTTCACTTAAAAAACCGTAATCAAAAGTAAAATCAAGTGCAGTAAGTCCAAGATATGTTTGAGCGTATTCATCTATTCCAGATATGTGACCATATTCACTACTTATAAAAACTTTGTTAATTTTATCTATTTCATTCGCTCTTTTTGCATATATTAAAACATCATTTATATGCATAAAAACTTCGCTGAAAAGTTTCATTAAATATTGTTGATATTCAAAGTTTGAAGTTCTTAGTCCTTCTTGAGATAACAATCTCGTAAACTCTTCTTCATCTACTCTTTCACCTAAAAGTTCACTAAATCTTTCACTCATATCTTCAAATGAGTATTTTAGAGATTTAGAATAGAGATATTTTCCTTCTCTATAGATGGTTAAAAAAGCATCATTTTGCTGGAAGTATATAAATACATGCACCCCATCACTATCTAAAAGTTCATTCCTATAAAGATATTTAAAAAGAAGTGGGGTAGGAAATATTATGTCAATATAATTTATTTTTTTAATTACTTCTTGAAAATCTTCTGAGATATTAGAAGGATCTGCAACGAATATATGGAATTTTCTATCTTTATCTGCAGGTAAAGTGGGTATTTCTAAAAACTCGATTTTATATTCTTTAGTTTGATCTAAACCTAGTTCCTCGTAAGCTTTTATCTCTATAGCATCTTTTAAATCTTCGTTAGGAATATTTCTGCTTATACTGATTTGTGAAACGATAAAATTTTTTGTTGCTAAAAAAGATACGTAAAATTTGTTTTTAGAAAATTTCGGAGATTGGACTCTTTTTATTTTAGCATGTTTGCTTTCATAAAAAGTCCCAGAATAAGGGTTTATAGAAACAATACTGTCATATACTTTTTTTTTCATATACATTCCTAACTTTTAGAAATTTGTTAATGAAATAAGTTATTGATTAATTTTAACTCAATATTACTTAATTTTTTTTTGAATCACGGAAAATAAGGGATTTTTTTGAAATATCATGAAATATGATAACTATTTACGTCGATTTAAATATTATCGGTATTTGTTTTTAAATCTTTATCTTAAAAAAAGTATCCTAGCTCTTCAAGAGATTTTTTGTTTTTAGTCCATCCTTTTTTGACAACTACGAAAAGTTCCAAATAAATCTTTTTGCCGCTGAATTCTTCCATCTTGATTCTTGCATCTTTTCCTATTCTTTTTAGAGTTGAACCTTTTTTACCTATGATGATCCCTTTTTGAGATGGTTTTTCAACTATTATCATCGCATAAACTCTATCTAGTTTTTCACTTTCTCCAATCTTTTCTATGATAACGTCGGTTTCGTAAGGTATCTCATCGCTCAAGTTTTCAAAAATAGCTTCTCTTATAAGCTCTTTATATATATCTCTTATGTTCTCGGTTGTCAAAAGCTCTGGATCATAAAAATATGGATGTTTGGGAAGATATTTTATGATAGTATCTAATAGATCCTCTTTGCCGATATTTTTAGTTATAGATACAGGGATAAGATCTAAAAATCTATCTTGATATTTTTGAAATTGTGCTATTTTTTTAAGAATTGCAGCGTTATCTACCTGATCTATTTTTGTCAAAACAACTATGTGAGGTCTCTTTTTTTTGTTTAATGCTAAAAATTTTTCATAATGCTCTAAAGAATCGGTAACAGGAGACAAAAATAGGATAAGATCGCAATCACCTATAGCTTTTAGAGCTTCTTCTAACATAAATTTATTAAGAAGTCTCTCTTTTTCGTGAATTCCTGGCGTGTCAATGAAAATAATTTGCGCATTTTTGTGCATAACTATGGCATTTAGTCTTTTTCTTGTAGCTTGAGCTTTATGTGAAACCATAGCGATCTTTTCGCCTAAAAGCCAGTTTAAAAGAGAGCTTTTCCCAGCATTTGGCCTACCTATAAGTGCCACAAATCCCGATTTTGTCTCCATTTTTTACCTTTAATTATTTGTTGAGTAGTTTAAAATGGTTGAGTTGATAAAATAATATTTAAACCACTCAACTAATTTACAAAATATACCTTGCTACATCTTCATTTTTAATTATGTTATCCAGTTTTTCGTGGACATATTCTTCGGTTATAGTTATAGTTTCGCCTTTATGTTCGTCAGCTTCGAAACTTATATCTTCTAAAAGATTTTCTATAATAGTATGAAGGCGTCTTGCACCAATATCTTCCATCTTTTGATTGGCTTCGAAAGCTAGTTTAGCAATGGCTTTAAGTGCTTTATCTTCAAAAACCAGTTCTACACCTTCTACTTTTAAAAGTGCTTGATACTGTTTTATTAGTGAGTTTTTAGTTAGAGTTAAGATTTTATAAAGAGTCTCTTCATTCAAAGAGTCAAGTTCTACTCTCAAAGGAAATCTTCCCTGAAGTTCTGGGATGAGATCACTAGGTTTGCTTACATGAAAAGCTCCGGCAGCTATAAAAAGTATATGGTCCGTTTTTATCGTTCCCCATTTTGTACTAACACTGCATCCTTCAACTATAGGTAAAAGATCTCTTTGAACACCCTCTTTACTTGGATCTTGCCTTCCTTGAACTTTAGAAGAGACAGCTATTTTGTCTATCTCATCTATAAAGATTATACCTTCATTTTGGGCCTTTTCCAAAGCTTCTAGCTTAATCTGCTCCATGTCAAGAAGTTTTTCACTAGCCTCTGTTTTTAAAAGCTCTTTAGCCTCTTTTACTGTTACCTCTTTTTTAATATCTTCCTTTGTTAGACCTATTGTAAAGATTTTAGCTATAGATTCTTGAGCTTTAGCAATTTCAGGCGGAAGAGTACTATCGTCTAGATTGAGTGCCGTTTTTGGTATCTCAATCTCTATTTTTAGATTGTCGAGCTCTCCTTTTAAGAGTTTTTCTTTCATTTTTTCGTAACTTTTTTGATACTCCTCTTTTTTGCTTTCACTTGCCATTTTTGGAAGAGGAGGCAAAAGCTTTTCTAAGATCTTTTTAGTTACGTAATCTTCGATTAAATCTTTGTTTTTCTCTTTGTGCTTCTCCTTTACCAAAACTAAAGAAGCTGCGACTAGATCTCTTACCATAGATTCAACATCACGTCCTACAAAGCCCACTTCAGTATATTTACTAGCTTCTACTTTTACGAAAGGAAGCTCGAAAGATTTTGCAAGTCTTCTAGCAATTTCCGTTTTACCTACACCTGTTGAGCCTATCATTAAAATATTTTTAGGTATGATTTCATCTTGTATTTCACGAGGCAATTTCATTCTTCTGTATCGGTTTCTAAGAGCTATAGCTATAGTTTTTTTGGCCTCTTTTTGGCCTATTATATATTCGTCTAGATATTTTACAATCTGTTTAGGTGTTAGATTCATTAATCCTCCAAAGTCAAAATTTTTATATTTTTGTTGGTATATATACACAAATCTCCTGCAATTTTCAAGCTCTCCTCGACTAAAGTTTTAGGATCAAGATTTGCATGGGCATCAAGTGCTCTTGCAGCCGAGATTGCATAATTTCCACCACTTCCGATAGCCGCTATTTTGCAGTCTTCAGGTTCTACAACATCTCCATTACCGCTCAGGATGAAGATATGTTTAGTGTTCAAAACTATCATCATAGCTTCAAGACGTCTTAGGTATTTATCTTTTCTCCACTCTTTTGAGAAGTCAATTACGCTTTTTAAAAGATCCCCTTTTTGATTTTCCAAAATTCTTTCGAACATATCAAAAAGATTGAATGCATCTGCTGTACTCCCAGCAAAACCTGCTAAAACTTTGTCATTATACAAAGTTCTTATCTTTGTGGCGTTGTTTTTCAAGACGGTATTACCGAAAGTTACCTGTCCATCACCTCCGATAACGGCGATACCGTCTCCTTTGTATCCTAAAATTGTTGTTGCTTCAAACATCATTCGGCCTCTACTATTAGATTTAGCTTTGCGTGGATTCCATGTCCAAGTTTGATGTTTACTTCATATTCACCCGTTTGCTTTATCGGAGGATGAATATCTATATTTTTTTTATCGACTTCTATAGAGAAATCATTTTTTAATTGTTCGCTTATCTCTTTATTTGTAATGGCTCCAAAAAGGGCGCCGTTTGCCCCAACTTTATGTTTTACGACAAGTTTTATATTTTCTATTTTTTCTTTTAGTTTTTTCAGTCTCTCTATCTCGGCAGCCTCTTGTTCAGCTTTTTTCTTTTGCTGTGCTTGCCACTGTTTTATAACTGCATCAGTGGCCAATTTTGCAAAACCTCTTGCTATAAGGAAGTTTTTTCCGTATCCATCTTTAACCTCTTTGATATCTCCTGCTTTTCCTAAACCTTTTACATCTTTTACTAAAAGTACTTTCATATTTTCTCCTTTTTAAACTAAACTAAACTAAACTATTAACTATCAACTAATAACCATCAACTATTAACTATTACCCTCTCTCTATCTCTCCCGGGTAACTTACTATTCCGTACGTTAGGTTACCTACCTGTTTAAAACCAAGGTCTTTTAAAACTCTTTGGCAATATGCACTTCTGCTTCCTACGTGACAATAAAGTATTATAGGTTTATCTTTTTGATCTTGCAACTGTTCTAAAGCCTTGTAGAAAGTTGTAGTAGGAACAAGATAGTCAGTTCCTTTTATCCTTGCGGCCCTATACTCCATCCATTCTCTAACATCTACAAGATTAAAATCGATCATTCCCAATTCTCTTGCTTCTATTAATGCTTCTAGCTCATCACCGTCAAGCTGATCTTTTGATAAAAGTAGTTCGCACTCCTCTTTAGTAAGACCTCTAGAGTGAGTGTGGACTACTTCTTCTAAGATCTTCTCTTTTTTCTGTTTTTGTGCATATTCGGGGGTACAAAAAATTCCGCAATGACAAAGTCCCTCCTGCGGTATCTCTTTCTCAATAGCTGGTTTACATGGACATATTCTATCCTCTTTTTTATTTCCTGTTACAAAAAAGCAAGGACAATATCTTTTGCCGTAAATCAGTTTATTTCTGGTAAGTCCAAACTGTATGGATTTGTTTATTTCAGGGTCTGGGTTATATTCCCATCCAAACTGTTTTATAACTTTATCAGTAAACTCTATCGTTTTTTTTAGTTCTTCCTGAAATTCTGATGATTCAGGATCTATTTTTTTTATCTGCTCACTCATATAAACTCCCGATTATCCAGTAATATTTTGATAAAATAATAGCATATCCAATTTTATATAAAGGTTTTATATGAAGAGGTTGTTAAAAAAGCTATTTAGATATCTTTGGCTTGGTACTTTGTCAATTTTGCCACTTTTAATAGTCATACAGATATTTTTTTGGCTCCAAAAAGTTTTGTTAGGATACTTCTATAAAGCTTTTGCTATTTCTGAGGAAAATTATATATTTATAGGTTCCATGTTTTTTATTATATTTCTTTTTTTGATGGTTGTTGGGTACTCTATAGAAAAGTACGGAAAGTCTATATTTATAGCGTTTATAGACAATCTTATGCAAAATATACCTCTTTTAAAAACTATTTATAACTTTGTCAAAGATTTTTTAAAGATGATTTTTGCCACCAAAGAGTCTGAAGTTTTTAGAGAAGTGGTTTTAGTACCTTTTCCAAATAGACATCTAAAATCAGTAGGTTTTGTAACAAATGTACTAGATGAAGAAAATATTGTAGTTTTTGTACCTACTTGTCCTAATCCTACTTCGGGTTTTACGGTAATAGTCAAAAAAGAAGAAGCTCATTTTATAGATGTTGGAATAGATGAAGCTATGAAGATGATAATCTCAATTGGAGCCGTTGCGGAGGATGAATTTAAAGATAAGATCATTGATAGATTAAAGTAGTTTGTATAATTTGGTATATTGGTTGGTTTTAAAAAATACCAATATACCAAATTCTTAATAACTAATTTTTTCTAACATGCCCCTCGATAATGAATCTAAGAGCGTTTAGCTTTATAAAACCTTCTGCATCTTTTTGGTTATAAACGTCATCCTCTTCAAAAGTACTAAACTCCGGTGCGAAAAGAGAATTTGGTGATTTTCTACCGACCACCGTTACATTACCTTTATAAAGTTTTAATTTAACTGTTCCGTTAACGTTTTCTTGTGTTTTATCTATGGCTGCTTGTATCATCTCTCTCTCTGGTGAGAACCAAAATCCGTTATAGATAAGTTCGGCGTATGTTGGCATAAGTTTATCTTTCATGTGTGCCTCTTCTCTATCCAACGTTATAGACTCTATAGCTCTGTGAGCCTTTAGCATGATTGTACCGCCTGGAGTTTCGTAGCAGCCTCTACTCTTCATTCCAACAAATCTATTTTCTACTATATCGACTCTTCCTATACCGTGTTTGTTTCCGTATTCATTCAGTTTTGCAAGTAATTTGGCTGGAGTTAATCTCTCACCGTTTATAGCTACCGGGTCTCCTTTTTCAAACTCTATTTCGATATATTCAGGTTTGTTTGGTGCATTTTCCGGAGAATTAGTCCATCTCCACATATCTTCTTCAGGTTCACTCCAAGGATCTTCCAAAATCCCTCCTTCATATGAGATATGAAGAAGATTTGCGTCCATAGAGTAGGGGCTTTTTTTACCGTGTTTTTCTATAGGGATACCGTGTGACTCAGCAAATTTGAGAAGTTTTTCTCGTGAGTTTAGATCCCATTCTCTCCAAGGAGCTATGATTTTTATATTTGGATTTAGAGCTAGGTATGCTATCTCAAATCTTACCTGATCGTTTCCCTTTCCTGTTGCACCGTGAGCTACGGCGTCCGCCCCAACTTTTTTAGCTATCTCTATCTGCTTTTTGGCTATCAAAGGTCTAGCTATGGAGGTTCCTAAAAGATACTCACCTTCATAGATAGTGTTTGCTCTAAACATTGGAAACACATAATCTCTTACAAACTCCTCTTTTAGATCCTCTATAAAAATATTTTCAGGTTTTATACCTAGTTTCAAGGCTTTTTCTCTAGCTGGCTCTACCTCTTCTCCTTGTCCTATATCGGCTGTGAAAGTTACAACTTCGCACTTATAAGTGTCTTGAAGCCATTTTAGTATGATGGAAGTATCTAAACCACCGCTGTAAGCCAAGACGACTTTTTTTACCTCTTTTTTCGCCATACTCTTCCTTTTTGTTGTGAAAATTTTATTGAAATGATATCCAAAAAAAGTTTATGATAAAATTGAACTAAAACTTTATGAAGGAGTAGGAGTTGAAAAAAGAGCTCTCTACTAAAATCATAGCCGGAAAATATAAAGGCAAAAAGATAAAACTCCCCTCAAAAGAGGTAACTAGAAGTTCCAAAAATATCTTAAGAGAGTCTCTTTTTAACACTCTTCAATATGAAGTTATAGACAAAAACTTTGTTGAAGTTTTTGGCGGCAGCGGTAGTGTGGGTCTTGAGGCATTAAGCAGGGGTGCAAAACATGTCTATTTTATAGAATTTGATAGACAATCTTTTAAAACTCTTTCCCAAAATACTAAACTTTTAGATGAAAAATCTTGTACGGTTATTTTAGGCGATGCTTTTGAGAGGTTATTCGATGTGATAGATGAGCTTCAAAAAAAAGATGAGAGGGCATATTTTTATTTTGATCCTCCTTTTTCTATAAGAGAAGGTATGGAAGATATATATGATAAAGTTTTTGAGCTTATTAAAAAAATTCCGGAAAATGTAACTGAAATGATCATCATAGAGCATATGACAAAGATGGATATGCCTGATATTATCGGTAAATATAAATTTTTGAAAAAAAGGAAGTTTGGAAAAAGTTCTCTTAGCTATTATATGGTGGAGAGAGAATCTTGAAAAATAGAGCCGGCGTGCCTTATGTAAGTATAGCTATTTTAGTACTGATAATATTTTTATCTTTTTTTGGGGATCTTTTTTATAACAAATCTGCTTATGAACTGAATAAAGAGGCAATTTTGCTTCCTCCATCTTTAGATCATCCATTTGGTACCGATAGACTAGGTAGGGATCTTTTGGCAAGAGTGATAAAAGGGGGTAAAATATCTTTAACTATAGGTGTCGGAAGTGCTTTGATTGCCTCTTTTATTGGCTTGATAGCAGGAGTTAGTGCGGGTTATTTTAGAGGAAAAATTGATAAAAGTTTTGTAATAATTGTGGATCTTTTCTTAACTTTTCCAACATTTTTTCTTCTTTTAGCATTGGTTAGCTACATAGAAGCTTCTAGTTTGGTTTTAATAGTTGTTATTTCGATAACTGGTTGGATGACAACGGCTAGAATGATAAGAAGTGAGAGTTTTGCGATAGCTAGCAAACCTTTTATCAAAATATTGCAGATAGCAAAAACTCCTTCATATAAAATAATATTAAAATATTTTGCTCCTTTAATAGCTCCTATATTTTTTATAAGTTTTACTTTTGGCGTAGGAGGTGCAATATTAAGTGAATCTGGACTAAGTTTTTTGGGTCTGGGAATAGTTCCGCCTCAAATGAGCTGGGGTTCTATTTTAAGCGAAGGAAAAGAGGTTATAGATATAGCTTGGTGGGTAAGTTTTTTCCCGGGTCTAATGATATTTTTGATTACTTTTTCGTTGATAAATATTTCAGATTATTTACAAAGCATTACTAATAAAAAAGAGAAATTAATCTAATTATGTTAAAATTTTCATAAAGATTTCTTAAAATTGTTCAACTATCTATCAAGAAAGCTTATTGAAAGGTGGCAATATGGAAACAAATAACAATACCTTGCCTGAAGTAAAAAAAGGCAAAACGACTACTGAATTGATTTCAGAAGCTTTAAAGTGTGTTCAAAAGGTTGAAGAGGAGTTAAAAAAAGAGATAGAGGAGTACAATCAAGCCGTTACTAGATTTGAGGTTTTGAAAGATGAAGTTTTATCTAAAACCGTAAACGATTTTCACTCTATCATAGTTCAATTAGAAAATAACGATTTTGTTGTAAAAGATAAGGAGGAGTTTGAAAAAGACGAAGCCCTTCAAAAAAAAGAGTTTAAACAAGAAGATAAAAAAGAGTTGGCTATACCTAGTTTTAAAAAGTTTAGCAGAATGGTAAAATCGTTAATTATTTTTTTAGTCTCATTTGGAGCAATTGCTGGTATAGGGATTGTAAAATCGGGTATAGATATAAAAGATCCTCAAGACATACTTCAAAATATCGAAAAAGTAGTTACCACTTTGGGAAGTTTTATACAGGCTCCTTTTGGCGATGCTACTATTTTTGGATATCTTTTACTCGTAGGCGTTCCTCTTGTTTTAACCGGTCTTTACTGGTTAATAACGGGTATGATAATAGAAAAGAAAAATTATAAAAAAGCTCTTGAGATTTATAATGAAGCAAAAGAGTATGAGTCTCAAAGAGTTGCTGAAATAGAGGATATAAAAGAGAGTAGAGGAAAGTTTGAAAGCTTTTACGAAAATCTAAAAACTTTAAAGGTCTTTTTGGAAGAGATGAATTCTAAACTTAAAAGGATTCTGCATCTAGAGGGTAAAGATGTGGAAAATTTTCATGAAAAGTCGAAAAAAGATCTGCAAACATCAAAAGAGATTGAGGATGTGATATTGGAGGTTATGGTGGTGAATATCGAGGCAGATCGAGAGAATTTCGATAAAGTTTTAAAAGAGTGCGATGAGTTTGTTCAAGAGTATAAAAGAAGACTCTATGCTTAAAAGAGTAGTTATAACCGGTGGAGTTCACGGAAACGAATTGACCGGTGCTTTTTTAGTTAAAAAGTGGCAAAAAACGCCTTTAGTTACTAAAAATATAAAAATAGAGTATCTTTTAGGAAACCCTAAAGCGTTCAAAGAGTGTAGAAGGTATATCGATTATGATCTAAACCGCTCCTTTTCAAAAAAAGCACTATCAAAAGATTCGTATATTTATGAGTTTGAAAGAGCCAAAGTTTTAAAAGAGAGGTTAAAAAGTTGCGATTTTTTAATAGATATACATACTACAACGGCAAATATGGGTATGACTATAGTTTTATCCAAAGATGATCCTCTCTCAAACTTAGTCGCTAAGAAGCTATCTTTAGAGTTTGATGATGTAAAGATTCTTAGATGGTTTTCAACTAGTGAGGGAGATTTTATAAATTCTGCGGTTCCTCACAGTATAACTTTAGAAGCTGGAGCAATATGTCAAGGTGTTTTAGAACCTAGAATCTTTTTTAGATGCGAAGAGATTGTAAAAAGAGCAGTTGAAATTTTAGATAGTGAGATTAATCAAGATAAGTTTGAAATAGGTAAAAGTGTTGAAGTTTACGATATTGTTAAAATCGTGGATTTTCCAAGAGAAGAAAACGAACCCTCGGCAATGATACATCCGAATATTTTAGGAAAAGATTATTTCCAATTAAAAAATGGAGAACCTATCTTTGTAACTTTGGAGGGAGAAACTATACTTTACGATGGTGAGCCTCTTTATGCAGTTTTTATAAATGAAGCGGCATATTATGAAAAGAAAATAGCTTTTTGTCTTTGCGAAAAAAGCAAAATTTAAAAGGAGCTTAAAGCCCTTTTGATTTCAGTGTTCTTTGCAGATCATGAGGCGTATCTATACCGAAACTTTCCGTTTTTACCTCTACTAATGCCACTTTATATCCATGATAAAGAGCTCTTAGTTGCTCTAGTTTTTCAATATCTTCCAAAGGAGCCGGTTCTAAAGAACAAAATTTCTCTAAGTTTTTTCTAGAAAAGCCGTATATCCCCAAATGTCCTTTATACTTTTTAGTATCTCCTCTAGGGTAGGGTATTAGGCTTCTTGAAAAATATAGGGCTATATTGCTGCTATCAGTTACAACTTTAACTAGATTTGGATCTTTAGCTTCCTCTTTCTCAACCAATTTGTAAGCGCTGTTCATTAAGATGTTTTCATTTTGAAGATTCTTTTTTGTAAGAACAAAAACCTTTTTTACAACCTCTTTTTCTATAAAAGGTTCATCAGCTTGAACATTTATGATAATCTCATTTTTGTCTAGTCCTAGTTTTGCGGCTGCTTCATTTATTCTATCGGTACCGCTTTTATGATTTTTGCTAGTAAGTACCGCTTTAAATCCGTAATCGTTTGATATTTTTACAACTTCCTCGCTATCAGTAGCAATTACGACTTTATCTATATCTTTTACGGCTTTAGCCGTTTTTACAACCATTGGAACACCATCGATTTTAGCTAGGATCTTATTTGGAAATCTAGTAGATGCCATACGCGCAGGAATAATAATCATTTTTACCTCATAAATTTTTGCTACAATTATAACAAAAACTAGGAGTAGTTTTGATTATTTATCAACCTAGTGACGGATACTGTTATAATAGTGATACTATTTTTTTGTACGATTTTTTAAGAAATTTCAAAATCAAAGGAAATATTTTAGATATTGGTTCTGGTTCAGGTGTTTTGGGGCTTTTAGTAGCAAGAGATTTTCCAGTTAATCTAAGTGCAGTAGAAAAGCAGGATAAGATGGTTTTTTTTACAAACCTCAACGCCAAAGTTAACGGTATAGATATAGATGTAAAAGTAGGGGATTTTCAAAACATTGAGTTTGAAAAAAAATTTGATTTTTTAATCTCCAATCCACCTTTTTATCATGAAAATGTGATAAGAAGCAAAAAAGAGGAGATCGATATTAGCAGATACGTTATGTATCTTCCTCTTGAAGATATGTTGAAAAAAACAAATAAGATATTAAAACCCAAAGGCGCTCTAATCTTTTGTTATGATGCGAAGCAGCTTCAAAGGTTGATTTCACTTTTATCTAAATATAAATTCACAGTTGAAGCTATAAAATTTATACATCCAAAAAAGGATAAAGAGGCGAATCTAGTTATGATATATGCTAAAAAGAGTTCCAAATCTTTATGTAAGGTTTTTCCGCCTTTGATAGTATTCGAAGATGGAGAGTATACAAAAGAAGCTATGAAGGCTTTTGAAAAAGCGGGGGTACACAGTATAAAATGCAAGATATAATAAAAAAAGATGGATATAAGTTTTTTTTCTATCCAAAAGCCTGTGAAAGCTGCGAAGGAAGGTGTTGTAGAGGTGAAAGC
This sequence comes from Nitrosophilus labii, assembly GCF_014466985.1. Lineage (NCBI taxonomy): Bacteria > Pseudomonadati > Campylobacterota > Epsilonproteobacteria > Nautiliales > Nitratiruptoraceae > Nitrosophilus > Nitrosophilus labii. The sequence goes on from NZ_AP022826.1 coordinate 937,102, forward strand.
GGCTATATTTGGGTTAATAAAAAAGAGATAGAAGATATCGCGAAATTTTTAGATATAAATGAAGAGGAGTTTATAAAAAATTGTCTAAAAAAGGTAAAATATAGATTTAGTATTAAAGAGATATTTGTTGGTGGCGAATACCAGTGTCTTTTTTTTGATTATGAAAAAAAAAGATGCGAGATATATCCGGTAAGACCTACCCAGTGCAGAACTTTTCCCTTTTGGAATAGATATAAAGATGAAAAAAATATAGAAGAGGTTAAAAAAGAATGCCCTGGAATAATAAGATAGTTTCGTTAATTTTAATTATCATATTCTCTTTTTTTACTGGATGTTCCTTAAAACAGCCTCAAAAAGAGAGCAAATACTGTTGCCCAAAACTTTTTGAAGATGAAGACAGATTTATAATGACCGCTTTATATTTTAAACAGCTTGGAGCATATAGAGACTCTGCAAAACTATTTAACATTTTGTATAAGAAAACTAAAAGAGTTGAATATAAAATAGAAGAGATTAAAAACTATATTATTATTAGAGATTATGAAAAAGCTAAAAGAGAGTCTTTAAAAGCATTAAAAGAGCATCCAAACAATTTAAAACTTCTAAGACTAACAGCCGTTATATTTTTTCATTTGAAAAATCTTAAAAAAGCTCAAGAATATATTCAAAAAGCAATAAAAATGGCAGACAAACCACAAGATTATGAGTTTTTAGCTTCACTCTATTTGGCTCAGAAAAAATATGAGTTGGCACTTAAATATTATCAAAGTGCATATACGATTAAACCAAACGATAAAACCGTTGATCAGATGGCGACAATAATGTTTTTATATCTTGATAAAAAAAATGAAGCTATCGCATATCTTGAAACTCATAGCAGAATGTACGGATGTTCTAAAAAAGTTTGTCAAAAACTCGTCAGTTTTTACGGAGCAATAAATGATATAGACGGTTTGCTTTCCGTATATAAAAGATTATATGAGAAATTTAAAGAGGATAGTTACGGCTTTAAGATAGCAGAGATCTATATATATAAAAAAGAGTATGACAAAGCTATAAATTTTTTAGAAGAGACTAGACTTGATGATGAATTGCTATTAGAACTTTACAAAATGACAAAAACTTATGATAAAGCCGCACAACTAGCAAATAGATTATACATAAAAACAGGAGATTTAAACTATTTGGCACAAAATGCTATATTTGAGTTTGAATCTTCTAAAATAAAAGATGAAAAACTTTTAAAAGATGTCTCTTATAAAATCGAAAAGGTTATAAAAAGTGTAAAGAATAGTCTTTATCTAAACTATCTAGGTTATCTTTATATCGATTTCGATATTGACATTGATAGAGGGATAGAGCTTGTCAAAGAGGCTTTAAAACAAAACCCGGAGTCTCCTTTTTATCAGGATTCTTTAGCGTGGGGATATTATAAAAAGGGTCGATGCAAAGAGGCATGGGAGTTGATGGAAAAAGTTGTCAAGAAGCTTGGTTTAAAGGATGAAGAGGTAAAATTGCACTACCAAAAGATTAAAGATTGTATAGAAAAAGGAGAGAGGTGATACTTGACGAGATTATAAAAAAGACTAAAGAGGATTTGAAAAAAAGAAAAAAAGAGTTTCCCCTAGATTGGCTAGGACGCAGTCTTGCTTATAACCCTTTCGTTCCAAGACCGGTCGAACCAGCTTTAAGATCAACAAAAGATAACCCTTATAGAATAATAGCGGAGGTAAAAAAGGCAAGTCCTAGCAAAGGGGTTATAAGAGAGGATTTTGATCCTATAGATATTGCAAAAGAGTATGAAAAAGGGAGTGCCGACGCACTTTCAATTTTAACCGAACCCCACTATTTCAAAGGTGATATTGAGTATATTACTCAAATAAGAAGATATGTACCGATGCCTCTTCTTAGAAAAGATTTTATTATAGATAAATATCAACTTGTGGAGGCTTTAGTTTACGGAGCCGATTTTGTACTTTTGATAGCAAAAGCTCTTTCTAGAAAGGAGCTTAAAGAGCTTTTAGAGTACACTTGGCATCTTGGGATGGAAGCTCTTGTGGAGATACATGATAAAAAAGATTTAATTAAAGCTATATTTGCAGGAGCAAATATAATAGGTATAAACCATAGAAATTTAGAGACTTTTGAAATGGATATGACTCTTAGCGAAAGATTAGTTCCTTTAATACCTAACGGAAAGATAATCGTAGCTGAGAGCGGTATAAACTCCCATGAACAGATAAAAGAGTTGCATAAGATAGGTGTTGACGCCTTTTTGATAGGTGAACATTTTATGATACAAGAGGATATTTCAAAAGAGGTTAAAAAGATAAAGGGTTTGGCGTAGTTATCTCTCGATAGCTAGCCAAGCAGTTTTTTAGCCGTTTGATTTATTCTTTTTCCATCAGCTACAGAAGCTAGTTTTTTAGTAGCAACTCCCATAATTTTCCCCATATCTTTTAACGAAGTAGCTCCAACTTCTTCTATGATTTTTTTGAGTTCTGCTTCAAGCTCTTCATCGCTAAGCTGTTTTGGAAGATATGATTTTAGTATTTGTGCCTCTTTTATCTCTTTTTCGTAAAGATCTTCCCTGCCGGCATCTTTATACTGTCTCGCAGACTCTTCTCTTTGTTTGACGCTTTTTTGAATTATTTTTATGATATCTTCGTCACTAAGCTCTTTTCTTGAATCTACTTCTACTTGTTTTATTGCACTCATTAAAAATCTTACTGTATCTCTTTTGAAAGTATCTTTTTCTTTCATGGCTATTTTAAGATCTTCTTGCAATTTTTTTTTCAATTCACTCATCTGCTCTCCTTTTTAAAATTAAGAAAAATTATAACAAATATTAGATAAAAATCTTATTTATTAATTTTCAAACAAGAATAATATGATAGAATTTTTTCAAAATTTTTTTGGGGGAAAAGAATGTTGGAGTTAGACTATTTTAAAGAACTGCTTATAGAGAGAAAAAAACAGATAGAGAAAAATATATTAGAAACAAATAGTGAACTTGAAGAGTTAAAAAGTGTAGAAATAAACGATGATGGCGATTATGCTTCGTTGTGTACCAATAACCTTATAGATAATGCTATTAATGAACAGCAAGTTAACGAGTTAAAAGAGATAGAAGAGGCTCTTAAAAAGATTGAAAATGGTACTTATGGGACTTGTGAAATGTGTGGAGAACCGATAAGGAAACTTAGACTGAAAGTTAAACCGTATGCCAAATATTGTATTGTATGTCGAGAGATAGTTGAAAAAGAACCTGTACGTTAATAATAGAGCTCTTTTATAAAACCATCTCTAAATTAAATAAATTTTAATTGAGCTTTAAAAGAGTTCTTACATAGTTTTAGAATGGCTATCTTGTCATTCTGAGCATTATAAAAATAAAATTTTATAGAAATTTAATTTGTAGAGTTCTACTCTTTATCTAAATAACGAACATAACTTTTTAAGATTATTTCATAAATTATTTGGGCTTCTTCCTCATTTTGAAATATCCACTCTACACTTCTTTTGGAAAAATGAAATATTATTGTTGAGTTTTTTCTAGTAAAACTCTCTACATTATAAAGATTTACGGGTTCAAAGCTTTTATAAGAGATTATTAAAGGCACTTTCATTACAATCCTTTATATAAGAGATTAACTTATTTTAGGATCATTTTATGAAAATATCAATAAAAGATACCGAATTTAAGATAAAAGATATTAAAAATATATATCCGAGTGCGATTGTAAGTTTTTGGGGCGAGGAAAAGACACCAATATCCCTAGATTGGTTAGAGCAAAACAGAGATAAAGTAATAGTTCACTCTTATGCTATTTTAATACTTTTTAAAAATTCCTCACAAAAAATTGAGATACATTTTAATGAATATGAAGAGATGATGGATAGTCTCAAACTACTTTTTGAAAAAATAAAATCTTTAAATTAAAAAAAATCGTATAAATTCCGATAATTAAGTAATAAAATATATAAATTTTTACTCGTAGGATTGTAAATGGATATAGCTACTTTAGTAGGTATGATAGGTGCATGGCTTTTAATAATCATATCTATAGTCATAGGCGGAAGTCCTATGGCTTTTGTGAATGCTCCCTCTTTACTTATAGTTGTAGGTGGTGGTTTAGCTGCCGCAATGGCCGGTTTTCCTATGAAGGACTTTATAAATGGCGTCAAAGCTATTGGGAAAGCTTTTAAACCAAGTTCACCAGACCCGTTGGAGACAATAGATTTTTTAGTTGAAACTATGAAAAAAGCTAGAAAAGAGGGGATTTTGTCTTTAGAAGCAGATATAGACAAATATTATGAAAAAGATAGGCTGCTTGGCGATATTATGAGAATGCTTATAGATGGACAAGACATAGAAGAGATTGAAAGTAATGTAGAAAATGCAATGGCTCAAATAGATCAAAAACTCTCTACGGAGATCAATGTTTGGGACTCACTAGGAGAACTTTTTCCGGCTCTTGGAATGATAGGTACTTTGATAGGCTTGATTCAGATGCTACAAAATCTTTCTGATCCTGCCGCTCTTGGTCCAGGTATGGCAGTTGCTATGATTACGACGCTTTACGGTGCTATATTGGCAAATGTTTTTTGTATTCCTATTGTTAAAAAACTTAAATATTATAAAGATGTCGAGTTAATGTTCAAAGAGTCTTATCTGATAACTGCAAAAGCGATTGAAAAAGGTTTGAATCCTAACTCTTTGCAGCAAAAACTAGCTGCTTTATACGGTGTTGAAGTTGGTGACTAAAAATGGCAAGAAAAAAGAAAGAGGAGTGTAAAAGTGTTCCCGGCTGGCTTGTAAGCTTTGGAGACTTGATGTCTCTCCTTTTAACTTTTTTTATTCTTCTTTATTCTATGAGTACCATATCTTTAGAAAAATTTTACCAGTCAATCAGAGGTATTACCGAAGCTTTTGGAGGCAGAACGTTAAAGAGCGAAGATAAAATAATTCAAGGGAAAAAAGTTGAATTAGATTTTCCTATGTATCCAAAAATAAAGAAGAAAAAAGCCGTACAAAAAAAACTTAATGAAGTCAAAGATATGTTACAAAAAGCCGGTTTAAATGCGGAAGTAGTTTCGCATGGAAGTTTGATCAAGTTAAGACTTTTTAGTGACAAAATATTCCCCTCAGGTAGTGCATATCCTTATAAAAATGTCATTCCATATATCATGACTCTTTGTGAAAAACTTAGAGATACCGGCTTGCCGCTTATAATAGTCGGACATACCGATAACGTTCCTATTAGAGGCGGAAGGTTTAGAAACAACCTTGAGTTATCTGCCGCAAGGGCTACAAACATATTAAGACTTTTTTTAAAATGCGGATACGAGCAAAAAGCTTTGGCGGCTGAAGGAAGAGGCGAGTTTGAACCTATAGCTCCTAATGATACGCCGGCTAACAGAGCAAAAAATAGAAGAATAGAGTTTGTAATAGACTTATCTGTTTAAGGAAATATAATGGCAAAAAGAAAAAAAGAGGAGTGTAAAAGTATACCAGGTTGGCTGGTTAGTTTTAGCGATCTTATGTCACTCCTTTTGACTTTTTTTATATTGTTATACGCCATGAGTACTGTAGATATTACAAAAGCAATGAAATTTATATCCTATTTTCAAGGTGAAGATCCAAAGTTTGTTCCGGACCAATCGGCAATAATGCCTCCCATAGTTCCCTTTTCAACAGATGTAGTTTTAAAGATAAAAAAAAGAATAAAAAAACTCCTGCCTATCTCATCGTACCAGATAGTTGCAACAAAAGAGTATGCTCTTATAAGAATGTTTGATGACGTTTTTTTTGAACCTAACTCTTATAAACTTACTACAAAAGCAAAAAAAGCTCTTAATGAGATTGCGGAAACTTTGAAAATTATTCAAAAAGATTTGAAACAAAAGAAGATAAAACTGAAAATAGCAGGACACACTTCAGAGTCTACTCCGGATAAGAAAATCAAAGGAGTGAATGACTCTTGGGATCTTTCTATTAAGAGAGCTACTACTGTTGCTGAATATCTGATATTTAAAGGTATTGATCCCTCTTTAATTGCCGTAACGGGTTACGGAGATACAAGACCTCTATATAAATGGAAGCATCCTATGCTTCAAAGAAGAAATAGTAGAGTAGAACTATACATAATGGTTGATGCCGAAAGAAAACAAAAGCAGAAGCGTTAAATATTATAACTCCTCTTTTTGGTGCTGAAGAGTTATAAACTGGTCGTTTAGTTTTTGGATAAAGGTTTTTGATCTGTCTATAAGATTATGTAAATAGTTTTTAATCTTTTTGTTTGTTGCTTTAGAAGGTGCCAAAAGATATGGTTTATACCATTTTGTTTGAAAAATAAAAGAAGATTTTAAAAAGCTGTTTTCTATTTTCTTTGCCATAAATTTTGCTATAAAACTTTTTGCTTTGAAATGTAAAAACAGAAAAGCTAAAATTAAAAACCCTATGAGGCCGTAAACAACATATGAGGATGCTCCTAAATTTTTTATATATAAAACTATCACACTAAAAAGTGCAATTGTTAAGATATCGGTAATTAAGAGTATAGTTCTAAAACTACTTAATCTCTCTTTCAAAAGAGGCAAATTTTCTAAAATCTCATTAGATTTTGTTTTTATATTTTTTACTATTCTATAGGCTCTATCAATCAGTACTTTATCTATTTTTTCCAAAATCTCTATTAAATCCTCATCTTTTTTCTTCTTTAATCTCTCTTTTTGCTCTTCATTTTCTATTTTTGCTGCACTTTCGTTGTAAATAGCGTAAAATTTTCCGCTTACTATCCCTTTTTGAGATAGTGCCCTTTGCCATGCTCCTATAATATCTTCTAGATTGTCCTCTTTTGCGCAAGTATCTATCTGGTTTAGGATATATAAAATCTTATCTGCGTCTTTGTGATTTTTTGCTACCTCAACAAGGTGGTTTAGTGTATCCCTCATAGCTCCTGGTTCTGGGTGTCTAGCATCAAAAAAGATTAATACCAAATCAGAAATGTCGATGATATGTCTAGTAATTTTTAGAGTCTCGTCTCTTTGAACATCTGCATCAAAACCCGGAGAATCTATAAGGATTTTTCCTTTTATATTTTCTGTATTTACCGTTTTTAGCTGTAAATACCTGTTAATACTCGTTTCGGTATTGTCAATCTTTTCTATCTCTTTTGAAATATTGTAAAAAGGAAATCTAGGATCCGCATCAAGAGCGACTCCCGGCAAAGTTATGACTTCACTATTTTTAGAATAACAAATCACGGTAAATTTATTATCTACGGCTTGATTTCCGGTAGTTTGGATTTTTTTACCCAGATATTCGTTTATAAAACTAGATTTGCCGGATGAAAAAGTTCCCAAAACAGATATAAGGGGCCACCAAGAGATCTCTTCAGTAAATGTTTTGTTTTCATCCAAAAAACCAAGCTTTTTAGCTATCTTGTCAAGTTCTTCATACTCATTTATAACTTCTACTAAAACAGGATTTTCTTGGGTCAGATGCTCTTTTAGTTTTTTATATCTCTCTTTTGGCTTCATTTAAAACCTTATTCTTAGTTTTTTTGAAGTATAACAAAATGAGTATCTTTTTTCAATTATTGATATAATTTCAAAAAAGTATTTAACAAACGGTATAAAGTATGAAACTAAATAAAATCGAAAAACTAAAGTTAAAGCTAAAACCTTTTGATTATTACAAACAACTAGATTGTCTAAACCCAAACAATCTAAGCGAAGCAGATAGATTTTATCTTAAAAATTTTGGTATTTACAATACAAAACTAGAGCCCCAAAAATTTATGCTTCGCTTACGTATAACGGCTGGTAGAATAGAACTTGAAGAACTAAAAAAAGTCCTTTTTTATGCAAAAAAATTTGATGCAAAAATATTACTAACAGCTAGAGCCCAGATAGAGCTGCACAATCTTGATTTTGAATCTGTTTTGCATATCCACAAAAACCTAGAAATTGAGCATATTTCATCTTGGCAGACACTTACAGACAACTTTAGAAACATTGTCACTGATCCACTTGACGGAGTAGGGGAGAATAGTTACTTTGAAGTCTATCCCTTGATTTTACAGATGCAAAAACTTTTTTTGAAAAATCCCGATTTTGTAGGGATGATTCCAAGAAAATTCAATACAGCAATAAGTGCAAACTCAAAAAATATCTCCTCTTTTTTTAGTAATGACTGTTATTTTGCTTTGGCGGAAAAAGATAAAAAAATCGGTTTTAATCTCTATCTTGGAGGTAAAAACCTCGCTATCGCTAAAAATGCGGATATTTTTGTAATAAAAGAAGAGGTTACTAAGCTCTTTGAAGCAATCATAAAAGCTTATAAAAAATATGGTCTTAGAGAAAACAGAACAAAAGCGAGGCTATACCATCTTATACAAGACATTGGCATGGATGGATTTAAAGAGAAGATAAAAGAGTATTACAATAAAGAGTTTATAAACGCAGGGGAACTTATTTGCGAAAAATATAAAAAAGTTGATGACTGGTTCAATCTAAAAAACGAAACTTTTGCATATAGATTTAAAAGCCGATATGGAGAGATAGATATCGAAACGTTTGAACAAATAGTAGATTTTGTTCAAAGTAGCGGTAGCGAAATAAGAGTAGGTATAGATCAAAATCTATATATTATAGGATTAAAAGAGCAAAAATTCCCAATCTCTTCCTTGTCTCAAAACCAAAATATAATAACTTGTGCCGGAAGCAGATACTGTATATATTCGCTTTTTGATACAAAAAAAGAGGCCGACAAACTTATACTAGAAAAGATAAATACATTAAATATTAAAATAGGATACAGCGGATGTCTTAAAGGTTGCGGTAGGCATATTTTAGCCGATATTGGTTTTGTAGGTATTAGAACAAATCTTTTTGGAGAGGTTGAAAGAGGTGTTAGACTTTATATCGGCGGAGAATATACGAAAGGGAAAAGAAGTGCTAGGATGATATACTGGGCTGTACCTTTGAGAAAATTAAACAATCTCTTAGAAATCATAATCGATGAATTTCAATACAGCGGTTATGAGGATTTTGAAGAGTTTTCAAAAAATATTTTAAACAGATATACAGAAGAGTTTTTAGCTTTTTGGTTTTTAGCAAAACTTTATACCAAAAAAGAGTTATTGTTAAATAAGAGCGAAAAAAATCTTATAAAACATTTTGAAAAAGAAGATTTTTTTAAAAATGATCTTCATCAAACAATCAAAATCTTAGAAAAAATAGTTTTTTCAAACATAGATTATTTTTTAGAGACTTCGTAAAAAGCTTTTAATATATTTTCTAACATCTTTTTATCTGGAACTGGGTAGTTTTTTTGGTATGTAACATTAAATATTGGTAAATCTTTTCCATACTGAAACTCATACTCTCTTTTTAATCTCTTTACCATATTTAAACCTTCATCATAATTTGTAAAAAGTGCAGACAAAATATAAAGATCATCTTGAAGATGAAAAAGATAGTCAGATTTTCTAAAATGATCCAAAAAATCCTTCTCATCGATACTCATTACAAGCAAAGTTATCGGAATCTCATATCTTTTTGCTCTAAAAATATCTTTTTGAAAAGGTGTTTTTATTTTTTCAAATACATCATCTATATTAATATTCAAAGACATCTCGATCTCCTTTTTAAACTCTGAATTATTATATCAAAAAAAGAAAAAGTTATAAATGTTTTCAAATTTTTTGCTCAATTTATTTGGATATGCTAAATAATCTTGATATTACTCGACTAAATTTGATACAATTTCAAAAAAACTTAAAGGAGGAGTTATGGCAAAACATACATTTAATGCCGAGGTAACAAAACTACTCCATCTAATGATCCACTCTCTTTACTCAAACAAAGAGATCTTTTTAAGAGAGCTTATATCAAACGCTGCAGATGCTCTGGATAAACTTCATCTTTTGACGCTAACTGATGAAAAGTATAAAGGTTTTGGTTTTGAGCCTAAAATCACAATAACAATAGACGTAATTGAAAAAAGGCTTATTATAAGCGATAACGGTATAGGTATGGATGAAGTAGAACTTGTTGAAAACTTAGGAACTATAGCAAAAAGCGGAACAAAAAGTTTTTTGGAAAATTTAAGCGGGGACATTAAAAAAGACGCCCAGCTAATAGGGCAGTTTGGAGTAGGATTTTATAGTGCCTTTATGGTTGCAGATAAAGTAGAAGTTGTAAGTAAAAAGGCTGGAGATGATAAAACCTGGATCTGGAGAAGCAGTGCAGAAGATGAGTTTGAGATAGATGAGGCTGTTAGAGAGTCTCAAGGAACCGATGTGATACTCTACATCAAAAAAGATAATGAAGAGTTTTTAAACGAATATAGAATCAAAGAGATCGTAAAAAAATATAGCGATCACATCCCTTACAAAATCTTTTTGAAAATTGGCGACAAAGAGGAGCAAATTAACAGAGCCAGCGCATTGTGGAAACTTTCAAAAAACGAAATTAAAGAGGAAGAGTATAAAGAGTTTTACAAAACTATATCTCATGACAATAACGATCCTCTTTATTGGATACATACAAAAGCCGAAGGTACATTAGAATATACTACACTATTTTATATCCCCTCAGTAAGGCCTATAGATCTTTTTAGAGCCGATTATGAACCAGGAGTCAAACTTTACGTAAAAAATGTGTTTATAATGGACGATAAAGAGTTGTTACCAGTTTATTTAAGATTCATTAGAGGTATTATAGATTCTGAAGATCTTCCTTTAAATGTTAGCAGAGAGATGCTACAACATAACACCATATTGGCAAAAATCAAAAAATCTTCAGTAAAAAAGATACTTACGGAGCTTAAAAAACTTAAAAATCACGATAGAGAAAAATATATAAAATTTTGGGAACTATTTGGCAAAGTATTAAAAGAGGGTCTAGTGAGCGATTTTGAAAATAGAGAGACTCTTTTGGAACTAATGCTGTTTAAAACATCAAAAAGTGACGAATATATCGATTTTGAAACATATATTAAAAATATGAAAGAAAATCAAAAGTCTATTTACTATCTCATAGGAGAAAAAGAGCTAAAAGACTCTCCGTTGCTTGATAGATTCAAAAAAGAAGAGATGGAAGTAATACTTTTCAATGATGAAATAGATAGTTTCGTTATCCCTTCAATAACAGAGTATAAAGAGAAAAAATTAAAATCTGTCTCTTCAACCGAAGTTGATGAAGATTTCGAAAACACAAAAATAGATGATGAAAAATATAAAGATTTGATAGAGGCTATAAAAAAACCTTTGAAAGAAAAAGTAAAAGATATAAGAATCACTTCTAGACTAGTAGATAATCCTGCTTGTCTTGTTTTTGATAAAGATGATCCTGAGTTTCAAACATACATAATGTTAAAACAGATGGGACACTTCGATGCCAAAGAGCCTAAAGCGGTTCTTGAGATCAATCCTGAACATGAAGTGTTTACGAAGATGGTTTTAAAAAATGACTACTCTTTAGCAAATGAAGTAGCTGAAGTGATCTATAACGAAGCGAGAGTTTTAGAGGGTATGGAGATAGAAGATGCTGCAAAATTTGCAAAAAGCCTAAATACCATCTTGTCAAAAGCCCTGGAAAAATAGAGATGAAAAATGAGTATCTTTTTGTATACGGAACACTGCAAAGGGAGTTTAACAACCCCTTTGCTAAATTTTTGAGAAAAAATACCGTTTATTTAGGTATAGGATATATTAGAGGGAAAAAATACCAAATAAGCTGGTATCCTGGAGTAAAAAAATCTTTTTTTAAAAAAGACAAAGTATACGGAGAGCTTTACAGAGTCGAAAATCCAAAAAGACTCTTTAAAGTTCTCGATAGATACGAAGATGCTACAATATACAATATCGGAAAGTATGAATATATTAGAAAAAAATGGCCTGTAATCATAAATAATAAATTATACAAAGCTTGGGTATATTTTTATAAAACTTGATTGACTGTGACTAAACTTTTATGATATAATTACAGTAAAATAAATTATAGAGGAGGGCTTCAGTGAATAAGAGTCTATATGAAACATTGGGAGTAAGCCCTGATGCGACACAAGATGAGATAAAAAAAGCATACAGAAAACTTGCTAGAAAATATCATCCTGATATCAACAAATCTCCAGACGCGGAAGAAAAATTCAAAGAGATTAACGCCGCATATGAGATTTTAAGCGACCCTGAGAAAAGAAAGCAGTATGATCAGTACGGTGATGCAATGTTCGGCGGTCAAAACTTCCACGATTTTGCACAGCAAAATTTTCAAGGCGGCGTTGATTTAGATGAGATATTAAGGTCTATTTTCGGTGGCGGTTTTGGCGGTTTTGAAAGTAGAGCAGGAGGTTTTGGTGGTTTTGGCGGTTTTGAAGATTTTGCCACACCAGATCTTGATCTGCATGCTAAAATCACCATTCCTTTTAGAACGGCGGTATTGGGCGGAACTCACTCTATCACCGTAAACGGTGAAACCTTTGATGTTAGAATACCGCCTGGCGTTAAAAATGGAGATACTTTAAGAATTAGGGGAAAGGGTAAGAGTTTCCAAGGAAAACGAGGAGATCTACTTTTAAAAGTAGAGGTGGCCCATGACCCTGAATATGAAAGAGAAGGAGACAACCTTTATAAAACTATAGATATACCTTTAAAAACTGCAATGTTTGGCGGCAAAGTAAAAGTCAATACTCTTGAAAAAGAGATCACTTTGAAAGTTCCTAAAAATACAAAGTGCGGTCAGAAATTTCGCGTCAAGGGTCTTGGTGTATTAAATAGAAAAACTAAAATGAAAGGAGATCTGTACTTAAGAGCAAATATTATTTTGCCAAAAGTAGAAGAGTTAGAACCAGAGCTTGCTAAAATAATGGAAGAGAAACTTCCCGGAGGTGAATAATGTATGGATATGACGAACCGGTTTTTTTGATAAGCGTCGTAGCTAAAGTTTTAAAAATTCATCCGCAAACTTTGAGACAGTATGAAAGAGAAGGGTTAATAACCCCTTCAAGAACCGAAGGCAAAATGAGACTCTACTCTCAAAGAGATATAGATAGAATCAAAATGATTTTGAGGCTTACTAGAGAGCTTGGAGTAAACTTAGCAGGAGTTGATATCATTTTAAGACTTAAAGATCAGATAAATGAAATGGAAAGAGAGATAGAGGAGTTAAAAGAGGAGCTTGCCGAGTGTAAAGCCCAAGGATATGTTCCTAAAAATAGAGCAGTAGTAGCTAGAAAAAACAATTATGAAATTATTATATTTGATGATGAAGAGTAGGGTAGCCTACTCTTTGAGTCTCTCTATATCGGCGCCAAGAATTTTTAATTTTTTCTCCAATGCTTCATATCCTCTATCTAGATGATAAATTCTGTGTACCTTTGTCGTTCCTTTTGCAGTAAGTCCAGCTAAAACCAAAGCGCTACTTGCTCTAAGATCCGTAGCCATAACGTCTGTGCCAAAAAGTTCAGTTGGTCCATTTACGGTAGCGGTATTTCCTTTTAGATGAATATTCGCACCAAATCTCATAAGTTCGCTTACATGCATAAACCTATTTTCAAAGAGTCTTTCTTCTATGATAGATACTCCTTCAGCTTTAAGCGCCAAAGCCATAAATTGAGCCTGCATATCAGTAGGAAAACCGGGATATTCTGAAGTTATAATCTCTACAGGTTTAATTTTTTGGGCAGATTTTATCGTTATTTCCCTTTTCTTTACATCTAAATCGTATCCCATCTGAATCAATTTTGTAATAATCGCATCCATATGGAAAGGTTCGACATCTTTAACGGTGATTTCAGAGTTGGTTATTGCTCCTGCACACAGATAGGTCCCTGCTTCTATACGGTCTGGAATAACTTTGATATCATCAAAACATAAAAGTTCTCCTTCGGTACCTTTGATTTTTATCTCATCAGTTCCAATCCCTTTTATCTCTACGCCTGCGCTTTTTAAAACTTCACAAAGTTGCACCACTTCAGGCTCTTTTGCAGCATTTACGATAGTCGTTTCGCCTTTTGCCAAGGCTGCGGCCATTACAATATTTTCCGTTCCTGTTACGGTAACTTTATCAAATATTATATGAGCGCCCTTTAATCCGTTTTTGGCTTTAGTAATGACATAGCCGTTTTTTATCTCTATAGAAGCCCCCATACTCTCCAATGCTTTTAGATGAAGGTCTATAGGTCTTTGCCCTATGGCGCATCCACCGGGTAAAGAGACTTCGCAATGACCAAATCTTACTAAAAGTGGCCCCAAAACCAATATAGAGGCTCTCATAGTTCTAACGATATCATATATGGCCGTTGTACTGTTTATTGTATTGGTATCTATGATTGCCCTATTTTTTTCAAAACTATATTTTGCACCAAGAATCTCCAAAAGATTTAAAAGAGTCCTTATATCTTTAACATCTGGTAGATTGGAAATTTCTACACTGTTTTTTGCCAAAATTGTTGAGGCTATTAGGGGAAGGGCTGCATTTTTGGCCCCGGATATTTTTACTTTTCCAGAAAGTTTTTTGCCTCCTTCAATTTTTAAAAAATCCATACAAACCCTTTTAAATATTTTGGGTAATTATAACTAAAACATTATTAAAGATATTTATGATATTATTTAATATGTACTTATTTTGGGAGTAAAAATGGACTCAAAAATTGAACGACTAAAAAGATTAACAGAAAAGATTGTCAGTTATGAAATTCTTAGAAAAAGCAATATCGAAAAACTTAAAAAACTTTATATGGAACTTGAGATCAAAGAAAAAGTAGAAGACTTTGAAAAGCTTTTTGATTTTAAAGCTATGAATCTAAGCGGTGTCTCTTTAAGCGAAAATGAGTTAGGAAAAATTAAAGAGGGAAAATATATACAGATAATAGCAATATATAAAAATGATGAAAATAAAATGAAAAATATTAATCTGAAATATTTTGGCAGAGCAGAAAAGGTAGATAAAAAATTTTTAGATAAAATAGTTGAATTTGTAATTAGATGGAGGTTAGAAAAAAGTTTCAAAAATATGGAGCATTATAAAAATCTTATAAAATTGATAGAAGAGGGAAAAGAGTGATAGAAGATAAAATAAAATGGAATAAAAAGTATCAAACACAAAAATATAATACAAATCCATCTGAAATCATAAAAAAGTTTTACTATTTAGCCAAAGAAAAAAAAGCGCTGGACCTAGCTTGCGGAATAGGGCGAAACAGTATATTTCTAGCTTCAAAAGGATTTTATGTAGATGCGGTAGATATTTCCGATGTTGCTTTGAATAAAATAAAAGGATATGAAAATATCAATACTATTGAAGCTGATCTAGATAACTTTTCAATCAAAGAAAATCTTTACGGACTTATTTTGTGTATCAACTTTTTAAATAGGAATATTTTTGAAAAAATGAAAAGAGGATTAAAAGAAGAGGGGATTTTAATATATGAAACTTTTGTATATTCACAAAAAAATGAAGAAAATATGAATAGAGACTATCTTTTAGAAAAAGATGAACTGCTTAGAGCTTTTTTGGATTTTAATATTATTTACTATGAAGAAAAGTTTGTTTTAAATGAAAAAGGAAAAAACGTTTTAAAAGCATATCTTGTTGCTAAAAAAGAAAAATGTTTCCGATAAAACGTCAATTTAAAGTTATACTCTCCCAAAAAAAATCCACATGCTTTTCAAATATAGTGGAAAGCAAGGTAGTCGGTTTGTTGTCAAGTCTCAAAAGAGTAACATGCAATCTATAATAAAACAGAGGTGCAAAAAACTCTTGAGCCATTAACATAGGATCGGAATGTTTTATTAAACCCTCTTGCATCATTACAAAAAAAGCTTCTGAGAGCTTTTTGATATTGTCTTGGTAGAAATATTTCAAAAAAAGCTCTCTAACTTCACTATTTTGCATAAGCTCAAGCAAGATAATTTTAAAAAATTTCTCGTTTTTTACATCAAAAGTAATTAGCTTTATTGATGCTGCATATTCGGATAAAAACCTTTTTCCTCTTTTCGCACTTTCACTTACCGGTTTTCTTTCGAAAAAATCCGCAAAAGGGGAGGAGAAAAGATCCTTCATAATCTCTTTAAAAATCTCTTCTTTATTTTTAAAATGGTTATAGATAGCGCTCTCTCTTATACCTACAGCTTTTGCTATCTTTCTTACAGAGGCTCCTTTATATCCGTAAAGCGAGATGAGCTCAAGTGCTGCATCTAAAATCTTTTCTTTAGTACTTTTTTCACCGTTATTTTTAGAAAAGTTCGACTCCATGGGACCTCCACTCTATTAAATTAACAAACGTTCACCAAGCTCAATTTTATAATTAACAACTGTTCATATAATATTTTTATTTAATTAACATTTGTTCACCATATCGACAAAAGTATATTAACACATGTTAACTTAATTGTTTTTTATACAAATAGTGCAAATAAAAGCACCCAGCTAAAAGTTTGAAAATTATAGTTTTCAATACAAAATTATAAAAATGAAATTAATAGTTAATTTGCTATACTCTTATTGTCAAGTTTTCAATAAAAAATTTCAAGGTGACAAATGAAGTATCCTTTAGATTTCAAGGATAATTTTGAAAAGACTCTTCTTTTTTGGATAGAGAGATTTATAAGATATAAATTAACATCCCTATCGAATCGTCTTGTAAAAGACAAAAATAGTGTTGCTGAAGTTATCAACTCTTTAGTCAAAGGAACATCTTCTATAAATGAACTATCTATTCTTGTTAAAAAAGCAAGAAATGCGGGTTTAAGCGGAATAAATACATACTACAAACCTCTTGAAAAGCTTTACAGTTATCTTACCAAACTAGGACTTGCCTCAATGAAAGAGATAGACGAAGAGATGATAATAGATTTTTTAACCTCTTCAACCGGCGGACTTAGCGATGCTTCTAAAAAAAACCATCGAATAGCTATGATAAACTTTTTTTCATATATAGATAAACAAAATCTTGAGGATGATGGAAGTTCACATGTTTTTGGCATAGAGTTAAAAAATTGGGGCGGACTTAGAGGAAAAGCGGGACAAAAACTTCCTGTATATTTGACGGAAGAAGAGATATCAAGATTTATAAAGGCTATTGAAACCTACCCTTTTAGGTGTGAAGTTGCAGCAAGAAACAGAGCTTTGATAAAAACCATATTGTACACCGGTATAAGAGTTTCAGAAGCAACTAACCTAAAAATTAAAGATATTATCCCAGATAGTGACATATATCTTTTAAAAATTACAGGAAAAGGAAATAAAACAAGAGTAGTTATGATAAAATCTAAGCATATAAAAAAAGATCTAGATGAATGGCTAAGTTTTAGAAATTGTCAAAAAGATCTTCTTTTTTGCAATAAAAAAGGTACTACCCTAACCCAGGCTTACGTAAGCCGGATGGTTGAAAAAATTTTGATAAGTGCAGGTATAAAAAAAGAGAAAAATGGAGCTCATATGTTAAGACATACCTTTGCAACACTTTTATATCTAAAAAGTAAAGATTTGGTTCTGGTTCAAGAGGCTTTGGGTCATGCGAGTCTTGATACTTCAAGAATATATACCCATTTCGATAAGAACAAGCTTTACAAAGCTGCTAGCATAATGGATGATATTAAATAATATGGAGGAAGATATGAAAGAGTGCAGGTCGTTGGAAGAAATTAGAAACGAGATTGACAAAATAGATGAAGAGATAGTAAAACTTATAGCCGAAAGAAGCAGATATGTAAAGCAGGCCGCCAAGTTTAAAGTTAGCGTTGATGAGATAAAAAGTGATGAAAGAATAGACGATGTTTTAAATCACGTAAGACATCTTGCGGCAACTTTGGGAATATCTCCAAACTTAGTGGCCGATATCTTTAAAATCTTAATAAACAAGATGGTTGAGATGGAGATAGAGGAGTTTAAACACGGCGGAGCCTATTGATAGGCTTTTTTTACCGCCAATTTTAATGCAAAAAGTGTCTCACTCCTGTAAAATATAGAGCTATTCCGTGCTCATCGGCAGCTTGTATAACTTCATCATCCCTAATGCTACCGCCAGGCTCTATTATCGCTTTAACTCCTGCTTCTGCTGCGGCATCAACCGAGTCTCTAAAAGGGAAGAAAGCTTCACTAGCCATTGCACTTCCACTAACATCAATACCTAACTCTTCTGCCTTTTTCAAAGCACATTTAGCAGCATCTACCCTACTAGTCATTCCCATACCAACTGCTACCATAGCACCATCTTTGACATAAACTACACAGTTTGATTTTGTGAGTGCTGCGATTTTCCAAGCCATCATCAAATCTTTTTTATCTTCAATAGCAGCTTTACTAACCTGTTTTGCTTCCAATACCTCTTCCTCTTTTATAATATCGGCATCTTGATAAACAAATCCTCCTTCAATATGCTTAAAATCAAACAAATCGCCGCTTATTTCGAGTTTACTTTTACCTAGATCAAAAAGTTTGATTCTTTTTTTGTTTGCAAATACCTCTTTAGCCTCTTCAGTTATGGTTGCGGCTACTAAAACTTCTACGAAGATTTTATTGATCTCTTCTGCTAGCTCTTTCGTTACTACGCCGTTTACGGTAACTACACCTCCAAAAGCGCTTACCGGGTCACACTCTAGCGCTTTTTGCCAAGAAGTTATAAGGTCATCTTTAAGCGCGGCTCCGCATGGGTTACCGTGTTTTACTATAACCACACTACCCTTTCCAAGACTTACCGCAATCTTCATACAGGCGTTTATATCGGTGAGATTGTTAAAACTTGCTTCGCCTTTTAAAACGTTTAAATTAGCGTAAAAGTCTTCAAACTCATATAGTGCTCCTCTTTGGTGAGGATTTTCTCCATATCTAGTGTTGAAAACTTTTTTTCCTACTATAAACTGTTTATCTCCAAAGCTATCATTGAACCTTTTGTTCATATAGTTTGCTATGGTCGCATCGTAGCTTGCAGTATGTTCAAAAGCTTTTATCATCAAATCCCTTCTAAATTCCAAAGAGTTTTTATCGTTTTTTAAGGCATCTATAACTTTGTTATAATCATTAGGATCCGTAACGATAATTACGCTTTCGAAATTTTTTGCAGCACTTCTAACCATAGTCGGCCCGCCAATATCTATATTTTCTATAATCTCTTCAAAATTTTCCGTTCTTTGTATAGTCTCTTTAAAAGGATATAGGTTTACGCATACAATATCTATCGGCTCTATCCCAAGTTTCTTTGCCTCTTGAAAATGATCCACTTTATCTCTTCTAAAAAGTATTCCTCCGTGAATATATGGATTTAGCGTTTTTACTCTCCCGTTAAAACACTCAGGAAAATTTGTAATTTCACTTATTTCCGTTACTTCCAAACCGGCATCTTTTAAAACTCTCCAAGTACCTCCCGTACTTATTATCTCATATCCTAGTTCGATAAGCTCTTTTGCAAATTCAACTATACCCGTTTTATCACTAACACTTAACAATGCTCTCATTAAAATCCTTTAATTGAAAAATTTTTTAATAATTATATCTAGTTTAAGTTAAAGAGGAGTAAAATGAAAAAGATAGTAAGGAATGAAAAAATTTCTATTTAGTCAAATATATGAATAAACATCATTTTTAAATAAAGGGCAAATTATGCATATTGGAATCATCGGTGCCGGCAATGTAGGAGTCGGGGTGGCAGACGCTCTTACTTATCTAGGTATAGGTAAAAAAATAACACTTTATAATAGACATATTGAGAAAGCTTTAGGAGAAATTTGGGATTTAAGTGATGCTACTCCTTTGTTAAGAGGAACAATGGAGTTTGTTGCAACCGATGATTATAATGATTTGAGTAATTGCGAAATTATTGTCATTACCGCCGGAATTAAACAAAAAAAAGGACAAAACAGACTTGAACTTCTTGGCGAAAATTATAAAATCGTTAAAAATATAATCGAAAATTTGGATAGAGTAAACCTAGAAGCAAAAATTATAATAGTAACCAATCCGGTAGATATACTTACAAAAATAGCCATAAAAATATCAAAAAGAGATAAAAACTATATTTTTGGAAGTGGAACAGTTCTTGATAGTATAAGATTTAGAGAAGCTATAGGTGAAAAGATAAAGGTAAATAGAAGAAATATATATGCTTATATAATAGGTGAACACGGTGACAGTGAATTTCCATTATGGTCGGCTTGTCGTATTGGTCCCGTAGAACTTGATAGCTTTGATATTGAAAATCTAGAAGAATTCAAAAAAGAGATATCAGATAAAGTTAGACAAAGAGCTTATGAGATCATAAAAAAGAAGGGGTTTACAAAACAAGCTATAGTAACTTCGGTAGCGCTTCTGGTTAAATCGATAATATTTAACGAAAAGGGAGTTTATACGGTTTCTGTGCCGATAAACGATATATGGATGTATTAAATGCGATGTTTGTTTATCTATTCCTTGCATTATAGGTAAAAATGGGATAGAAAAAAAACTATCGATTAAATGTACTGAAGAAGAGTATAAAAGTTTAAAAAAGAGTGCCGAGAAACTTGATAACGTTTATAAACAATTGGGTATTTAAAGGTGATTAAATATGAGAAAAAAAATAGAAAATATTAAATTTCCTTGGCAAACACCTAAGCCTTCTGAAGAAGACCCAAAATCTTTAGAACTTGTTAACAAGATTATGAATAGTCCTTCTTATAAACTTTCGATTGAAGATATAGAATTTTTAAAATCGGACGATACTAGAGGCTTGAGACTACAACTAGACTATCTAAAGCCTGAATTAGCTATGAAAAAGTATGGTATAAAGCATACTATAGTGGTTTTTGGAAGTGCGAGAATAAAAGAGTCTAAAACAGCATTAAAAGAGCTTGAGAAAATAAAAAGACTCTTAGATAAAAATCCTGATTCAAAAAGTTTGTTAAAACGGCTGAGAATTATCGAAAAAATGGTTGAAAAAAGTATCTATTATGAAGAGGCTAGAGAATTTGGAAGACTAGTTGGAAAAGCTGGGAAAGGACCTAAAGACAATACCGTTACTTTAATGACCGGAGGAGGTCCGGGAATTATGGAAGCCGCCAATAGAGGAGCTTATGACGTAGGTGCAATAAGTATAGGACTAAATATTCAACTACCACATGAGCAGTTTCCAAATCCTTACATAACTCCGGATCTATGTTTTCAATTTCACTACTTTGCTATTAGAAAACTTCACTTTTTACATAGAGCCTGTGCTTTGGTTGTTTTTCCGGGAGGCTATGGAACTTTAGATGAACTTTTTGAAACGCTTACTCTGATACAAACGGGAAAAAACAGGTCTATACCCGTAGTTCTTATAGGAAAAGAGTACTGGAGCAAACTAATAGACTTTAAAGTATTGGTTGAAGAAGGTACGATAGATCCTGAAGAACTTAAGATTTTCACTTTTAAAGAGAATGCAAAAGATGCTTGGGAGCATATTATAGGGTGGTATAAAAAAAGAGGTATTTCACTATTTGATAAAAAGGAATAGCAATGAGCGAATTTATAAAATGGTTTAAAGATTTAAGCATCGAAGATATCTCAGAAGTTGGTGGGAAAAACGCTAGTTTAGGTGAGATGTACAATAATTTAACAAAGTTAGGAGTAAATATTCCCAACGGATTTGCCGTAACCGCTTCTGCTTACAAATATTTTTTTACGAAGAACGGATTATGGAAACCTTTAAAAGAACTTTTTAAAGATTTTGAAGCGGAAAATATAGACGAATTAAAAAGAGTTGGCAAGATTGCACGAGAGCTTATTATGAAAGCTAAAATTCCGGACGACTTAAAAAAAGATATTTTACAAGGGTATAAAAGTTTAAAAAAAGAGTATGGAGAGGGAGTCAGTTTGGCGGTTAGAAGTTCTGCTACCGCTGAGGACTCCCCTACTGCCTCTTTTGCAGGACAAAACGAGTCATATCTAAATATCAAAGGCGAGGAAAATTTGCTTCAGGCATATAAGATGTGTCTAAGCTCAAACTTTACGGACAGAAGCATTAGTTATAAATATTCTCACGGATTCGATCCCTTAAAAGTATACCTTTCGGTTGTTATAATGAAAATGGTAAGAAGCGATATGGCAAGTAGCGGAGTTATGTTTTCTATCGATACCGAAAATGGATTTAAAGATGTTATATTTATAAATTCGGCTTGGGGTTTGGGTGAAAATATAGTTCAAGGCACTATTGAACCAGATAGTTTTTATGTACATAAACCGACTTTGAAGCAAGGTTATAGAGCAGTTTTAAAAAGAAAGTTGGGAAATAAAGAGAAAATGATGATATTTAGTAAAACGTTACATAAAGCTATTCTTGCTGAACAATTTACAAAAAACATAAAAACGCCAATTGAAAAAAGATTAAAATACTCTTTAAGTGATGAAGAAGTTCTAAAACTTGCGGATTGGGCTGTAAAGATTGAAGAGCATTACGGTAAAATCTATAAACAGTATATGCCTATGGATATGGAGTGGGCAAAAGACGGTATAGACGGGGAACTATATATTGTTCAGGCTAGACCTGAAACCGTACACTCTCAAGAGAAAGCGTCATACTTTGAAATATACAGACTTTTGGAAAAATCAAATATTTTACTTACTGGCAATGCGGTTGGTGAAAAGATAGGTTCCGGTAAAGTGAAAATTTTACGCTCAATGGCGGAGTCGGAAAAATTTAAAAAGGGAGACGTTTTAGTCGCACCTACTACTAGTCCCGACTGGGAACCTGTTATGAAAATAGCAAGCGCCATTATAACAGAAACTGGAGGAAGAACCTGTCATGCGGCTATAGTAAGTAGAGAACTTGGCAAACCTGCGATTGTGGGAGCAAAAAACTCTACTAAGATTTTAAAAGAGAACCAAGAGGTAACGGTTAGTTGTGCCGAAGGAGAGATTGGAAAAGTATATGACGGGATTTTAAAATTTGAAATAGAAAAAGTTGATGTTTCCAAGCTTCCAAAACCTAAAACAAAAATTATGATGAATCTAGGCAATCCGGAGTTGGCTTTTTCTTTAGCAAAACTTCCAGTTGACGGTATAGGGTTGGCTAGAATGGAGTTTATTATAAGCAACTACATAAAAGCGCATCCGATGGCCATTAAACATCCGGAACTTTTAAGCGATACCGAAAGAGCCCTGTTGGACGAACTATCTTTTCCATTTGACGGAGATATGGAAGAGTTTTTTATCAAGACTCTAAGCGAAGGGGTAGCTACTATAGCTTCTTCTGTGTATCCCAAAAAATGTATAGTTAGAATGAGCGATTTTAAAAGTAATGAATACGCAAATCTTTTAGGAGGTAGACATTTTGAACCAATAGAAGAGAATCCTATGTTAGGATTTAGAGGTGCCGCTAGATATACGCATCCAAACTATGCGGAAGGTTTTGAACTAGAGTGTAAAGCCATGAAAAGAGCAATCGAAGTAATGGGATTTGACAATATCTATCTTATGATTCCATTTTGTAGAAGAATTGAAGAGGCAAAAAGAGTAAAAGAGGCTTTGGCAAAAAATGGTTTAGGGGATGTAAGTGTATATATGATGTGTGAAATTCCAAATAATGTAATATTAGTTGATGAGTTTTTGAAAGTTTTTGACGGTATAAGTATTGGTACCAACGATTTGACTCAACTTACTTTAGGAGTCGATAGAGACAGTGAAATAGTATCATTTGATTATGATGAAAGAGATGAAGGGGTTAAAAGGATGGTAAAAATGGCGGTAGAGGGCGCCAAAAGAAATAACAAATATTCCGGACTTTGTGGTCAAGCTCCAAGCGACTATCCGGAGTTTGCCGCTTTTTTAGTTAAAATTGGAATAGAAAGTATAAGTTTAAATCCCGATAGCGTACTAAAAACTATTAAAGATATCTCAAAATTGGAGGAGTAATGAAACTAATACTTCTAAGACACGGACAAAGCCAGTGGAACGCTAAAAATCTTTTTACTGGTTGGATTGACGTAGATTTAAGTGAAAAGGGGAAAAATGAGGCAAAAAGAGCCGGCGAGCTTCTAAAAGAGGCATCTCTTTTTCCCAATATATGTTATACATCATATCTCAAAAGAGCTATTCATACCGCACAGATTGCTTTAAATTTACTTAATTGGGAACATATAGACATTATTAAAAGTTGGAAGCTAAACGAAAGACATTACGGAAACTGGCAAGGAAAAAATAAAGATGAAGTAAAAGCAGAATATGGAGAAGAGCTTTTTATGGCCGTTAGGAGAGGTTATGATACTCCACCACCTCCAATAGAGCCAACCGATGAAGATTATGAAAAAAGACTTCCGGTAGATAAAAAGTATGAAAATATAGGTTATCATCCAAAAAGCGAATCGTTAAAAGATACTAGAGAAAGAGTTGTAGAGTACTTTTTTGAAGAGATTGTTCCGTCGTTGTTGGTTTATGATAGCGTAATGATAGCCGCTCACGGAAACTCACTAAGAGCTTTGATAATGTTTTTGGAAAAAATAGAACCGCAAGAAGTATCAAAAATAGAGATTCCAACGGGAGTTCCTATTGTTTACGAACTGGATAGTGAATTGAAAATTAAAGATAAAAAGGTTTATATAGATTAAAGTGTTGGTGTTAAAGTTGTATATTGGTATATTGGGAAAAATAAAAAAACCAATAACCAAACCACCTATACATAAATATACCATTACACTTTTTTCCAATATCCAATGTCTTATGTCCAACTTCTAAAGGAAATATCATGGTTACAGTTACTTCCCATGGTGCGGCAAAAACCGTTACCGGCTCATGCCATTTAATGGAGTTTGAAAACGGTTTAAAAGTTTTAATCGATTGTGGTATGTATCAAGGAGCAGAAGAAGATAAAAACTATGAACCTTTCGGCTTTGATCCTAGAAAAATAGATTATCTGCTTTTAACTCACGGACATTTAGATCATGTTGGGCGTATTCCTCTTTTAGTAAAACAGGGTTTTAAAGGTATTATCGTAGCGACCTCGGCGACGTTTGATCTTGCAAAAATAGTTCTTTTAGATAGTGCGAAACTTATGGAAGAGGAGTATAAAACCAGATTCAAAAAAGCGCAAAGAAAAGGCAAAGAAAGAGAGGTTAAAAAACCTTTATATACGATAAAAGATGTAAAATCTGTTTTTAAACAAAAAAAAATAAAAGTAAAATATGAAAAAAAAATAGAAATATCAAAAAATGTCATAGCCGTTTTTAAAGATGCCGGACATATTATAGGTTCCGCTTTTATCGAAATCGTATATTTTAAACATAATGCTAAAAAAAGAGTCATTTTTAGCGGAGACTTAGGCAATAGATATAACAATGTCCTACCCTCGCCCGCAAAACCGAAAGCGGCGCAAACAGTATTTATAGAGTCCACTTATGGAGATAGATGTCATAGAACATATGAAGATAGTGTCGATGAGTTTAAAAATGCTGTAATCGAAACTATATCAAATAAAGGAAACGTTTTAATCCCCTCTTTTGCTATAGAACGTACTCAACAGATTTTAGCTATTTTTAAAGAGATGGAAATAAAAAGAGAACTTCCTAGTAACGCCAAAGTTTTTTTAGATAGTCCTATGGCTATAAAAGCTACTAAAATCTATAAAAGATACAAACACTTACTTTCAAACCGTTACAAAAAGTTTGGTAATCCATTTAGTTTTTCACAATTAAGACTCGTAACAAACATAGAAAATTCAAAAAAGATAAACGATTTAAAATGGGGAAACATCATCATAGCCGGAAGCGGTATGTGTAACGGAGGCAGAATCTTACACCATTTAAAACATAGACTTTGGAATGAAAAAAATAGCGTAATTTTTGTAGGATTTCAAGCAAAAGGTACGCTTGGACGCGAGATTGTTGATGGGGCAAAAACTGTAAAAATATTTGATGAAGATATTATAGTAAGGGCAAAAATATATACTATAAACGGTTTTTCAGCACATGCAGATCAAAAAGAGCTTTTAGAGTGGATAGAAAAGATCGACAACTTAAAAAATATATTTTTAATTCATGGGGAAGAGAATAAGCAAACTATTTTTAAAAAAGCTATTGAAAACTATACTGGATTGAACGCTCATATAGTAGAACCTAACGAAAAAATATTTATATAAAAGGCTATTTTTTATGAAAGAGTATGAAGTTTACGAGTTTTTGAAAAGTTACGGTATAAAGACTCCGCAATACAAAATATTCGATATCGATAAAAAACTCTTTTTCAACAAATTTCCGGCTGTTTTGAAAATATTATCAAAAAAGGTAGTACATAAAAGTGACGTGGGTGGTATAAGAGTCGGCATTGATAGTAATGAAGAGTTGCAACAAGCTAGAAATGAGATGGTTTTATCTCTTCAAAAAAACGGTATTTTTCTAGATTCGGAAGATAAATTTATTGTCCAAGAAACAGTACGGGGTGAAGAGTTTTATATAGGAGGCGTATATGATGATATATTTGAAGAGGTTTTGCTTTTTGGAAAAGGTGGAACACTTATAGAGATAGAAAAAGATGTTTGCTATATAGATACCGCATCTGAAGAAAGCGAGATCTTAAAAAGCTTTAATACTACAAAAATCTCTAAAATTTTTCCAAATTTCAGAGGCAAAGAGTATAAAATCGAATATGTTTTAGAGGTTATTAAGAAGTTTCAAAAACTGTTTTTAAAAGAAGATATAACCGAATTTGATATAAATCCATTGATATATACCGATAACGGTTTTATAGCTGTAGATGCTAGGATGAGATTTGGTAAACCTGACAAAAAAAGGAAAAAAGTTCGAAAATATGATATTTTTCAAAACAAAAAGATTGCAATTTTTGGAGCAACTGACAAAAAAGAGAAAGTTGGCTACGCAATTGCCAAAAACTCTCTAAAAAGTAGTTGCGATATATACTTTGTAAATCCAAGATTAAAATCTCTTTTTGACAAAAAAGTTTACACAAGTGTGGAAGAACTCCCAAATATTGATACTGCAATCATAGCGATACCTTCGCATTTGGTACTTGAACTTGTCATGAAACTTGCAAAAAAAAGGGTTCAAAATATTATAATTATCTCTGCGGGTTTTAAAGAGAGCGGGAATAAAGAGTTAGAAGAGAAGATAAAAAAAGTCGCCGATGATTTCGGACTAAACGTTATAGGCCCAAACTGCTTGGGTATTTACGACGCCTCCAAAAATCTAAATCTTACTTTCGCAACGGACAATATTTTAGCCGGGGATATTGCTCTTATCTCTCAATCGGGAGCCGTTTTAAGCGCACTGTTAGATAAAGCATATTCACACTCTATCGGTTTTTCTCATATACTCTCTTTAGGAAATATGGTTGACTTTGATTTTACGGATGCCGTAAGAAATCTTCAAAACAAAAATGAGTGTAAGTTTATCAATATTTATGCGGAAGGTCTTCAAGATGGCAAAGAGTTTTTAAAAGCTATAAGAGAGAGTAAAAAAACCGTTTTTATCTACAAAACCGGAAAATCAGCTGAGGCGAAAAGAGCGGCTTTCAGCCATACGGGTAATATAAGTGGCGATTATGAGATGTTAAAGAGTCTTTGCTATGCGGCAGGTGCTGTTATAAAAGATGACATCGAAGAACTTGTCTTTTCACCTAAATTTCAAAATTTTGATGAGGTACTCATCATCACTAATGCTGGAGGTCCTGGAACTATTTTAACCGATATTGTCACTCAAAGTGGAAAGAAACTTTATAACTTAAAAAAACATGAGATAGAAATGCTAAACAAAGTATTGCCAGATACCTGGTCAAAAAACAATCCGGTAGATATTATCGGCGATGCAACTTCTGATAGATATCAAAAAACATTAGAGATACTTTACAATGAAAAGCTTTTAATATTTGTAGTCGTTACCCCTCAGTATATGACAGATTCGTTAAATATAGCCAAAATTGTAGCTGGTTATAAAAACATCGTTCCCGTATTTTTCGGTGAAGAAAACTTTAAAGATGTTTTTGAGTATTTTAAAAAAGATGGAATTCTCTATTTTAACGATTTGGAAAATATCAAAAACATACTTTAACCCAGGTTTGTAAAAGAATATCTCTTTTTTCATTTATATTTGAGATTTATACGGCGAGCGCCAATACGATAAATCTATCTTAAAACCTGAATTTAATAAAAGTATTGGTAAAATTTTAAAAATTTATAAATTTTAAAAATGTAGGAGTCTTAATGAAAAAAGTAGCGATAAACGGTCTTGGAAGAATAGGAAAGATGGTTCTTTGGCACTATGTAACAAACAAGCCTGAAAACGTTGAGATAGTTATAGCAAACGGAGGAAGCGGAACTCCTGAAGATTTGGCGTATATGCTTGAGTTTGACTCAGTTCACGGTAGATTTCCGGCAGCCGTTGAGTATGATGACAACTCTTTAACAGTTGGCGGACAAAAAATCGAAATAGTTGACGAAAGAGACCCATCTAAGCTTCCTTGGAAAGAAAAAGGTATAGATATAGTTCTTGAGTGTACAGGAAAATTTACTAAAGGGGCAGATGCTGCAAAACATATAGAAGCTGGTGCTAAAAAAGTTCTTATTTCAGCTCCCGGAAAAGAAGTAGATTTAACCGTAGTAATGGGAGTAAATCATGACTGGTATAAACCAGAGGAACACCATATAATCTCAAATGCAAGTTGTACAACAAACTCTTTGGCTCCAGCTATGAAAGTTTTGGAAGAGATATTTGGCGTGGAGTATGCTTCAGTTACGACAGTTCACGCTTATACCTCCAGCCAGGTAACGATCGATAGGAAAAAACCCGGAAAACATAGACGAGGTCGTGCCGCGGCGGTAAATATCATCCCAACAACAACAGGAGCTGCAACTGCAACAACAAAAGTTATTCCTTCCTTGGAAGGTAAAATGAACGCTATGGCTTTAAGAGTCCCAGTTCCAGACGGAGCAATAACTGAAATAGTCGCAAATCTAAAAAAAGAGGTTAGCGCTCAAGAGGTAAACAAAGCCTTTGAAGAGGCAATGCAAGGAGAGCTTAAAGATATTTTAGAAATAACCTATAAAGAGGTAGTTTCTACTGACATACTTGGAAATCCACACTCTTCAATCATTGATGGATTATCTACTCAGGTAATCGGCGATAAAATGGTGAAAGTTCTTGCTTGGTATGATAACGAGTTTGGGTATGCAAAAAGACTTCTTGAGCTAGCAAGTATGGTAGCTTCAAAGATGTGATATGAATATCGCTATCATGGCTAGTGGCGGGGACTGTTCGGGTATGAATCCCGCTACTAAAAGATTTGTAGAGTACTCCATCCAAAACGGTATAACTCCATATTTTATCTATGAAGGTCTAGAAGGCCTGATAGATAGCAAGATAAAAAAAGCTACCTTTACAGATGTTTCCGGTATCATTTACCGTGGCGGAACGATTATCCGTTCCTCTCGCTCAAAAAAGTTTTATGAAAAAAAATATCGTCAAATTGCATACGAAAATCTAAAAAAACACTCTATAGAGACTGTTATAGTTTTGGGAGGTGATGGAAGTTTCAGGGCTTTTGAGATTTTTATCAATGAATTTGGAGTAAATTTTATAGGAATACCGGCAACTATTGACAATGATATCTATGGTACCGAATATTGTCTCGGAGTTGATACGGCTTTAAATATTATAAGAGGCGCAGTAGATGATATAAGAGATACCGCAAGCAGTTTCAACAGAGCTTTTGTTATAGAGACAATGGGTAGAGAGTGTGGATATCTTGCCCTTATAACTGCACTTACAAGTGGAGCTGAGATGTGTTTAATACCCGAAGCGTCTTATAATCTTGATAGTTTAAAAAAGAAGTTTTTAAAACAGATTGATGAAGGAAGAAGATATTTTATAGCAATAGTATCAGAAGGTTTGAAAATAAGTGAGGAGATAAAAGAGTGGTTTGAAAATGAAATCGGGTTTGAGAGCCGTTTGACAGTTCTTGGTCATATCCAAAGAGGCGGAAACCCTACGGTGTTTGATAGGTTTACGGCTTTTGAATTCGTTACATTTGCTATAGATTTGGCTTTAAAAGGTGAAAAAAACAAAATCGTAGTTTATAAAAACTCAAAGTTTGAAAGCATCGACTCAAAAATTGCTACTTCAAATATCTATAAAATAGACGAAAAATTGATTGGACTAGCAAAAGAGATGATGGAGTAGATTTTTCAAAAACTCTATATTATCTATCAAAAGTATTTAGTAATAATAATTTCGTTCAAGTCTGTTTTGAAACAACTCTTCCGGTAAAATAACGCAATAATACTTCAACCAAAAAAGCGAGTAAAAATGAAGCCAATATCCATATACCTACCGTCGGCAACTTTTTATAAACGTATATTAAACTAAAAACAGCTACCAAAAACGTTCCGAAGATAGAAAAGATTATTAAAATTTTTTTGGCTTTCGTCTCATCTATTTTTAAAAGATGTCCTATATGTACGAAACCTTGTACGAGTAATACTATTATGGAAGCTATCAAGGTTATTTCGGATAGATCTAAAAATAGTATCAAAGGTATCGTTAAAACGGTACTTACTATAAGTCCTTCGTATGAGTTAAATACGTTGTATTCGTATATTTTTGGAAGTTCTCCCCTTTTTGCCATTGTATAGCCTATTTCGGTAACAGAGTACAAAGTAGCATTTATAGCCGATACGGTTGAAAAAAGAGCGGTTGCGGCCATTATCTTAAATCCCAAATCTCCAAAAACAGGTTTAACCGATTCAGCTAAGGCATAATCTTTTGCTTTTACGATTTCGGGAAGAGAAAGATTACCCATTACTACAAGACTTATACCAACATAAAGTAACATAACGATCAAAATAGCTATAATCATAGCTTTTATTATATTTTTTGAGGGATTTTCAATATCTTCTACCGTATTTGTAATAAGACTAAAGCCTTGATAAGCAAAAAAAGTTATTCCTACAGCATAAAATATATCCATAACGGGAGGAAACTCTTTGGGACTTAAATATTCCGGTTTTATAAAGAAAAAACCCACTATGGTAAAAAGAGTAAGTATTGTAAGCTTAACGATAACTATAAAGTTTTCCGATTTAGCTACAAAAACTGCGCCTAGAAGATTTATCGTCATAAACGTTAAAAGTATAAAAATTGCAAAAAAGTTTGTCCAAAAAGCTCCTGCGTCTTCGATAAAAGTAGATGCATAACTACCAAAAGCTTTCGCTATAGCGGCTAACGTAACTATTTGCGTAAAATAAAAAAGTACGCTTGTGGCGCCGGAGAAAATACCTTCTCCGTAACATTGAACCAAGTATTCTACCAAACCGCCTCTAGAAGGATACCTTAGAGCCAGTTTTGCTAACGAGTATCCGTTTAATAAAGCGATCAGACCGCCTAAAAGAAAAGAGAGCCAAACTAGATTGCCGGCTATACTACCGGCTTCACCGACAACTATAAAGATACCGACACCTACCATCGAGCCGATACCTAAAAAAACGGCACTCCATAGTCCGAATGCCTTATTAGCCATTATAAATCTCTTTCAATCTCTTTAGCAAAAGTGTTAAAGTAGATATCTTTTAGTCTTTCCATATCCATTTCGATATCACAAAGTGTAAACTTTTTACCGCCAACGGTACCAAGAGGGATGGCAGAAAGCCCTATCTCATTTGCTAGCTCTTCTATAGTGTGCATATTTTTAGGTTCTATCTCTACCAATGCGCGGCTAAATGTTTCGCTAAAAATTTCTCTGCTGTCTTCAAAACAGAAATCACCCAAAAATCCTTTATCTCCAACTGCAGCCATTTTAGCAAGAGCTATAGCTATACCTCCAACTCCCACATCTTTTGCGGCTTTTAAAAGCCCTCTTTTGTTTGCTTCTATGACAAAATTCCAAAGTTTTAGCTCTTTTTCATAATCGATTTTAGGCAAAACTCCGGCAACTTTCCCAAAAAGCTCTTTTAGATACAGACTTCCTCCAAACTCTTTTTCAGTCTCGCCTATAATGTAGATAATATCGTTTTCTTCTTGAAAACAAGATGGAAGTACTTTCTCTTCAGATTCATTTACTCCTACCATTGCAATTGTTGGTGTTGGATATACACTAACTCCATTTGTCTCATTGTAAAGTGAAACATTTCCACTAACAACAGGTGTGTTTAGAGCTTTACATGCCTCTTTTATACCTTCAGTACCTTGAGCAAACTGCCACATAACTTCAGGATTTTCAGGGTTTCCATAATTTAAACAATCCGTAATCGCCAAAGGTCTAGCTCCACTCATAGCAACGTTTCTACCTGCTGCCATTACAGCAGCTGCGGCACCGCCTTTTGGATCTATATAGCAGTATCTTGGGTTACATTTACTGCTCATAGCTATGGCTTTGCCACTCTCTTTTACCCTTATAACACTTGCATCCAAAGTTCCAGGATGTTTTACGGTATTTGTCTGAACCATTGAGTCATACTGTGTATATACCCAAGATTTATCCACTACTTCTAAAGAAGATAGAAGTTTTTCAAAGGCTTTTTGATTATCTATATGCGGTATCGTATCGATACTCGTCTCTTTTATATATTCTAGATATTCAGGTTTTTTAGTAGGTCTATCAAGCTCTGGAGCCTCTTCGCTAACCGGTGCTACGGGAACTTCTGCAACTTTTTCTCCATACCAGTATAGCTCCATTACTCCAGTATCCGTTACTTCACCGATAACTTCTGCGTCAAGGTCCCATTTTTTGAAAATCTCTATAACCTTATCTTCGGTTCCTTTTTTAGCACATATAAGCATTCTCTCTTGAGATTCGCTTAGCATAAGCTCATACGGTGTCATTCCCTCTTCTCTCATAGGAACTCTATCAAGAAACATCTTCATACCGCTTCCAGCTCGTCCTGCCATCTCAAAACTGCTTGAAGTTAATCCTGCTGCACCCATATCCTGGATACCCACAACATAATCCGTTTTGAAAAGTTCCAAACAGGCTTCAAGAAGAAGTTTTTCGGTGAAAGGATCTCCCACTTGTACTGTAGGTCTTAAAGATTTTGACTCTTCGGTAAAACTGTCACTACTCATAACGGCTCCACCAAGACCGTCACGACCAGTTTTACTCCCAACATAAATAACAGGATTGCCTATACCTTCGGCTCTTCCGTAGAAAATCTCATCTTTTTTACAAATCCCTAAAGTAAAAGCATTTACCAAGATATTTCCGTTATAGCACTCTTCAAAACTCATCTCTCCGCCGATTGTGGGAACACCTACACAGTTTCCGTAACCACCGATTCCAGCAACCACTCCTCTAACCAGATATCTTTGATGAGCTCCTATTTCGTCATCTCTTTTAACTTCGCCAAATCTAAGAGCGTTTAAGTTAGCAACAGGCCTTGCTCCCATAGTAAAAACGTCTCTCAAAATCCCCCCTACTCCCGTAGCGGCTCCTTGATAAGGCTCTATAAAACTTGGGTGGTTGTGACTCTCCATCTTAAAAACTGCGGCAATTCCATCACCTATATCTATAACTCCTGCGTTTTCTCCGG
Source organism: Nitrosophilus labii (assembly GCF_014466985.1). NCBI lineage: Bacteria > Pseudomonadati > Campylobacterota > Epsilonproteobacteria > Nautiliales > Nitratiruptoraceae > Nitrosophilus > Nitrosophilus labii. The sequence goes on from NZ_AP022826.1 coordinate 970,586, forward strand.
GACCTTGGATAACCCAAGGCGCTTCGGTTGGAAAACCTTTTAGATACTTTTTGCTAGACTTATATGAGCAGTGTTCGCTCCACATTGCACTAAAAATCCCGATCTCTACCAGGTTTGGTTCACGTCCTAAAATCTTTTTGATATGTTCGTAATCTTGCTCTGTTAATTTATGTGCTTTTAAAATCTCCTGTAGATTTTCCATATATTTTCCTTGAGATTTAAATTTTTAAGATTTTACAAAAAAAGTGCTAAAGAAGGGATAAATCTATATTTTCTTTAATAATTAAAAATGATTTACTTGATATATTAGATATATTATATTAATTTTTAATTTATTTTATTATGATATAGTTAAGGGACTTTATTTTTATTTTATTGTCGAGGACGGAATGGGGGTTAATATTAAAGAGTTCGTAAAAGAAGAGATGGATAAAAACTATTTTCATTTTTGGATTGTAAAGAAAAATTGGAAATTTTTATACAAAGGAATGTCAAATTTATTGAAAAAAAATGTAAAAGAGGAAGAACTAAAAAAATTTGGCAAAAAATGTTACGAACTTTCCATACCTTTTGGTGAGATTTCAATATTTTTGGATATCTTTTCTAGAAAATTGAATCAGTCGGAAAAAAAAGTTCTTGAAAAAAATAAAAATATTTTTGCAAAAGGATATATCGAAACAAGACTTCCGAAAGAGATAGTGCATTTTACAAACCAAGTACATAATAATGGTATATTCGTTTCAAAAGACAAAATAGTCATTTCAAGATATCTAACTTACTGGTTAATCGAGTTTATCGAGCATATTCTCTACGATAAATCGGTACCTGAAACCACTGAAGAGAAAAGTGATTTTGGCAAATGGCTTAGTGAATATAAAGGGGTATATTTTAACGATGAAAATATAAGAACACATTTTGCAAATTTAAGTTCATCTATGCATCATACTGCTACCGATGCATTATATTTTTACCATAAAAAAGAGTATTTTTATTTTACCCTTTTATATCTGGATATGTTATCTTTTACCTTGCAACTTCAAGGACTTTTAAGCTCACTCTTTTTGGAAGAGAAACTACTTTCATTGTATATGGATCCAATCACGGAAATACCGAACAGATTTCAACTACAAAAAGATTTCAAAATTTTCAGAAATCCTACCTTGCTTTTAGTAAATATAAGAGATTTTTCAAAAATAAATACGATATACGGAAACGATTTTGGCAACAGCGTTTTAAAGATAGTTGCAAAATATATAGAGACTCTCAATATTATAAAAGTTTATAGAATATTTGCTGATGAGTTTGCTATCCTTGTTGAAAACGATAAAGTTGCAAAACAGGTTTTTGAAGAGTTGGATGAGAAAATAATCTTAAAAGAGATAAACTACACCATCTCTTTTTATGGTGCATATAAAGAGCTTTCTGAAACCGCTCTTGAAGAGTGTGAGTCAGCTTTGATAGAGGCAAAAGATAAAAAACTAATCTATGCTAATAAAACTAAGGAACTGATACAAAAAATCAAAGATGAAATAAGTCTAACAAAAAAACTAAAATCTTATTTAACCACAGATAAAATAGTTCCATATTTTCAGCCTATATACAGTTACAATGAAAAAAGAGTTATCAAGTATGAGTGTTTAATGAGGATAGAAGATGGAAATAGAGTTTTAAACCCTGGAGAATTTTTAGATACACTTAAAAAACTGCCTCTATATGAAGAGTACACTAAAAGTATGATAAAAAAAAGTTTTAGTTATTTTAAAGATAAAGAGTATCAGTTTTGTTTGAATTTCTCGGTACTCGATATAGAAAATATATATACAGTATCTTTTTTAAAAGCTATGATCAACAATTATCCAGAAACGGCTAAAAGGCTTATTATTGAACTTGTAGAAACTGAAGCAATAACCAATTATGAAATAATAACAAAGTTTATAAAAGATATTAAAAAATTTGGTGTAAAAATTTCATTAGATGATTTTGGAACAGGTTTTTCTAACTTTTCTCAACTTTCCAAGTTAGATTTGGATTATGTAAAAATAGATGGTTCTATAGTTTCAAATGTATTAAACAACGAGAAGATGAAAAACGTCTATTTTTCCATCTTGGAGTTATCGAAAAAGATGGATTTAAAAATCACGGCAGAGTTCGTATCGGATAAAGAGATTTTTGAATTTGTTAAAAATAGCGGTATAGACTTTGCTCAAGGATATTATATAGGCAAACCAAAGCCCAATATAATATCAGAGTAGCAAAAAAAGTAGTAAAGCCGCGAAGTAGCGGCCGTAATTAGACGCTATATCCCATCTCTTTTGCTACTTTTTTGATGTGCTCAAGTCTTTTTTCGATAGGAGGATGTGAAGAGAAAAGATCTAAAAAGCCTACTATACCGAAAGCTTTCATATCGCTTGAAAGCGCAACCTGCTCTTTTGGTATCTGACCAAGTTTCGCTAACGCATAGTATATACCTTCAGGCCCATCAAGTTTTACGGCCCCTTCATCTGCTTTATATTCTCTATATCTACTAAACCACATTGCAAGCATCGTTGCAAAAACAGTAAGCAATATTTCAAGGGCAAAACTTATCATCATATAATACATTGGCGAAGGATTTCCTTCTTCATCTTTTGGGGCCAGTATGTTCGCAAGAAGTCTAGAGATAAAAAAGACAAATGTGTTTAAAACTCCCTGCAATAGAGTCATTGTTACCATATCTCCATGTTTTATATGGCTTATTTCGTGTGCTAAAACACCCTCTATCTCTTTTTCATCCATCAAATCAAACAAAGATGTAGATACAGCAACAAGTGAATCGTTTTTACTCCATCCAGTAGCAAAAGCGTTTGGAGGTCCGTCAAAAATCCCTACTTCCGGCATACCTATACCGGCCTCTTTTGCTAATCTCTCAACTGTAGAAACCAACCAAGCTTCAGTTTGGTCTTGAGGCGTCTCAATAACTTGAACGCCCATACTCATTTTAGCCATCCATTTGGACATAAAAAGAGATATAAGCGCTCCACTAAACCCTACGACGAAGGACAATATTAAAAGTCCGCTTATCGTTCCTTGGTCGAGTCTTATACCAAAAAATATCTCTATTAAAAAAATAGTAAGATATATGGACGCCATTACGGCTAAGTTCATAATCAAAAAGAGAAATATACCCATTTCCCCTCCTTTAATTTTTTATAAATTGTATCAAAAAAAGAGGATTTTTTTTACAACTAAAGTATCAAAATGAGATAAAAGAGGAGTTTTGTAACATAAAAAGGGCGCCAAAGTGCGCCCTTTTTATAGTTTTACTATTTTTTTTCTGACACTTTTTGTAGCTGTTACCATATTAGTAAGAGCAGGAATAACCTCTTCCCATTTTCTTGTTTTAAGGCCACAATCTGGATTTATCCAAAGTTTACCGGCAGGGAAAACGGAGAGTCTATCCGCTATCTCTTTTTCTATCTCTTCTACACTTGGAACCCTAGGAGAATGAATGTCATAAACTCCTGCACCTACCTCTTTTTGGTAGTTGTAGTTTTTGAAAGCCTCCAGGATTCTGTTTCCGTTTCTAGCTGTTTCTATAGATATAACATCAGCATCCATCGCATCTATAGTATCCATAATGTCGTTAAAATCACTATAGCACATATGTGTATGGATTTGAGTTTCAGCACGTGCCGGAGCTGTAGAGATTTTAAAACTCTCAACTGCAACTCTTTCATATTCGCTTCTATTTTCATTTCTTAAAGGATAACCCTCTTTAAAGGCTGCCTCATCAACTTGAATTATCTTGATGCCGGCTTCTTGAAGGTCCCTAACTTCATCAGCAATAGCTAAAGCCATCTGCTTATAGACATTTTCTCTTGGAAGATCGTCTCTAACAAATGACCAGTTCAGCATAGTTACAGGACCTGTTAGCATTCCTTTCATAATCTTTTTGGTTTTACTTTGGGCATAAGTAATCCACTCTAGAGTCATAGGTTCTGGTCTGCTCACATCTCCAAAAATAATTGGCGGTTTTACACATCTGCTTCCATAGCTTTGAACCCATCCGTTTTGGCTAAAAGTTACGCCTTCAAGCATTTCTCCGAAATATTCTACCATATCGTTTCTCTCAAATTCTCCGTGAACCAAAACATCTAAGCCAACATCTTCTTGGACTTTTATACAGTAATCAATAAACTCTTTTATTTTTGATTTATACTCATTTTCGCTAATGAGCCCTTGTTTAAAATCACGTCTTACTTTTCTAACTTCTACAGTTTGAGGAAAGCTTCCTATAGTAGTAGTTGGCAGTATAGGATATTTTAAAACTTCATGCTGGATTTTTAATCTATCCTCTGCATTAGTATCTCTTTGTTTTTCACTATCTTTTAGATTTTTTAGTCTGTTTTGAACATCAACACTATGAATCTGCGTAGATGTTTTTCTAGTTGTATTGGCTTTTTTATTGGCTTCGTATATTTTTTTCTCTTCTTCGTTAAGAGGTTCGTTTTTGTAAAGTTTATCAATAACTTTTATCTCATCTAGTTTTTCCAAAGCAAAAGCGAGCCAAGATTTTATATTTTTATCCATTTTCTCTTCATATTTCAGAGTATATGGAACATGAAGTAATGAGCAACTTGAAGCCACATAAACTCTATCTTTGTCTATATTTAACGAATTTAGAAATTTAACCTTTTCGTCTATGTCACTTATCCAGATATTTCTTCCGTCAACAACTCCCGCAACTAAGATTTTGCCGCTTTTTGCGATTTTTTTCACAGCATTTATATTTTTAGGACCGTGAATAAAATCTAAACCTATACCTTTTATGTTGCACTCTGTCAATATATCTACCGCTTCAAGAGCATGCTCAAAATATGTAGATATGAAAATATCAACATTTTCAGCTACATTACCCAGTTTTTCATAAGCAAATTTTAGAGCATCTAACATTTTTTTAGTTGGATCTTTAACTAAAGCTGGTTCATCAAACTGAACGGTAACTTTATCATCAAGCTTTGAAATAATTTTCAAAATATCCATATAGGCATCCACTGCACTTTTTATCTCATCAAGCGGATCGTTCCCTTTGGTGCCTCTTGAAAAACTAAGAAACGTAACAGGACCGATTATATTGATTTTAGGTTTTATTTTAAGCTCTTTTGCCTCTGAATATTCTGCAATTATTTTGTCAAGATTTGGTTTAAACTCCTGTTTGGGTTCTATTTGTGGAACAAAATAGTGATAGTTGGTATTTAGCCACTTTGTCATAGGGAGAGCTTTATGATCTTTATCTCCTCTTGCCATCGCAAAATATCTATCAATGCCGCTTAAGTCAAGATACTCTTTAGGCTCACAACCTAGCATAACGATAGTGTCGATCATGTTGTCATAAAAACTAAAATCATTTACACTTATAAAATCTACTCCAGCCTCTTTTTGGTATTTTAAATGTCTATTTCTTAGTTCTTTTGCAACTTTTTGAAGCTCATCTATCTCTATCTGTCCGCTCCAGTATTTTTCCAAAGCAAATTTTAGCTCTCTTTTCTCACCGATTCTGGGAAAACCGTGAATATAGGTCATCTCTTCTCCTTCTATTTTATATCTTATGTTATAGCTTATTGGCCTAAAAATTTTTAATAATGAAATGAATCGATTTTTTTGTGGCTATTATATTAAAGGAGGAGAGATACCAGTTTTTGTTTTTCTGCATTTACATATAGGTGGTTTTTTAATGCGGGAGAGTTTTAGTATCTTGTGCGCTAAACAGGCGAAAAAAATGTTACAATAACAGGGTTTGTCAGTTTTTAGAGACAAAAATGAAATGGAGTTTAAAAAGAGTTCAATTATAGGCGGCGGGTCTTCACTAAAGTTTTCATCCTCTTTTTTAAATCTTAAAATTTTTGAAACATAATCTTTATATGAGCGGTTTTTAGATGATATTAATATATATGAAGTTGTGGCGGTTATAGCTTGAAGTGTAAAATATTTGCCTTTAAAACCTTTTGCTACCATTTTTTACTTTCTAAAAATCTCTCTAAAATTAGTGCTGCGGCAATAGAGTCTATCTTGCCGTCTTTTTTTTGTTTAATTTTGCCTTTTGTAAGCTCTTTTGCTTCATGTGAGGAAAAACTCTCATCAATAAAAAAAACTTCTCCTTCAAAATCCAAAAGTTTTACAAAATGCTCTACCCTTTTTCTCATCTCATCTTCACTACTTCCACCAATAGGCACACCAACGACTAAAGTCTCGATATCCCACTCTTTTAAAATCTTACTAACATCATTTGCGGCTTGATTTCTGTTTTTTCTAATAACGACATTTTGTGGTAATACTATCTTGCCATCTAAAGATATAGCAAAACCTATCCTTTTTAAACCTATATCTATAGCTGCAAGTTTTTTCAAATTCTCTCCAAATTTTTATAAAATTGTATCAAAAATTTTTTATAAAATATCATTTTTTGATTTTTCTTGATTTAAGTTTGATATTTGGCTTTTTTAATTTTTTTTTGAGATTATATCAAAATAGAAAAAAAATCTCTTTTTAAGATTTAATTTGTTAGAAATTGAGTGTTTTGAATAAATAGTAAATTTCGCTCAAGCAAGTTATCATTTTTGCTTTTGGCAACGCTTAAAAATTTTATTAAAAAGTGCGAACACAAGCGCTCCTTCGGGATTGAGCGCACTTTTTTGCTCTTATGACCAACATAAAATTTTCAAGCTAAAATGATAAAGCTTTCGCTCAATTTCTATTTATTCATAGGTTTCAAATTATAAATTTTTTTAGAGATGGGATATGTTTAAAAATAAGAAACTGATAATTTTTGATTTGGACGGAACACTAATCGACAGTGCAAAAAGTTTGGCAAAAGCTTTAAATTTTATGCTAAATTCTCTAGGAAGAACAGATTTTAGCGAAGATACAGTTAGAACATGGATAGGAAACGGAGCTCAGATATTGGTAAAAAGAGCTCTAACGGGAAAAAAAGATTTTAATGATGAGGAAATAGATGATGAGCTTTTTAAAAAAGCTTTAGATATATTTTTGGATTACTACGCTCAAAATTTAACTAAAGAGACAAGTCTCTATCCAAAAGTAAAAGAGAGCTTAGAAACGTTAAAAAATAGTGGTTATAGATTGGCGATTGCTACAAATAAACCGACAAAATTTATCAAGCCTATATTAGAGTTTTTTGAGATAAAAGAGCTTTTTGAACTCTATCTTGGAGGAGACTCGGTTTCAAAGAAAAAACCTGACCCTCAGATGCTCATTGAAGTTTGCAAAAAAGCGGGTATAAATCCAGATTTTGCTGTAATGGTTGGTGATTCGAAAAATGACTCAATTGCCGCCGAGAAGGCTGGGATTGATTTTATAGCTGTTACATACGGCTATAAAGATAATGCCAACTTTTTAGAAACAAAAGTTACAGTAGATGATTTTGAAAAAATATTGGATTATTTAAGGTAAAAGATGAGTAGAGCCAAAATTGCAATTGTAGGTGGAGGAGTAGCTGGAGTTACTGCAGCTTTAACTCTAAAAAATTTTGATTTGGATGTAACTCTTTTTGAAAAACAGAGTAGTTTAGTTGGAGGTCCTCCATTTTGTCATCTGCATGCAGGAGGAAATCTTTACAAAGAGATATCAGATGCCCAATGTATCCAACTTTTGAAAGAATCCATAGATTTTTTACGCTTTTATCCATTTGCAGTAGATTTTAGACCTACAGTTATTGCTGTTCCAGTTAGAGACAGTGGAGATCCAAAAGATTTGCTGAATAGATTAGAGACTTTAAAAAACAAGTATAAAAAGCTAATAGAAAAAGATCCTAACAATAAAGTTTTAGGTGAGCCTCAAAACTACTATAAACTTTATGAGCGGATAGATTTAGAGGCTTTAAAAAACAAAGAACCTATTAACAATCCAAAAAGTTTAGAAGAGTGGTTAATCCCTATAGCAAAATATGTAAATTTAGAGAACATAAAATATCCTCTAATCATAGTCCAAGAGTATGGTTTAAATCTATTTAGACTGGCTGCCGGAGCAACTTTGGCACTTCAAAAAGCTAAAAATGTTGATTTGAAGTTAAGTTGTGAAATAGTAAATATAACACAAGAAAAAGAACAATTTGTATTAAGTTATAAATTTGGTGAAAAAAGAGAAACTAAAAAGTTTGATTATCTCATAAACGCTGCAGGATTTAATAGTGGGATTATTGATGATATGTTAGGATTTAAAAGAGAAAGACTTATAGAGTTTAAAGCCGCCTATGTAACTAAATGGGAAGATTGTAATATCAAGTGGCCGGAAATCATTTTTCACGGTAAAAGAGGAACTCCTCAAGGAATGGCACAATTTACCCCCTATCCGGATGGCTACTTTCAACTTCACGGAATGACAAAAGAGATAACTTTGTTTGATGATGGGTTGGTTAAAAATCCAGCTTACAGTTCTCATCCAAGACTTAATCAAAAGTTTTTAGATAAAATCTACAAAGGATGGGAAAAAGATGATATAGAAATAAGAACAAAAAACGCCATAAAACATCTCTCTTCTTTTATCCCCGAATTTGCCAAAAATGCTGTAGTTGCTTCAAAACCGCTATTTGGCGCGCAGCAAATCCCCGGAAATGATCCGGACTTAAGAGCTGCTGAAATATCTTTTGAAGGCGATAGATATGCAAGATGTGAGATTGTAAAAGTATCTTCAGCCCTTAGTATGACAGATGAGATAGTAAAAAAGCTAATAGAGCTTAAATTGGTTGATAGCTCATATTATGGTAAAAGAGACTATAACTATCTAAAAGATTTGACAGAAAAAAAGATTTCTATATTAGCCAAAGAGATAGCAAAAAAAAGAGGTTATCCCGTATCTATGGCAAATAGAGTTTTATATAAGATTTAAACTCTATTTGCCTAAACAAAACTCTCCAAACATTTTATCTAGAAGCTCACTGCTCTCCATCGGTCTTGTTATAGATGCAACAGCCCTTATGGCGTCATTAATGTGATATGCAAAAATCTCAAGCTCTCCCATATCTAGAGGTTCAAATGCCGCTTCTATAGAATTAAGAGCGTTTTTAATAGCGACAATTTGTCTTTTTGAAATAAGCAAAATATCATCGCTTTTTGCATAACCATCAAGTATCTTTTTTAACCTATCTATCAAAGGTGATATATCCTTTTTTACACTCAAAAGCAGAGGTTCGAAGTCTTTTACTTTATCAATATCTTTGCTTGAGCCAAGATCTGCTTTATTTAAAACTATAATGAAATCTTTTTGTTCTTTGAAACTATCAATTAACTCTAAAATCTTCTCATCCTCATCTCCAAACTCTTTTGATGAGTCAAACATTGCTATAACTATATCGCTCTCTTTGATAGCTTTTATACTTCTTTCAATCCCTATTTTCTCTATCTCGTCTTTTGCCTCTCTGATACCTGCAGTATCTACAATCCTGACAAGATGAGTACCGATCTTAACATTTTCTTCAATCGTATCTCTAGTAGTACCTGCAATATCACTAACTATTGCTCTCTCATATGAAAGAAGTCTATTTAGTAAAGAGCTTTTCCCGGTATTTGGTTTTCCGATTATTGATATTTTAAAACCTTCCAAAAGTCCTACTCTTCTCTCACTGGATTCTAGCATATTTTTTAGTCTCTTTTTTAGCTCTTTTAGTTGATTTTTCATAGATTCTGCCATATCTATAGGAAGATCTTCTTCTGCATAATCGATATTGACTTCAGCAAAAGCTAAAATTCTAATAAGCACTTCTCTGATATTTTCAATATACTCTTTTAGTTCCCCTTTTAACTGTTTGGCAAGGATTTTTGCAGCATCTTCACTTTTTGCTTCTATGAGTTTTGCTATAGCTTCTGCCTCGGTAAGATCTATCTTTCCGTTTAAAAAGGCTCTTTTACTAAATTCTCCAGGTTCTGCTAGTCTTGCTCCATATTCTATTACTGTATCTAAAATCTTTTTTGCTACGATTATACCGCCATGGCATTGAAACTCTATAATATCCTCACCCGTAAAAGAGTGAGGTGCCTTAAAATATATAACGATTGATTTGTCTATTAGTTCTTCATTTTCATCGTAAAGAGATGTAAGAGTGGCATATCTTGGAGGAAAACTCTTTTTTTTCGAGATTTTTTTAGCTATTTCGAGCGCTTTATCACCACTAACTCTAACAATAGCGATAGAGCCAATGCCATGAGATGTGGCCACGGCTGCAATGGTACTGTTACTGTTCATTTTTCTTATTAAACTGGTTGACTATAATATATTTTTCACCCTGTCTGTTTGTTCTTATGGCAACATACTTATCACGAAATTCAGCTCTAAGCTCTTTTAAAGCTATTTGAATCAAAACACCGTCAAGAGGTTTAGTCTGACCCCTACCCTCTTTTTTGATTTTTTCAATTACAGGTTTTAGATAGTTTTTTACCATCTCTTCTTGAGTTTTTAAAAATTCAGCGATCTCAAGTCTTATTTGTAGATCATATTTTGAGTTTACCCAGTTAAATAGCATATATGAAAGAGCTTTGTATCTATACCCCTCTTTTCCTATCAAAAGTGCCGAATCGGCACCGCTAAATTCGATAAGAACGGTATTTTCATCATAGGGCTTTACTTTGATTTTTTCTATATCGAAACAGGAATATTTGAAAAGATCGTTTATATCGTTTTCTATAGTTTGTGCTATCTCTTCTATACTTACACTCTCTTTATAAAAATCTTGAAATTCGTCTTTGACTTGTGGTAATTCGAATCTTTTCTCTAATTTTTGAGTCTCTTTTGGTTCTTTCTCTTTCTCTTCCTTAACGATCGTTTGTTTAACTTCAGCTTTAGGCTTTTCTTCCGGCTTTATAATTTCTTTTTTCTCGATTTTTATAGTCTCTTCTACTTTTTGAGGTTTTGTCTCTTGAGTTTTTTCTACAACTTCATCCTCTTTTTTTTCAAGTTCCCTCTTGATGTCATTTTGCTCTTTTTTCTTACAGGTTGCTATGATTATCGCATTTTTTTTGCCAATACCTAAAAAACCTTTAGATGGATTTTGAACTATCTCGATTTCTAAATCCGTTATAGAACAATTTAACTCCTTAGAGGCAAGCTTGTACGCCTCTTCTAGGGTAGGAGCTTCAATTTTCTTGCTCATTTTGCTTCCTTTTGGACAGCTTTTTTACTCTCAAAAGCTTTATTAACAATAATTTGCTGAATAATTGAGAGAATATTATTAACGAACCAATATAGAGTAAGACCTGCCGGGAATGTGATAAAAAAGAAAGTAAATACTATAGGAAGATATTGGAATATCTTCTGCTGCATTGGATCTGTAATAGTTGTAGGAGTGATTTTTTGATGAATATACATAGTTATACCCATCAAAATAGGCAAGATAAAATATGGATCCATGACACTTAAATCTTTGATCCATAAAATCCACTCAGCACCTTTTAACTCAATGGCGTTTAGTAAAACTCTATATATTGCAAAAAACACAGGTATCTGAAGTAACAGAGGCAAACACCCACCCATAGGATTGGCACCATGTTTTTTGTAAAGCTGCATCATATGGGCATTTAGTTTTTGAGGGTCTCCTTTATATTTTTGCTGCAATTCTTTAATTTTAGGTGACAAATCTTTAAGTTTTTGCATAGAGACCATTCCCTTAAATGTTAAAGGGAAAAGTAAGATTCTGATAAGAATTGTCAAGATAACTATCGCCCAACCCCAGTTGCCTACAAAGTTGTAAATAGCAAGCAATATTTTAAACATTGGTTTTGCTATAAAGGTAAAAAATCCATACTCTATAACATCTGTAAGCTCTGGATTGATATTTTTTAATATATTGTAGTCTTTAGGACCCAAATATCCGCTAATCTCAAAACTCTTTTCACCTTCGACAAAAATTATCGGATTTTCCTCTTCATCTTTCGAGATGACTACATTAAGCCCTTTTTTAAGATCGTAAAAGAAAGTAGAGTAGTATCTATCCACAGCGGCTGCAATTTTGGCTTTTCTGAAGCTTTCTATCCCTTTTGCGTCTCCGTCATCTATCATAGTAATCGTATTGTCAGCCTCTTTTATCAAAACTCCATGGAACGTATATCCATCAACTCTTACATCGGGTCTAAATCCAGGGGATATAAAATATTTTTTTTCATTAGAGAGATTAACTTTAAGATCATAATGTCCGTCAGGATAGATCTTGATCTTTTTTACCACTTTTAGATTGGAAAGGTTTTGAGTTAGCGTTAGTTCTACAGGTTTATCGTCTATTTTAATATCTTTTTTATCGGATACATAAGGAACTTTAAAAGCTTCAAGATTTGTTTTTTCATCACTAAATCTAATTTCTAACGGTTTAGGAAGTTTTGAGTCATTGAAAAGTTTTATATGCTCCCCATTTTCTGTAACGAATCTTTTATCTTTCAAAACAACCTGTTTTATCCTACCGATATTATCTATTTTCATTGTAAAATGTTTAGAGTCAATTGTAACAAGCTCTTCCCCTAAAAGGGTGGATTGATTATCAGATTGCGGTTTGTTTTGACTCTTTTCTTCCACAGTTTCATTGTTTGTTTTTGGTGCGGCTACATTTTCTTGAATCTCTTTTTGGGTCTGTACACTCTTTGAAGGATTGGATTTAGGCATAAAGAAGTAGTCGTAGATTAAAAAAACTCCTAATGATAGCACTGTCGCTATGATAACTCTTTGATTGGTATCCATCTTTTCAAACATCTCAAACCTTTGTTTTACTAAAATTTTTAATTAAATAATATCGGTTTTTATCTTTTGGTATTAACCAATACTTAATATTTATAGCGTCTCTTTTTTTTATGCAATCTAACTTCTTGGTAATTATAGGATACTCTATACCTCCTGCAAAAAGTTGATTGCATCTTAGAATTCTTAAAACAATAAAAAATATAGCTTTAAAAACATTTTCATTTTCAATACGCCATTTGGCATATTCCGAACAAGTTGGATAGTATCTACAACTCCCCGGCGATATTACCGATAAAAATTTTTGATAAAAAACCAAAAGCTTCAAGAAAAGTTTTTTAACCATTTTTCAATAACTTAATATTTCGCAATGATTTCTCAAAGCTTTTTTTGATTTTTGCAAAATCTACTTCCAATATATCTTTTTTCGCTACAAAAATATAAAGACCAGGCTTTAAAAGATCATAAAACTCTATAAACAGAGCCTTGAGTCTTCTTTTGGCTCTGTTTCTTTTGACTGCATTTCCAATCTTTTTACTCGCTACAAATCCAACTTTTTTGGCATTGCTTTGCTTATAGAAGATCACGAAGAACGGCGAGTGCCAACTTTTTCCTCTTCTATAAACATAGTTGAACTCCCTGCTCGATTTTAGCGTCGAGAAATCTTTTATACTGCCAATCTTTTTCTTCCTTTAGCACGTCTAGCGTTAATCACTTTTCTTCCGTTTTTACTTTTCATTCTAACTCTAAATCCGTGAGTTCTTTTTCTTCTAGTGTTGTGTGGTTGATAAGTTCTTTTCATCAATTACCCCTTCTATATATTTTTTGAAGGCTAAGTTTACTAAAAATATGCTTAAATCTTATTTAGCGTTTTATTATATCTCGTCCAATAAAACGCCAATAATATCGGTCATTGTAATAATGCCGTGAAGCTCGTTATTATCTATTACCAAAACTCTTTTTATACTATGGCGTACCATCATTTTAGCTACATATTTCATTTCAACTTTTCTTGTAACACTTATCGCCGGAATAGTAGCTATATCGTATACGTTTAAAAGGTCTATATCTCCTTCTTGTGCCACAATAGCTTGTAAAACGTTTTTGAAAGTTACAAGTCCATATGCTCCATACGGCCCATTTTTGTCCACAACTACCGACTTTATTTGAAATTTTTTCATAAGCTCAAGCGCTTCTCTAACAGGAGCCAACTGATCAACAATCACCAGTTTATCTTTTGGAGTCATTATTTCTTCAACTAACATTTTTTCTCCTTGATTTTATTGAAAATTTTAAAGTATTGTTTTGATTTCACTCTCAAACTTGTGAAGTTCCTCCTTGTTAAGTCCTACTACATGATCTATCGGAAACGTAAAAATAAGTGAACTATTTTCAATGTTATCTACATCCAATTTATCTCTAAGTGCTTTTAAAACTTTTAGTGAGAGTCTTCTTGGAAGGATAAACAGAAGAACGGACATGCTCTCTTCCAAAGTTACACCAAAAAATATCTTTTTCTCTTTCAAACCTATGTTTCTTCCGTTTAAGATAGTAACTGCGCCGGCTCCAGCTTTTTTTGCTTCTTCTATACCTTTTTCTTCCATCTCCTGAGGAATGATAGCTACAAGTGCTACAAACTTCATATCTTATCCTTTTCTTTTTAATTCTGCATATATTCCATAGCTCATTACTGTTATCATTGGAAAAAGCGAGGCAAAGGCTATCAGTCCAAATCCGTCAATTAATGGATCTCTTCCTTCTAAATTTTGAGCTAGTCCCAAACCCAAAGCCGCTACAAGCGGTACAGTAACGGTAGAGGTTGTAACACCTCCACTATCATACGCTATAGGTATGATATATCTTGGTGCAAAATATGTCATAATAATTACTATAATATATCCTGCTATTATATAGTAATGTATCTCTCCTCCCGAAACTATTCTATAAGCTCCAAGAGCTATACCTATAGCAACGCCTAATGCCACAAATACTCTTAAAATTGTACTATTTATTCTTTCATCGCTAACTTCTTGCGCTTTGATAGCTATTGCTAAAAGAGCCGGTTCAGCCATAGTAGTGGAAAAACCTATCAAAAATGCAAAAAGATAAATCAAAAATATCTGTTTCATAGAGGTAAGTTGAAATGCCAAAGTTTCGCCAATAGGAAAAAGTCCGATCTCTAACCCTAATATAAAAGCATACAATCCCATAACTACCAAAATAATTCCAAAGGATATTTTACGAAGATGAGGAAGCGCTCTTTTTATAACTCCGTATTGAAAAAACAAAATTACAGCTATAATTGGCAAAATGTCTTTAACAACTGAGATAAGATCAAAAAAGATCTTTTTTATTTCGAAATGATCTTCATTTATTATCGTATCGGTAACGGCTTTTGCCAATGAAACAGTTTCATTAGCTCTATTTTGGGCAAAATATTCCGCACCTATACCGTAAAGCTGCACAAAAATCATAGGCGTTAAAGATGCAAAGGCTATCAGCCCAAATCCATCAATCACGGGATTTCTACCTTTTATACTTGAAGCAAGTCCTATACCTAGAGCCGCAACTAAAGGTACAGTTACGGTAGACGTAGTTACTCCTCCACTATCATAAGCTAGTCCTATTATCTCTTTTGGAGCAAAAAAAGTTATCAAAACAACCATAACATAACCACTAATGATATAGTAATGGATAGGATGACCTAAAATGATTCTAAATACTCCTAAAGCTATTGCAAAACCTACTGAAAACGCTACTGTTAGTCTAAGAAAAAAAGCATCTATCTTTCCACTACTTATAGCTTCGGCTTTGTCAGCTATAGCTATAAGAGCAGGTTCTGCTATAGTTGTAGAAAAACCGATTAAAAATGCAAAAAGCAGTAGCCAAAAAAGACTTCCTTTTTTTGCAAACTCTATAGCAAGGTTTTCGCCAACAGGAAAGATACCAAGTTCCAATCCTCTGATAAATAGTGCAAGACCAACAGCAACTATAAAAAGTCCTAAAATGATAGTGAGAGTATTATCAGGTATTTTCTGTATGATAACTAGCTGAAAAAAAGCCACAACTACTATGATAGGAATAAGATCTTTAAAAGAATTTTTAAGATCTTTTAAGAAAATCTTCATAAATTCCATTTTTTGCCTTGAAAACAGAATAAAATATACTGAAGATTATACTTGAATGTGAGAGAATTTTTATGATTTTAGTAAAAAGTATTTAAGAAAAATGTAGTTTGTTACGAAAGGGTAACGGACAAAAGGTTATACCTTCTGTCCGTTTACGATAACTATCACTTCGTCCCCATCTGCATCGAAAACTACATCGTCTCCATCTTTTACTTTGTCCTCAAGTATAAGTTCGGCAAGTCTATCCTCAACTAGCTCGTATAAAGCTCTTTTAAGCGGCCTTGCTCCGTAAACAGGATCAAAACCTGCTTTTGCAACGATTTTTTTCGCACTTTCTGTAAGTTCGATTTTGATATCTCTCTCTTTAAGTTTATTTTTTATACCTTCAAACATAATATCTACAATCTTAACAATCTCTTGCTCTCCTAAAGGATTAAAAATCACAATATCATCAAGTCTGTTTAGGAATTCCGGTTTGAAATATCTTTTTAATTCGTCTTTAACGGCTTTTTCTCTATCTTCAGGATCTCTAAACTCCATAATTTTATCACTAGCTATATTGCTTGTCATGATGATTATAGTATTTCTAAAATCTACCGTAACACCTTTATTGTCCGTTAGTCTTCCATCATCAAGAACCTGTAACAAGATATTAAAAACATCAGGATGGGCTTTTTCTATCTCGTCAAATAAAACTACACTGTAAGGTTTTCTTCTTACAGCTTCAGTTAGTTGCCCTCCCTCTTCATAACCAACATATCCAGGAGGTGCACCAACAAGTCTTGATACTGCATGTTTTTCCATATATTCGCTCATATCTATCCTAATAAGAGCTTTTTCGGTATCAAATAGAAATTTGGCCAATGTTTTAGCCGTCTGGGTTTTACCTACACCTGTAGGTCCTAAGAACATAAAACTGCCAATCGGTCTGTTTGGCTCGGAAAGTCCGGCTTTATTTCTTTTAATTGCTCTTGAAACCGCTTTGATAGCTTCATCTTGACCTACTACATGTTTTTTAAGTTCATCTTCTACATGCAATATCTTCTCTTTTTCGCTTTGAAGCATTTTAGTTACGGGAATACCTGTCCATTTGCTAACTATTGCAGCTATCATCTCTTCATCAACCGCATTTTTAAGAAGCGTTCCTGCTTCTTGCATTCTTTGCCACTGCTCGTTAAGCTCTTTTAGTCTGTTTTCTAACTGAGGGATTTGGCCGTATTCTATCTCGGCTGCCTTATTGTAATCACCCTCTCTTTTTGCTCGTTCGGCCTCAACTTTTTTCTTTTCTATCTCTTCTTTTGTTTTAGCAATCTCTTTGAAAACTCTTTTTTCGTTTTCAAACTGAGTTTCAAGTTCTCTTTTTTTCTCTTCAAGATTTGCTAACTCTTTTTCAATTTCTGCCAGTCTTTCTTCATTTTTTTTGGATTTCTCCATCATCAAAGCCTCTTTTTCAACCAATAATTGTTGAATCTCTCTTTTGATTTTAGAGAGTTCAAAAGGCTCTGATTCTATTTGCATTTTAAGTTCTGCCGCCGCTTCATCTATAAGATCTATAGCTTTATCAGGCAGATATCTATCTGTAATATATCTGGCACTAAGTTTTGCAGCCGCTACTAAAGCACTATCAAGTATCTGAACATTGTGATGAGCCTCTAATCTCTCTTTGATACCTCTTAATATCTGTAGAGCTTGATTGATACTCGGTTCTTCAACTTTAACCGGTTGGAATCTTCTTTGAAGGGCTGCATCTTTTTCGAAATATTTTCTATACTCTTTAAGTGTTGTGGCGCCTATAGTGTGTAGTTCTCCTCTTGCAAGAGCCGGTTTTAAAATGTTTGCGGCATCCATACTTCCTTCGCTAGCTCCGGCACCTACAATAGTGTGAATTTCATCTATGAAAAGGATGATGTCCCCGCTCTGTTTTACTTCGTCAACAACGGCTTTTAATCTGTCTTCAAACTCGCCTCTATATTTTGCTCCGGCAATAAGAGCCGTCATATCAAGAGCGATAACCCTTTTATTTTGAAGGCTTATAGGAACCTCTTTATTTACGATTCTTTGTGCTAATCCTTCTACAATAGCTGTTTTACCTACACCAGGTTCTCCCAAAAGTATAGGATTGTTTTTTGTTTTTCTAATAAGTATCTGCATAACCCTATGAATCTCTTCATCTCTACCAATAACAGGGTCAAGCTCTCCTTCGGCAGCTTTTTTAGTCAAGTCTATACCGTACTTTTCCAAAGCCTCCAAAGTTTCATCAGCTGTTTGTTTATCGATCTTTTTGCCACCTCTAATGGCCTCTAGTGTCTTTTTAAATTCAAAAAGATCTACATATTTGCCAAGAATCTCTTTAAAAACGGGATCGTCTATGTTGGCTTCTATCCAGGTATCTACAGCTAGATATTGATCTCCGTTTTTTACCATCTGGCCTTCTGCTTTTTGAAGGCTCTCAGCTAAATGTCTTGAGATCTTTATATTTTCTTTAGTTATAGATGATACTTTTGGAAGTCTATCCGCAACACTTTTTGCTTCTAGTTCAATAGGGGCTTTATCTATGCCCATTTTATTTAAAGCCTGATTTAATATGGAAGAACTGTCTGTAAGTAGTGCCCACAGCATATGTGCTACGTCAACTTCAGGATTCTTGTTGTGCAGCGCTAAACTTACTGCAGATTCTATATTTTCTGTCATCTTATGGGTAAGTTTTTCAAAAATATTACTCATACCCTACTCCTTTTTTAGTTTTTTGTTATTATACAACTTTAGTCTAGTGATGTCAAGTTTATTTAGTTAAGTAGTTGAGTAGGTTGGGTATGGTGAACGTTGCTCCTCACACACACTCATACCCACACCTCATATCACTTATACCTTCAACCTTCATCCTTACCACCTTCTCCCCTTTATTCCTTCACTCCTCATACTAATAATAGAGTTTAGCCAATTTTTATCAATTTTAAACTATAATCACCTTGGTTTTTCTACAAATTAATAGAGGTAAAATAATGATAAAAATGAGATACTTAACAGCAGGTTTTTTAACTAGCGCTATTCTTAGTTATTCCCTTTTTCAAACTCAATTGTACGCTAAAAATGCAGATGAACTAAATATTACGTCTAGATTGGATGCGATAGCTAAATTTACAAAAGTAGTAGGAACGGTTGAAAAATATTATGTAGATCCTTTAACTATTGAAGATATTATAAATAAAGCTATAGCCGGTCTTCTTAGTAATCTCGACGCTCACTCTTCATTTCTAGACAAAAGACATTTTAAAGAGTTGAAAATACAAACAGAAGGAGAGTTTGGAGGACTTGGTATTACCGTAGGTATTAGAGACGGTGCTTTGACGATAATTGCCCCAATTGAGGGAACTCCCGCAGATAAAGCCGGATTAAAAGCCGGTGATATTATCTTAAAAATAGATGATAAATCCACTATCGATATGACTCTTGATGAGGCAGTAAGCCTTATGAGAGGAAAGCCTGGAACTAAAATCTATCTTACTATAGTTAGAAAAGGTGAACCAAAACCCATAAAAGTTGAAATAGTAAGAGATATTATAAAAATAGACTCCGTTTATGCCAAGCATATTTTAAATGAGGAAATACTCTATTTAAGAGTAGTATCTTTCGATAAGAAAGTCGTAAACGAAGTTAAGAGATATATCAAAGAGAACGAAGACAAAACAAAAGGAATAATTTTAGATTTAAGAAACAATCCCGGCGGACTTTTGGATCAAGCAGTAGGTCTTGTAGATCTTTTCGTAGATAAAGGTGTAATAGTTTCGCAAAAAGGAAGAATTGACTCTGAAAACAGAGTTTATAAAGCTACGAAATCCGGCACATACAAAAATATCCCGTTAGTTGTTTTAGTTAACGGGGGAAGTGCTAGTGCCAGCGAGATTGTAAGTGGTTCTTTGCAAGATCATAAACGTGCCATAATAGTAGGTGAAAAAACATTCGGAAAAGGAAGCGTACAAGTAATTTTACCAATAGATAAAAATGAAGCTATAAAACTAACTATTGCAAGATATTATCTTCCAAGCGGAAGAACGATTCAGGCCCTAGGAGTGACTCCTGATATCACCGTTCATCCAGGAGAACTTAAAGTTCAAGAAGATGAATTTATGATAAAAGAGGCTGAACTTAAAAAACATCTAAAAAGCGAACTTGAAAAACTAGAGGGCAAGAAAAAAGATGAGAAAAAAGATAAAGAGAAAAAAGATGAAGATGGTCTAATAACCGAAAAAGATCTTAACAAAGACACTCAGCTTAAAGAGGCTGCCGATATCTTAAAAGCACTAATCATAATAAAATCTAAAAAAGGGTGAAAATGGAAAAAAAAGAGCTTTTATACGAAGGAAAAGGCAAAAAAATATTTTTAACGGAAGATGAAAACTTTTTAATTGCAGAGTTTAAAGACGACTTAACCGCTTTTGATGCCGTAAAAAAGGGTTTTGAGAAGGGAAAAGGTGCGTTAAACTGCCAAATAAGTTCCGAGCTTTTTGAGCTTTTGGAAAAAGAGGGCATTCCTACCCATTACGTAAAAAGACTCAGTGATAGCGAAATGGTTATAAAAAAAGCCGAAATGATTCCTATCGAAGTTGTTGTAAGAAATATCGCTACGGGCTCTCTAACTAAAAGATTAGGTATTCCAGATGGAACTAAATTACCTTTTTCCCTTGTCGAATTTTATTATAAAAACGACGATCTCCACGATCCTATCATAAACGACGAACACGCTTTGATACTCGAACTTGCTGAAAGTGAGAGCGAACTTGAAGAATTAAAGAGACTCGGACGTGAAATCAACGTTATACTTAAATCTTTTTTCGATCAAAGAGATCTGATTTTGGTAGATTTTAAACTTGAGTTTGGAAAAGATAGTGATGGCAAAATAATTTTAGCAGATGAGATAAGCCCAGACAGCTGTAGATTCTGGGATAAAAACACTGGTGAAAAGCTTGATAAGGATAGATTTAGACAAGATTTAGGAAATGTAAAACTTGCATACGAAGAGGTTTTAAAAAGAATATTAAATAAGTAATTTTAAATTTGTAAAGGACTAAAAAAATGAAAGCTATAGTTGATATTTATTTAAAGCCCGGAGTTTTAGATCCTCAAGGTAAAGCCGTTCATCACGCTTTAGAATCATTGGGGTTTAATGAGGTTAATGATGTAAGAGTTGGAAAACAGATTATTTTAACTCTTAATGAGAGTGATGAAAATAGAGCAAAAGAGAGAGTAAAAGAGATGTGTGAAACTCTTCTTGCAAATACAGTGATAGAAGATTATAAAATAGAGATTGAAAAATGAGAGTAGCGATAGTTAGATTTCCTGGAACAAATTGCGAATTTGATACTGAATATGCCTTTAATCATATTGGCTGCGAAACAGAGATTATCTGGCATAAACTACAAGATATTCCTAAAAAAACAGATCTTGTAGTTATTCCTGGTGGTTTTAGTTATGGAGACTACCTTAGAAGTGGAGCGATAGCAAGATTCAGTCCTATAATGAAAGCAGTAAAAGAGTTTGCAGATAGAGGTGGATATGTTCTTGGTATCTGTAACGGATTTCAGATACTGCTAGAGTCTCATCTACTTCCGGGAGCTATGAAAAGGAATGAAAATCTCCATTTTGTATCCAAATTTCAATATATCAAAGTTTTAAACAATGAAAACAGATTTTTATCAAAACTTCAAAAAGGCGATATTTTAAATATCCCTATAGCACATGCTGAAGGTAACTACTTTGTTGAAGAAGATAGATTAAAAAAGATGTATGATAAAGGACAAATTATTCTTCAATATTGCGACAAAGATGGAAATATCGACAATCCAAACGGTTCAGTTGATGCAATAGCCGGAATCTGTAACGAAAATAAAAACGTTTTTGGACTTATGCCACATCCTGAAAGAGCCTGTGAAAAAATACTCGGAAGTGAAGATGGAATAAAAATGATTAAAGGATTTATCGATTAAAGGTTTGTTAAAGTTTGTTTTTATACCGATTTTGTTGTTAAATCTTTATTGTGAAGAAATAAACCTGGGTATAAGGAGTGATTCCTTATACCTATCGTATCATGACTTACCTAAAAAAATATTCGTAAATCAGATTTTCCCAGTAACTATAAAAATAATAGTAACCGAAGAAGTATATAAAAATCTCTCATACAATTTTGAAAATACAGAAGGAATAATACCTATTAGCAGTGATATTCCCGAACGACAGGAAGGTATTTACATCTATAAAACTTTCTATTTTAAAGCTTTAACTCAAAATATTAGACTGCCTGATATTACCGTATATCTTCTAAAAGACAACTATAGTCCCCTTATAAAAGATATATTGCCAGGAAAAAGTATAAAAGCGATAAAACTTAATCCTCCTAAAGATTTTTGCAACGTGTTGGCAAATTCTTTGGAAATGAAAAATTTTCAGGCTATTCAATATGATAAGGACCAAAATCTTATAGTTATCAACATTGAAGCCAATCTATCAAATTTGGAAGATTTTCATCTAGATTTCGCTGTCAAAGAAGGAATAGAGGAGATATATCAAAACTTTCCTTTAACATCAATCACATATTTTGCTATAGTCCCTTCATATTTAAAAAATTTCAAGTTTTCCTTTTTTAATTTATCTAAAAACAAATTTGAACATATATCTAGAGAAATTGAAGTAAAAGATGAAACCGTAAGCACACAATCGGACATTAGACCAAGTGAAAGTAGCCACAAAACTATAAAAATCATTATTTTTCTATCTATCTCTACGTTTTTCTTAATAATAGCTCTTTTTAAGAAATCGTTTTTTTATCTTTTTATAGCGTTTATTTTTGGGGGATACGGCGCATATCTCTCAATACCTTTAAAAACCGTTTGTGTTAAAGAAAATAGTAAAGTTTCATTACTACCAACCAAAAATAGTACTGTGTTTTTTATAACGGATTATAACTTCAAAACAAAAAGATTGAACCATACAAATGGTTATACCAAGATAGAACTGCCTAACGGCAAAATAGGATGGGTAAAAGATGAAGATCTTTGCGAAAATTAGAGGAATTTGGGCTACCGTTGTTATTATTGTACTAGTTACATTTAACATTTTTGCATTTTTAATTTTTCCAAAAAGTTACTACAAAAAAATTAAAATCTTCTATACCCGAGCTATATTGATATTTTTAGGTATAAAAGTCGTAACAGAAGGCAAGATTGATAAAGAAGCGAAGATGATTATAATGAATCACTCAAGTTTTATAGATATTCCAGTTATTGAAGCCACTTATCCGTTTGATATGGTATGGATAGCTAAAAAAGAGCTTTTTGACACTCCGTTTTTTGGTTTATTGCTTAAACTTCCGGAAAATATAAGACTTGATAGACAAGATAAAAGAGCCATAATAAGACTTTTAAAAGAGGCAAAAGAAAAAGTTAAAAAAAAGACTATAGCAATTTTTCCAGAAGGTACTCGTTCTAGTAAAGATAGACTTCTTCCATTTAAACCGGGAGCAAAAGTTATAGCAGATAAACTTAACCTAAAAGTGCAACCTATTGTTATCGTATGTGCAAGAGAGAGATTTGACAGTAAAAAGCTAGAGTTAAATCCTGGAGTTATAAAAGTAAAATATCTTCCATCTTTTGAGGCTAAAGAGGAAGAAGAGTGGCTAAAAAATCTAAGAGAAGAGATGCAAAAGGTTTTAGACGAGGAAAAAAGAAAACTTTGTCCTAAAGCTTAATTATCTTATCACTGCACCATTTAGCCAAATCCAAATCATGCGTTATTAGTAGTATCCCTACCCTATCCAAAAGTTTTACTAAAAGTTTCATAACTTCAAGCTGTATTATATTGTCCAGTGCTGAAGTTGGCTCATCTGCCAATAAAAGATCCGGTTTCATCATAATAGATCTTAAAATTGAGCATCTTTGAAGCTGTCCACCTGAAAGCTCATGTGCTCTTTTGTATAAAAGTTCACTATCAATCTGCATCATATCTGCCAACTCTTCAATACCTTCTGTGGAGCATACATCTGAAATCTGTTCTATTATCGTATATGAAGGGTGAAATGATGTATAGGGGTCTTGAAAAACTTGTGAAATCTTTTTAACCTTAATTGAACCTTTTATAGGTTTTAAAAATCCCCCTATCAGTTCAAAAAGGGTACTTTTTCCAACTCCACTTGGACCGACTATGGAGACTACCTCCCCTCTATAAACATCAAGGGAAAAATCTCTAAAAAGAAGATTTTTTTTATCATATCCAAAAGTCAAATCTCTAATCTCTAATACTTTATCTTTCATAGTAGCAATTATTCCATTTTTTAACTTAAGGGCACCTCTAAATTAATCTAAAAATCATCTTCAATACCCATTTTTACTCTTATAAAAAGATAAACTCAAATATTAATATTTTTTTTCATTTAGTTATTATTTTTTTTCTAATAAAATCTAATAATAAATAGTTGGAGAGTTAATGCGTTTGAAAAAGAAAATTCTCGGTTTACTTATAATCAGTTTCTCATTTTTGGTTTTTCACGATTTTGTTTTCGAATACATAGATCCATGCTCTGAAAATGTTGTCTGTATAGATGAACTTGATAAAAAAGAGTTAGATACAGCTTGCCAACTTCATGCAGATATTCATCACAGCTTTTTTCTTTTGGATTTTATAAATATTTCATTTGCTGACTTGAAAAAAGAGGAAGTAAACTATAGTGAAAATCCTTATAAC